>NZ_JAMXWS010000003.1:0-463056 GCF_051043335.1 Leucobacter sp. gxy201
CGCCCTCACTTATATGAACAGCGATAGAATTCCGAAGCGTATGCCCGGTCATACGCTCGAACGCCACGGGCCCTGGAGGCAATTAGTATGAACGAACGCTCATCGCGCGATTACTCGTCGGATCGCGGACCCCGCCAGGGCGGTCACGGACCCCAGGACCGCAGCGGATCAGGCCGAGGCAGCTACCGCCCCGAGAACGAGCGCCGGGATCGGGAGCAAGGCCGTGACCGCGGCTATCGCAGCGGCGATCGTTACGACCGCGGCCAGCGCGGCGACGGCGGCACCCGCGGCGACCGCGAGCAGAACCGCGATGGCGGTTACCGCGGCGATCGAAACCGCGGTGACTTCCGTAGTGATCGTCCGCGCAAGCAGTACGGCCGCGACGATCGTCAGCGGCCGGCTTCCGAGGGCCGCGAGGATCGGGGCGCCCGTCGCCCCTACGAATCCCGCGACGACCGTCCGCGGAAGAACACCGGCGCAGGCCGTGAAGGGCGTGCCGGCTCCGGCGAGCGCACCGGTGGCCTCCGCAAGCCCTACGCCAATAGGAATGATCGCTCCGCGGGGCGGGGAGCCGGTGACCGCGATGAGCGTCCGGGCAAGCGCTACGACGACCGCGCCGACGGCGCGCAGCGCCGCGGCTTCGGCGGTCGCGATGACCGCGAGCGCCGTCCGTACTCCGGCCGCGACGACCGCGCTGGTCGCGGTGAGCGCGACGATCGGCCGCGCCGCAGCTCCGGCGACCGTTACGAACGCGATGGCGGCCGCGGCTCGTACGGCGACCGCCGGGGCAGCGACGATCGCGGCTCCGGTGGACGCCAGCAGCGCGACGAGCGCGGCTCGAACGGCCGCGGCTCCTACGATCGCCGCTCGAACGATCGCGGCGCGCAGGATCGCGGCCCCCAGGGGCGCGGCGGCACCCGCGGGGGAGGCCGGAGCGACCGCGGCGGCGCAGGTCGCACGTTCACCGAGGCCGAACGGCTGCAGCACGAACTGCGCCCGGTGCGCTCGGAGCATCAGGATCCCTGGATCCCTGAGGAGATCGAGCCCAAAGATCTGTACCCCGCAGCCCGCAACGAGCTCAAGACGCTGCAGACCGACGTACAGGAGCGCGTCGCACGTCACCTCGCGACGGCCCTGATGCTCCTCGACGAGGATCCGGCGCTCGCGCACGAGCACGCGCTGTCGGCCAGCCGCCGCGCGGGCAGGATCCCGGTCGCTCGCGAGTTCCTCGCGATGACCGCGTACCGCACCGGCGACTTCGCGCTCGCCCTGCGCGAGCTGCGCACCTACCGCCGTCTCAGCGGCCGCGACAACCACGTCGCCCTCATGGTCGAGTGCGAGCGCGGCCTCGCGCGGCCCGAGAAGGCCGTCGAGACCGGCCTCGAGATCGACGCGTCGAAGCTCGAGACCGAGCAGCGGGTGCACCTCGCCATCGCGATGTCGGGCGCGCGCCTCGACCTCGGCCAGACGCAGCAGGCGCTCTTCGAACTCGAGATCCCCGAACTGAACCCCGACCGCGGGTTCTCGTGGAGCCCCGAGCTCTTCGCCGCGTACGCAGCCGTGCTCGAGGAGCTCGGCCGGGCCGACGAAGCCGCCGTATGGACGGAGCACGCGCTGCGCGCCGAGCGTGCGCTCGAGCAGCACTTCGGCGGCTCCGACGAGATCGACGTGATCGAGATCGTCGAATACGAGTCGGCGACCGAGAGCGAGTACGGCGGTGGACCCGACGCCCCAGAACCGTCCGAGAAAGCGGAAGGTGCGAGCGGATCCGCTGAACCGGCCGAAGCGGTCGCCAGCGAGGCCGGTGCAGACGAGGCGCCTGCGGAGGGCGCGGAAACCGTCGCGACCGTACCCGACACGCTGGCGGAGCCCGCTGGCGCGCCCGTGACCGGGGCCGCGACCCCGCCCGAGGGCGATACCGCGGAGGAGCCCCAGTCGTTCGACGCCGCGATCGCCGCGGAGGTCGACGAGCTGCTCGCCGAGGCCGGTATCACCGACGACGGCTCCGACGATGGGCGCACGGACGCGGAGGAAGGGAAAGCGGACTGATGGGTCTCTTCGGGAGGAAGCGCGATGAGACCGGGCCCGCGCCCATCGACGGTCGCGAGCTCGTGCTCGCCGACCTCGACGGCGTGGTGTACCGGGGCGAAGGGGCGATCCCTGGAGCCATCGAATCGTTGAATCTCGCGGCCGAGAGCCTGCGGGTGGCCTATCTCACCAATAACGCGTCGCGCACCGATCATACGGTCGCCGAGCACCTGCAGCAGCTCGGGCTGCGCCCGACGGCGGAGGACATCGTGACCTCGCCGCAGGCGGCGGTCGCGCTGCTCGCGGAGTTCGCGCCCGCGGGATCGAAGGTGCTCGTCGTCGGCGGCGACGGTCTCATCGACGAACTCGAGAAGGCCGGCTACTCGTGGACGCGCACCGCGGAAGACGGCTTGGCGGCCGTGCTGCAGGGATTCGCGCCGCACGTCGGCTGGGAAGACCTGGCGGAGGCGTCGTACGCGCTCGCCGAGGGGCCGAACGGCGAGCAGCTGCCCTGGATCGCAACGAACACTGACTGGACGATTCCGCGGGCGCGCGGCATCGCCCCGGGCAACGGCACGCTCGTGTCGGCCGTGCATACCGCCGTGCAGCGCCTCCCGGTGTTCGCGGGCAAGCCCGAAACGCCGATCTACGAGGCCGCGTTCGACCGCTTCGGCACGCGCAACGCGCTGATGGTCGGCGACCGCCTCGACACCGACATCAAGGGCGCCGTCGCAGCCGGCATCCCGTCGCTGCAGGTGCTCACGGGCGTCGATCGCCCGAAGCAGCTCCTCGCGGCGTCGAAGGACATGCGGCCCGACTTCATCGTGCCGACGCTCGCCGAGATGCACGAGCCGTACCCGGTCGCCGAGACGCTGCGCGATGGCACCGTGCGAGTGGGGTCGGCGAAGGTGCGCATGGACGGGCATATCGTCGTCGTGGTCGCCGAGGGCGAATCTCCCCTCGACCTGCTGCGCGCCGGCTGCCTCGCGATCTGGGCATCCGGGCTGGCGATCTACGGGCTGAAGGTGCCCGAGATCCTCATCGAGGACCACTGGCGCTGAGACCATGGGCGAGACGCAGATGAACGACGACCGGGCCGATAACGGTGCGCAGGCCGACAGCGGCGCACGGGCCGACGGGCGCGGCGAGGGCGAGCTGCTCGGCCGCATCGAGCTCATCGAGTCGCAGCCGCTCGCGCAGCGCGCCGCCGGCTTCGAACAGGTGCACGACGAGCTGCTCGCCGAGCTGCAGCGCAGCGATCACGATGGCTGACAGTGCCGCGGGCGCGGCACCGGCCGTGCGATGGCAGGGATCGCCGGAGCGCCTCGACCGGGTCGTCGCCGAGACGGGGCTCGCGCGTTCGCGCAGCCGCGCCGCCGAGCTCATCGCGGCAGGCGAGGTGCGCGTCGACGGCCGGCCCGTCACGAAGGCCGGAACGAAGGTGCCGAGCGGCGCGCTCGTCGAGGTCGCCGTCGCCGACCGCTACGTCGGCCGCGCCGCGGGAAAGCTCGTCGCAGGGCTCGACCGCTTCGGCATCGACCCCGCGGGCCGGCTCGCCCTCGACCTCGGGGCGTCGACCGGCGGCTTCACGCAGGTGCTGCTCGAGCGCGGCGCACGAGCGGTGCAGGCGATCGACGTCGGCCACGACCAGATGGTGCCCGAGCTCGCCGCGGACCCGCGCGTGCACCTCGTGGAAGGCTGCAATGCGCGCGAGCTCGACCGGACCCTGCTCGAAGCGCGTACCGGCGAGACCGAGGCTCCGAGCCTCGTCGTCGCCGATCTCTCGTTCATCTCGCTCACGCTCGTGCTCCCCGCGATCGCGCGCTCCGCGGCCGCCGATGCCGACCTGGTGCTGCTGATCAAGCCGCAGTTCGAGGTCGGTCGGGTGAAGGACGGGGTCGTCACCTCGCCCGAGCAGCGGGCGGAGGCGATGCGCAGGGTACTGGCGGCGGCGGCGGCCCACGGGTACGACTGCCGGGGCCTCGAAGCCTCACCGGTCGTGGGCGGCGCGGGCAATCGCGAGGTTCTTGCGCACTTCGCGCGCGGCGCATCGCCGGATCCGACACAATGGGAGGGGCGGATCGCTGAACTGCGCGGGCCCGACGGCATCGTCGGCCCGACCGCGAACCGCACGACCTGACGGAGGAGACGCATGAGCGACGTGCACGACGCAGACGGCAGCGAAGAACGCGCAGCGCTCGACCGGCCCGCGGTCGCCGATGCAGCGGAGCCCTGCGCCGCGCGGGAGCCGTCTTGCAGGCGCATGCTCGTCGTCTCGCACGCGCACCGTCCGGAGGCGATCGCCGCGACCGTCGAGGTGGTGCGCGCCCTCACCGAGGCCGGTGTCGTGCCGGTGCTCGACGCGGAGGACCGCACGGCTTTCGAACCGCACTTCGACATCACGCGAACCGAGACGCTCGGGCGCGACATCGCGGTGGTCGACCTCGAGGTCGCGTTCGTACTCGGCGGCGACGGCACCATTCTGCGTGCTGCCGAGATGCTGCGCGGCTCGGAATGCCCCATCGTGGGCGTGAATCTCGGCCATGTCGGCTTCCTCGCCGAGATGGAGAGCCACGACCTCAGCGCCACGATCGAGCGCGTCCTCGCCCGCGACTACACGGTCGAGGAGCGGCTCACGGTCGACGTGCAGGCGATCTCGGCGGAGGGCGAGACCATCGCCGACACCTGGGCGCTCAACGAGGCGAGCGTCGAGAAGGGGCGGCGCATGCTCGAGGTCTCCGTCGGCGTCGACGGGCGGCCCCTCACCAACTTCGCCTGCGACGGCGTCGTGCTCGCGACTCCGACCGGCTCCACGGCGTACGCGTTCTCGGCCGGCGGGCCCGTCGTCTGGCCGGGCGTGCAGGCCATGCTCATGGTGCCCATCGCGGCGCATGCGCTCTTCGACCGGCCGATCGTCGTCGATCCCGAATCCGAGCTCACCGTCACGATCCTGCCCGAGAACATCGGCCCGGGGGTCTTGTGGTGCGACGGCCGCCGGCGCACCGAGCTGCCGGCCGGCTCCGTGGTGCAGGTGCGCCGCTCGGCGCTCACAGTGCGGCTCGCTCGACTCGACCGGGCCGTCTTCTCGGAGCGCCTGGTGCGCAAATTCAAGCTGCCGACCACGGGGTGGCGCGGGGAGCGCGGCGGAGGCATCGCGTGATCGAAGAACTCCGGATCAGGGACCTCGGGGTCATCGCCGACACGACGCTGCCGCTCGGGCCGGGGTTCACCGCGATCACGGGCGAGACCGGCGCCGGCAAGACGATGGTCGTGAGCGCGCTCGGCCTGCTCATGGGCGAGCGCAGCGACGCGGGCGCGGTGCGCGGCGGGGCGGCGCAGGCACGCGTCAACGGCATCGTGCAGACCGCCGACGCCGAGGTCGCCGAGATCGTCGCCGATGCAGGCGGTGACATCGAAGACGGCGAGCTCGTGCTCGGGCGCACCGTGAGCGCCGAGGGGCGCAGCCGCGCGATCGTCGGGGGAGCGAGCGCTCCGGTCGGCACGCTCGGGCGGCTCGCGGGCCGTCTGTTCGCAGTGCACGGCCAGGCCGATCAGCTGCGGCTGCGGTCGGCGGGCGAGCAGCGCGATACGCTCGATCGTTTCGGCGGCCCCGCCCTCGCGGAGGTGCTGACCGAGTACCGGGCCTGTCACGCGGAGCGCGGGGCGCTCGCCACCCGGGTGGCGGAGCTGACCGCCGCGCTCGATGAGCGCGCCGCCGAGGCGGTGCGCCTGCGCGCCGAGCTCGAGGAGATCGCCGCGGTCGACCCGCAGCCCGGTGAGGAAGCCGAGCTGCAGCAGCGCATCGAACTGCTCGGCAACCTCGAGGCGCTGCGATCGGCGACGTCGACGGCGCACGACGCGCTCGAGAGCGAATCGGACGACCCGTTCAGCCGGGACGCGACCGGCCTCGTCGATGCGGCGCTGCAGGAGCTCGATCGGGTGAGCGGCTATGACGCGCGGCTGGCAGGGATCGCCGACGTGCTGCGCGCCGCCGCCTTGCAGCTCGCCGAGGCCGCGCGCGAGCTCGCGGTCTACGCGGGCGACCTCGATGAAGACGGCCCGGGCGAGCTCGCCGCCGCCAATGAGCGTCTCGCCGCGCTCGCTCAGCTCTTCCGGGTGCACGGCGGAGACGCGGAGAGCGTCCAGGCGTACGCCGAGCAGGGGGCGAGGCGCCTCACCGAACTCGACGGCGACGATGACACCGTCGCCGCACTCGCCGACCGGCTCGATGGGCTCACGGCCCGCGAAGCGGACCTCGCCGCGCAGCTGTCGCAGCTGCGGCATGAGGCGGCCGCCGAGCTCTCGCGCCTCGTGACCGTCGAACTGCGCCAGCTGGCGCTGCCCGATGCGGAGTTCGTCGTGCAGGTGACGCCGCTGGACGCGCTCGGTTCGAGCGGGGGAGACGAGGTGCAGCTGCTTCTGAGCCCGCACCCCGGTTCGGCGCCGCGCCCCATCGCGAAGAGCGCCTCCGGCGGCGAGCTGTCGCGCGTCATGCTGGCACTCGAGGTCGTGGTCGCGGGCGTCGACCCGGTGCCGACCTTCGTGTTCGACGAGGTCGACGCCGGCGTCGGCGGCGCGGCCGCCATCGAGATCGGCCGACGGCTGGCGCGGCTGGCGCGCACCTCGCAGGTGATCGTCGTCACCCACCTGGCGCAGGTCGCGGCCTTCGCCGGCAACCACGTGCGCGTGCTGAAGGACACGGCGGGGGGCTTCACCGAGTCGAGCTGCGTCGTGCTCGACGGCGATGACCGTCTCGCCGAGATGGCGCGGCTGCTGTCGGGTCTCAGCGACTCGGGGAGCGCTCTCGAGCACGCCGCCGAACTGCTGGCGCTGCGCGAGACCGCATAGCCGGTGCGCCGCCGTTCCCCGTGTCGGGGGCGAGTGCTACTCTCGCCAGCATGGCGAAGATTTTCGGGCGCAGGCGGTCCGCCGCCGACGGCGCCGTGACGACCGGCGAAGTGCCGGCCCTCGATGACAGCCCGACGGTGAAAGCCGCGTACCTCGAGGCGCATCCCGACGTCGTGCACGCCGACCTCGAGCAGATGGACGCCGAGACGCGCCAGATGTACCGGGACGCCCGCGAGGCCGCCCAGGACGCGGCGGAGGAGCGGTCGCAGTCGCGGGCACGGGAGTTCGTCGTGCAGCATCCGTTCCAGCTCGGCTTCACGGTCACGCTGGGCGTGCTGACCGCCGTGCTCGTCGGGGCGATGATCGACCAGCTGAGCACCATCATCATGTACGTCGTGGCGGCGCTGTTCGTCGCGCTCGGCCTCGACCCCGTCGTGCGCATGCTCGAGCGCAAGGGGCTGAAGCGGCCGCTCGGCATCGGCGTCGTCTTCGGCGGATTCGTGCTGCTCATCGCGACGCTGCTCGCCATCATCATCCCGATGCTCACGAACCAGATCGCGCAGCTCGTGCGCAGTGCCCCGATGCTCTTCAGAGACATCACCCATCAGGACTGGTTCATCGATGTCAATTCGCGCTTCGGCCAGTTCGTCGACTTCGACGGCCTGCTGAAGACCGGGCAGGAGCTCGTGGGCAATCCCGAGAACTGGGCATCGGTCGCGGGCGGCGTCTGGCAGGCGGGCGTGGGCATCGCGAACGGGCTCACTGCGGCGCTCATCGTGCTCATCCTCAGCCTGTACTTCCTCTCCGCGCTGAAGACGATCAAGCGGGCGTTCTACTCGCTCGTGCCGCGCTCGGGGCGCGCGAAGGTGATGGACATCACCGAGCAGGTCACGAAGTCGGTCGGCGGCTACGTCAACGGTATGGTCGTGCTCGCGTTCATCAACGCGGTGCTCGGCTTCATCATGATGTCGATCGTGGGGGTGCCGTTCGCGGGCCTCGTCGCCGTCGGCGTCTTCCTGCTGGCCCTGATCCCGCTCATCGGATCGGTGCTGGCCACCGTGCTGGTCGGCTTCGTCGCCCTCTTCGACTCCCCGATGACCGCGGTGATCGCGGTGGGCTACTACCTGATCTACATGCAGATCGAGTCGTATCTGCTCACCCCGCGCATCATGAACCGCGTCGTCTCCGTTCCGGGCGCGCTCGTGGTGATCGGCGCGCTCGCGGGCGGCACCCTGCTCGGCCTGCTCGGCGCGCTGATCTCGATCCCTGTGACCGCCATGGTGCTCATGATCATCAAGCAGGTGTGGGTGCCCCGGCAGGAGCTGCGCTGAGCCGCCCGCCGAAGCCTCGACGTCGACGAATGACACCTGATAGGATTGAAGCCCGTGGGAATAGAGCAGAGCGCCGATACGTCAGGCACGACCAAGCACATCTTCGTCACGGGGGGCGTCGTCTCCTCTCTGGGTAAGGGGCTGACCGCCGCGAGCCTCGGAAACCTGCTGACCGCGCGGGGCCTCCGCGTCGTCATGCAGAAGCTGGATCCGTACCTCAACATCGATCCGGGCACCATGAACCCGTTCGAGCACGGCGAGGTCTTCGTTACCGACGATGGCGCCGAAACCGATCTCGACATCGGTCACTACGAGCGCTTCCTCGGCATCAACCTGTCGCAGGCCGCGAACGTCACCACGGGCCAGATCTACTCGGAGGTGCTGCAGAAGGAGCGCCGCGGCGACTACCTCGGCGCCACCGTGCAGGTCATCCCGCACATCACCAACGAGATCAAGCGCCGCATGCGCCTGCAGGCCGAAGAGGATCCGCGCCCCGACGTGATCATCACCGAGATCGGCGGCACCGTCGGCGATATCGAGTCGCAGCCCTTCCTCGAGGCCGCCCGCCAGGTGCGCCACGAGTACGGCCGCGACAACGTCTTCTTCGTGCACGTCTCGCTCGTGCCATACATGGGCGCCTCGGGCGAGCAGAAGACCAAGCCGACCCAGCACTCGGTCGCCGCCCTCCGCTCCATCGGCATCCAGCCCGACGCGCTCGTGCTGCGCAGCGACCGGCCCGTCACCGAGGACAACCTGCGCAAGATCGCGCTCATGTGCGACGTCGACGAGGATGCGGTCGTGAACGCCGTGGATGTGAAGAGCATCTACGATCTGCCGCGCCTGCTCAGCGACCAGGGCCTCGACCGCGCGATCCTCGACCGCCTGCGCATGGAAGGCCGCGCCGGCGAGATCGACTGGAGCGGCTGGCAGCCCGTGCTCGACGCCGTGCACGAGCCGAAGGGCGAGGTCACGATCGCGCTCGTCGGCAAGTACATCGACCTGCCCGACGCGTACCTCTCGGTCACCGAGGCGCTGCGCGCCGGCGGCTTCGCCCACGCGACCAAGGTCAACATCAAGTGGGTGCCCTCCGACTCCTGCGAGACCCCCGAGGGCGCACGTGCGCAGCTCGGCGAGGTCGATGGCATCTGCGTGCCCGGCGGCTTCGGCATCCGCGGCATCGAGGGCAAGCTCGGCGCGCTGCGCTTCGCCCGCGAGAACGGCCTGCCGACGCTCGGCCTCTGCCTCGGCATGCAGTGCATGGTCATCGAATACGCACGCAATGTCGCCGGGCTCGCATCGGCGTCGTCGACCGAGTTCGACCCCGAGACCGCGCAGCCGGTCATCGCGACCATGGCCGAGCAGGTCGACATCATCGACGGCGGCGACCTCGGCGGCACCATGCGCCTCGGCCTGTACGAGGCGAAGCTCGCCGACGGATCGCTCGCCGCGGAGCTCTACGGCGCCCCTTCGGCCTCCGAGCGCCACCGCCACCGCTACGAGGTCAACAACCGCTACCGCGACCAGATCGCGGCCGCCGGGCTGAGCTTCTCGGGCACGAGCCCAGACGGCGAGCTCGTCGAGTACGTCGAGCTGCCCCGCGAGCGGCACCCGTTCTACATCGCGACCCAGGCGCACCCCGAGCTGCGCTCGCGCCCGGGCACGCCCCATCCGCTGTTCGCCGGTCTCGCCGCTGCCGCGATCGAGCGCCGCGACGCCGCGCACCTGTTCGAGGTCGAGGAGGCCGAGTAGCGCCATGACGCTCGGGCATCAGGCGGTTCCGGGGCGGCTCGCCGACGAGGTCGCAGACGATGTGCGGGTGATCGAGAGCGAGAAGCTCGTCACCGGGCGGGTCTGGGATATCAGGCGCGATCGGTTCGAGCTGGGCGGGCACGAGATTGTGCGCGACTACGTGGATCACACCGGCGCGGTCGCCGTGCTCGCGCTCGACGAGGCGGGGCGCGTGCTGCTCATCAAGCAGTACCGCCATCCCGTCGCGCACCGCGACTGGGAGATCCCTGCCGGCCTCATGGATGCGCCCGGCGAGAGCGGCCTGGTGTCGGCGCAGCGCGAGCTCGCCGAGGAGACCGACCTGCAGGCCGCGCGCTGGGACCTGCTGCTCGACCTGTTCCTGTCGCCCGGCGGTTCGAGCGAGGCCATGCGCATCTTCCTTGCCAGGGATCTCTCGCCCCTCGAGCACGACTACGTGCGCACCGAGGAAGAGGCCGAGATCGAGCCCCGCTGGGTCGACCTCGACGAGGTCGTGGCCGCCGTGCTCGACGGCCGGGTGCAGAACGCCGTCACCGCCGGCGCGGTGCTCGGCGCTGCGGCCGCACAGGCGCGGGGCTGGGACACGCTGCGCGACCCGCTGCTGCCCTGGACGGGGCGGGAGGCCGTGCGCGGCGAACGGTCGCGCTGATGGCCCTCGCGCCCGCGGCCGGCATCGAACGGTACCTCCGCCACGTCGCTCTCGAACTCGGACTGTCGCAGAACAGCCAGGACGCCTACCGGCGCGATCTGGGCGCGTACGCCGCCTGGCTCGAGCAGCGCGGACTCGAGGCACTCGACGACATCGTGCCCGGCACCCTCGCCGAGTACGTCGCCGGCCTCGGGGGCGCGGACGGCGAGACCGCCCGGCTCGCCCCCGCCTCGATCGCCCGGCGCCTGTCGACCGTGCGCAGCATGCACCGCTTCCTCTACGACGAGGGGCTGCTGGCCTCGAACGCCGGTAGCGCCGTGCGCACCCCGAAGCGGGCGCAGCGGTTGCCGAAGGCGCTGCCCATTGCAGACGTCGAAGCGCTGCTCGCTTCCGCCAGCGGCGACGACCCCGTGTCGCTCAGGGATCGCGCCCTGCTCGAACTGCTCTACGCCAGCGGCGCGCGCGTCAGCGAGGTCACCGCCCTCGACCTCGACGACCTCGTCAGCGGCACCGAGCACGGCGACGCCCTGCAGCACCCGCTGGAGGCGCTCGGCGAGGGCGGGTTCCTCCGCGTGCTCGGCAAGGGATCGAAGCAGCGCTTCGCCCCGTACGGCAGTTACGCGGGCCGCGCTCTCGCCGCCTATCTCGTGCGCGCGCGTCCCGGCATGGTCGCACGCGGTAGGGGCACTCCGGCGCTCTTCGTCGGCCCGCGAGGCGCCCGGATGTCGCGCCAGAGCGTGTGGCTCGTGATCCGCGCCGCCGCCGAGCGTGCCGAGATCACGGCGGAGGTGTCGCCGCACACGCTGCGCCACTCCTTCGCCACCCACCTGCTCGCGGGCGGCGCTGACGTGCGCACTGTGCAGGAGCTGCTCGGTCACTCCTCGGTCACCACCACCCAGATCTACACCCAGGTCACCGCCGACACGCTGCGCGAGCACTACCTGACGGCGCATCCCCGGGCCCGCTGAGATCCGCAGTGGTGCGGCGGTACGGCGGTGCGCCCGTGCGGCTCCGCGGCGGTGCGCCCGCGCGGTGCGTTGCGCTCTCGTGCCGCGGATCGTGCGAGGTGTGGAGTCGTATGCACCATCAGCCCGACCCGGGTGGTGCATTCGGCTCCACGCCAGCGGGTATGTGAGGCGGGGCGGAGAAAAGATCGAGCGCGATGAGTTCCTGGCGAGAGACGTGCCGGGTTGTGCGAGTCGTGAGGCCGCCCCGATAGCTTGGAAGGGCACATGCAGTCCAAAAGCGAGGAGCTTCGCCCGACATGACCCCGATTCAGCCACTGCCGGCACCGGTGCTCACCGAGGTGCAACGGGCGGATCTCGCCCGTGCGAAGCGTGCCGCGAGGTGGCTCGGAATCATCGGGCCGCTCGGGGTGATTACGATCGGCGTCATCGTGCTTCTGGCGTGGCTGCCGCGGATGCCCGACCCGGCGGGTACCCACTGGGGGTTCAGCGGCGGCCCCGACGGCTTCGGCGCGCCCGCGACCTTCGTGTGGTTGCAGGCAGGCGTCGGCTACGTCGTCGTGCTGCTCATGGGAGCGATGGCGGCCGTCGGCCCGATGAAATCCGGGCAGCCCGTGTGGGGCGGCTACCAGCGCTTTCTGGCGGCCTTCGGCGCGGGGTTTGCCGTCTTCACCACGATCAATAACCTCACGAGCGCGGGCGTGCAGCTCGATGTGGCGGATGCGGCGAAGGCCCCTGGCATCGGCGGCATGATGGCCGTGAGCTTCGTATCGTGGGTGGTCGTGGGCGCGATCGTGTGGTTTGCGCAGCCGGGCGTCACCGTGCACCCTGCGCGCACCGCAGCGCAGTCGGCGGCACAGTCGGTCGATGCGGTTGATGCAGGGGCGCATCCCAGCGCAGAAGCTGGCGCGGTCGATGCCGCCTGGCAGGGCAGGGTGAATCCCAGCCGAGGCTACCTGTGGCTTGTCGGAGGCACAGTGGCGCTGCTTGCGGCCGTCACGGTGCTCGTGGTCGTTCTGCCGGGCAGTGAACGCGTGGCCATGGCGATCTCCGCGGCCGTGCTCGTGATCGTGGTGGCGCTGCTCGCAACGATGTCGTGGTTCACGGTGCGCATCGACGCCTCGGGGCTCGAGGCGCGCTCGAGGCTCGGCTGGCCGGTGTTCAGGCTGCCCGCGGACGGCATCGCGAAGGTCGAAACGCAGCACATCTCGCCGTTCGCCGAGCTTGGCGGGTGGGGCGTGCGCGTGGCTCCCGGCCGCTTCGGTATCGTGATGCGCGACGGGGCGGGCATCGTCGTCACCCGCGAGAACGGCAAACTCTTCTTCATCACGCTCGACGACGCAGCGGCCAGGCTCGCAGAGGCTGCTGCGGCGGCGCACCACGAGAAGGGCTGACGCACATGGCGCACCGAACGGCGATCAACACCGCGATGAACACCTCGCTGAACAGCGCGCTCCGAGAAGCGCTGTCGGGCGACACCTCGCGGCTGGTCATCGAGGCCGAGGCGCTGCGCGCGCACGAGAGCGACCGGTCGCTCCAACGACAGGGCTCAGCGGCAGCGCTGGTCGTACCGCTCACGACAGCAGAGGTGCAGGCCGTCGTGCGCGCGGCCAGCGCCCACGCGGTGCCGATCGTGGCGCAGGGCGCTCGCACCGGCCTCGCCGGCGCAGCCTCGGCCGCCGCAGGCGCGATCCTCATCGACTTCTCGCGCATGAACCGCATTCTGCGCATCGACCCCCTCGAGCGGCTCGCCGTCGTGCAGCCCGGCGTGATCGTCTCGGACCTCGCGGCGGCCGTGGAGGAGGAGGGGCTCTTCTACGCGCCCGACCCCGTGTCGGCGCAGTGGGCGACGGTCGGCGGCACCATCGCCACGAACGCGGGCGGCATGCGCTGCATCAAGTACGGGGTGACGCGCGATTCGGTACGATCCCTCGAGATCGTGCTCGCCGACGGCAGCGTCGAGCGCACCCGCCGCGACACCGTCAAATCGGTGACCGGCCTCGACCTCACCTCGCTCATCGTCGGCTCGGAGGGCACGCTCGCGCTCGTCACCGAGATCACCGTGAGCCTGCGCTCGGCGCCCGGACCCGCACGCGGAGTCGCGGCCATGTTCCCCGACCCAGAGTCGGCGCTCGCCGCAGCGAACACCATCGCGGCGGGCGCCGCACTGCCCGCCGTGCTCGAAATGCTCGACGATGTGGCCCTCGACAGCATCCGCCGCACCGCCCCCGAGGCCTCGGCACCCGCGGCAGCGCGCGCCTGGCTGCTCGCCGTCACCGATGCCCGGGTCGGCGCCGACGACGAACTCGACGCGTTCGAGCGGGCGTTCGCCGATCACGGCGCGATCTCCACGAGCCGCGCCGACACACCCGATGCGCTCGAAGAGCTCTTCGCACTGCGCCGTCTGCTGCAGCCCGCCATGCAGGCCTACCGCGGCGACGCCCACCACGGCGACATCGCGGTACCCCGCGCGGCCCTCGGCGAAGTAGTGCGCCGTGCCGACGAGATCGCGCGGCGCCTGGACGTCATCATCTCGATCGGCGGTCACGTCGGCGACGGCAACCTGCACCCCATCATCGCGTTCGATCCGCACGATGCCGAGCAGGTGCGTCGCGCGCACGAGGCGCACGACGAACTGCTCGCCGCCGTGCAGCAGCTCGGCGGCACCGTCTCGGGGGAGCACGGCATCGGCACCGAGAAGCTCGCGGCCCTCGACGGCGAACTCACCCCGCGGGTGCGCGAACTGCAACGGGCGATCAAGACCGCCTTCGACCCGCAGGGCATTCTGAACCCCGGCCGCAAGCTGTAGGTGACCGGGGCCCGGCCCCGCGCTCGGGGCCCGGCCCGAGCTTCGACCTCGCGCCCGCCCGAACTTCGACCTCGCGCTCACCCGAACTTCGGCTCTCACCCGAACTTCGGATGGAAAACGCGGTTCTGCTCCGAACGACGGGTGAGAGCCGAAAATCGGGTCGCGAGGTCGGCTTCGCGATGGTGCGGATCGAGGAGCTCCGCTCCTCGCGGTATTGTTTCGGCGCCGTGTGCGCCGACTTCGCGTGCGGATCGAGGAGCTCCGCTCCTCTCCTGCCGCACGCGCGATAGGATGGGGCGTTAGCGACGGCGAGCGGTAAGGAGCGGGAATGGCGGACACTCTCTTCGAGTTGGGCCCGACCGGGCGACCCGAGCGCATCATTCCGGCGCCGAAGAAGCTCGACCGGCACGGCCCGGCGCGCATCATCGCGATGTGCAACCAGAAGGGCGGCGTCGGCAAGACGACTTCGACGATCAACCTCGCGGCGGCGCTCGCGCGCTACGGGCGCCGGGTGCTCGCCGTCGACTTCGACCCGCAGGGCGCGCTCTCGGCCGGCCTCGGCGTCACGGCGCACGACGTGCCCACCATCTACGACCTCATGCTCGGCAAGGTGAAGGATCCGCAGGAGGCGATCCAGAAGACCGAGACCGACGGGCTCGACGTGATCCCTGCCAATATCGATCTCTCGGCCGCCGAGGTGCACCTCGTCACCGAGGTCGCCCGCGAGCAGATTCTCGCCGGCGTGCTGCGCAAGGTCTCGGGCGACTACGACGTCATCCTCGTCGACTGCCAGCCGTCGCTCGGCCTGCTGACCGTGAACGCCCTCACCGCCAGCCACGGCGTGCTCATCCCGCTCGCCTGCGAGTACTTCGCGCTGCGCGGCGTCGCCCTGCTCGTCGAGACCATCGACAAGGTGAAGGATCGTCTGAACCCGGCGCTCGAGCTCGACGGCATCCTCGCCACCATGTACGACGCCCGCACCCTGCACGCGCGCGAGGTGCTCGAGCGCGTCGTCGACACCTTCGGCGACAAGGTCTTCGACACCGTCATCGGCCGCACCGTGAAGCTGCCCGACGCGCAGATCGCCGCGAAGCCGATTCTCGACTACGCGCCGGCGAACCCGGCGTCGGAGGCCTACCTGAAGCTGGCCCGCGAGCTGGTGCAGCGCGGTTCGGTCGCCTGATGAACGGCCCGGAGCGCGAGAGCCATGGCCACCGCGACTGACCCGGCACCGGAAGCACCCGAGAACAGCGGGTTCCATGTCTCGCTCGACATGTTCGACGGGCCGTTCGACCTGCTGCTGAACCTCATCGGCAAGCACGAGCTCGACATCACCGAGGTGTCGCTCAGCCTCGTCACCGACGAGTTCATCTCGTACCTCGACACGCTCGAAGGGGAGGGCATCGGCCTGCTCGACCGCGCCTCCGAGTTCCTCGTCGTGGCGGCGACGCTGCTCGACCTCAAGATCGCGAGCCTGCTGCCCCAGGGCGAGGCCGTCGACGCCGAGGACATCGCGCTGCTCGAGGCGCGCGACCTGCTCTTCGCCAGACTGCTGCAGTACCGCGCCTTCAAGCAGGCGAGCGCCTGGTTCCGCTCGCGCTTCGACACCGAGAGCGCACGGCACCCGCGGCTCGTGCCGCTCGACACGAAGTACCGCGAGCAGGCGCCGGAGCTCGTCTGGCAGCTCACTCCGGAAGATTTCGCCGCCGTCGCGATGCTCGCGTTCGCGCCGCGCGAGATCCCGACCGTCGGACTCGAGCACCTGCACGCGCCGCTCGTGTCGATCCGCGAGCAGGCCGCCGTCGTGGTGTCGATGCTGCGCACGGGGAGCGCTCGCAGCTTCCGCGAGCTCATCGCAGGAGTGTCGGAGCGCGGCGTCATCGTGGCGCGCTTCCTCGCCATCCTCGAACTGTACCGCCGCGCGGCGGTCACCTTCGACCAGGCCGAACCGCTCGGCGAACTGCACGTGCAGTGGAGCGGTGAGAGCTGGTCCGACGACGAACTGGCTACGCTGGGCAATGACTATGACTGAAGAGCACGAACCGATCGCGGCGGCAGCGGGGGCAGGGATCCCTGTCGATGCCGCGCCCGACGAGACCCCCGAGACCGCGCTCGAGGAGGCGCCCGGCACCGAGGCGCCCGACACCGAGCTTAGTCGCGCCCGTGACGCCCACACGCTGCAGCAGCAGCTCGAGGCGCTGCTCATCGTGGCCGATGAGCCGCTCAGCGCGGTGGCGCTCGCGACGGCGACGGCCCGGCCGATGCGCGAGGTGCGCGCCGCACTGGCCGCCCTGATCGCCGACCTCGACGGCGCGGGCACCGAGCTCGGCAGCAGCACGAACCCCCGAGGCTTCGAGCTGCGCGAGGTCGCGGGCGGTTACCGCTTCTACGTGCGCGAGAGCCTCGACCCCGTCGTCGCCGATTTCGTGCAGCAGCAGACCCCGTCGAAGCTGTCGCAGGCGGCGCTCGAGACGCTCGCCGTGATCGCGTACCGGCAGCCGATCTCGCGCGGAGCCATCGCCTCGGTGCGCGCGGTCAACGTCGACTCGGTCGTGCGCACTCTGCTCGGCCGCGGTCTCATCACCGAGGTCGGGCACGACCCCGAGACGACGGCGACGCTCTACGGCACGACCGAGGCGCTGCTCGGCCACCTCGGCATCGGCGACGTGTCGGAGCTGCCGCCCATCGCCCCCCTCCTCGATGACGGATCGGAAGGATTCGAGCATGAATCATTCGCATGACCGCGACCGCGACCGCGCCCGCGCCCGTGACCGCGACCGCGACGCGGGCGGACGGGCCGGGAGCGGCGGGAGCTTCGAAGTCGATGGTCGGGCGATCGAGATCGACATGGCGGAGTGGGGATGGGACCGCCCGGTCGCGGCCGCGAGCTCCGAGGCCCCGGAGGAGGACGACGGCCGGGTGCGGCTGCAGAAGGCGCTCGCACATGCCGGTGTCGCTTCGCGCCGCGCGTGCGAGGCGTTCATCACCGGCGGCCGCGTCACCGTGAACGGCGAGGTGCAGCGCGAACTCGGGTCGCGCATCGACCCCGAGCGCGACGATGTGCGCGTCGATGGCGTCGTCGTGCAGCTCGACGTGTCGAAGCGGTACTTCGTGCTGAACAAGCCCCGCGGCGTCGTCTCGACGATGCACGACGAGAACGGGCGCCCCGACCTGCGCGAGTTCACGAACTCGGTCGAAGATCGGCTTTACAACGTCGGTCGCCTCGACACCGACACGAGCGGACTGCTCATCCTGACGAACGACGGCGAGCTCGCGCATCGTCTCGCGCACCCGAGCTTCGGCGTGCAGAAGACCTACATCGCGAAGGTGCGGGGGCGCATGACGCCCGCGACGATCCAGCAGTTGAAAGACGGCGTCGAGCTGAAGGACGGCCCGATCAAGGTCGACCGCGCGAAGCTCTTGCCCGGCGGCGCGAGCAAGTCGCACTCGCTCGTGGAGGTCACGCTGCATTCGGGGCGCAACCGCATCGTGCGGCGCATGCTCGCCGAGGTCGGGCACCCGGTCGACGAGCTCGTGCGGCGCCAGTTCGGGCCGCTGCATCTCGGCACGCTGCGCGTCGGCGAGATGCGCGAGCTCTCGGCCGCCGAGCGCGGTGCGCTCTTGAGCGCCGCGGAGGACGGCGGCGCCGGCGACGCGAAGACCGGGGCCGGCGATGCCGGTGCCGGCAAGGACAGTAAGAACGGCAAGACCGGGGGAGCGAAGCGCGGTCGCGGCGCGGTCACCGGCGGAAGGCCGGGCGACGGAGTCGGCGCCCGAGGCATGCGCGGGGTCGCCGCGAAGGGAAACCCGCATAACCGTCGCGGCGCTGCCGCGGGCGGGAAGCGGCGGAAGCCGCGCCCGCCCGCGAATTCGTAGGCCGTCGGGCTGCGGTGGGCCGCACTGCGTGACGCCACCGAGGAAGTCTCGAAGAGCGCGCTTGCGCGGTATCGACGTGCGAGCGGGGTGGTGCTCGGTGTTGTCTGCCGATGCGACCGGGGTGCTGGTCTCTCGGCGTCGCTCGCGCCTGGTGCGGCGGTCTGCGGTGAGAAGCGGTGTGGTGTTCGCTTCCTGATGATCATTTAAATAGTCTCGAGCGAATCGCACAAACGACTACTCTTAGATTGAGCATTTTGCATAGTGAAGCCTCGAGGGGAGTGGCAGAAAATGGACAAAGTGACGGAGCTCGACGGCATCGACCGGAGAATCCTCGAGCAGCTCGATATCGATGCCCGCATGCCGGTCGCGATGATCGCCCAGAAGCTCGGTCTCGCCCGCGGCACGGTGCAGGCCCGGCTCGACAAGATGCAGGAGCGCGACGCGCTGCGCCCCCACAGCGCCCGGGTGAAGCCGGCCGCCCTCGGCCGCCCTGTCGCGGCGATGGTGCAGGTGCAGCTCGACCAGCACCTCATCGCCGAGGCGGTGCGCGCGCTCGCCGGCATCCCCGAGGTGCTCGAGTGCTTCGCCCCCGCCGGCGACACCGACCTGCTGCTGCGCGTCGTCGCGCGCGACCCCGACGATCTGTACCGCGTGAGCGAGGAGATCAGGCTCTGCCCGGGCATCAATCGCACCTCGACCAGCCTCTACCTGCGCCAGGTCATCCCGTACCGCGTCACCGGACTGCTGCGCGAGGGGGCCGGAGTACGGCAGAATTGAACCGGCACGGCGGGAAGGGCGGTCTATGAACGAGCTGCAGGCGCGCACACAGGGATCGATCCACATCATCGGCTCCGGACTGCTCGGGGCGAGCATCGGCCTCGGCCTCCGCGAACGCGGCGTCGACGTGACGCTCGAAGACCTCTCGCCGACGACCGTCGCGCTCGCCGCAGACTACGGCGCGGGCCGTCCCCGCGCCGCCGACGACGCCCCGCCCGCCCTCGTGGTCGTCGCGACGCCGCCCGACGTCGTCGCGGACGTCGTCGAGCGCGCGCTCCAGGCCTACCCCGACGCGATCGTCACCGATGTCGCCAGTGTGAAGCTCGCCCCGTACCGCGCGCTCATGGAGCGCGGCGTCGACCTCGTGCGCTACGTCGGCTCGCACCCCATGGCCGGGCGCGAGCGCGGCAGCGCGATCATGGCCCGCGCCGACCTCTTCGTCGGCCGGCCCTGGGTCATCTGCCGCGACGGCGAGACCCCCGCGGCCGCGCTCGCCCTCGTCGAGGGCATCGCGCTCGATCTCGGCGGTGTGCTGCTCGAGATGGCGCCCGAGGAGCACGACCGCTCGGTCGGGCTCGTCTCGCATCTGCCGCAGGTCGTGTCGAGCCTGCTCGCCGGCCGCCTCGTGCCCGCGAGCGAGCCGGCGATCGCGCTCGCCGGCGCCGGCCTCCGCGACACGACGCGCATCGCCTCGAGCGACCCGGAACTGTGGGTGCAGATCCTCGCCGCGAATCGCGAACCGATCGTCGGGCTGCTCGATGCGCTCGCCGCAGACATCGCCGGGTTCACGGAGGCGCTGCGCGACCCGTCGCAGGCGGGCGCGAAACGGCGCATCGCCGACCTGCTCTCGGCCGGCAACCGCGGCGTCTCGCGCATCCCGGGCAAGCACGGCTCCTCCGAGCGGTTCGCCACGATCTCCGTCATCGTCGACGACCGACCCGGCCAGCTGGCGCGCCTGCTCACCGAACTCGGAGAACTGGGCATTAATATGGAAGACTTGCGCCTCGAGCACTCGCCGGGCGCTCAGATCGGTTTCGCGGAGATCGCGGTGCTGCCCGAGGTCGCCGAACGCGCTGTCGCCGATCTCGCTGATCGCGGATGGAGGACCTTGTGAATGTTGCGCATGCGGCCGATGCCACGGCCGGCGCCGTCGCGCCCATCCTCGTCGCGATCGACGGGCCCGCGGGCAGCGGCAAATCGAGCGTATCCCGCGAGGCCGCTGCGCGCCTCGGGTTCGGCATTCTCGACACCGGCGCGGCGTACCGCGCGCTGACCTGGGCCTCTGCGCATACAGGGATCGACCTCGACGACGAGGCGTCCGTGGCGGGCCTCATGGAGCGCTGGAACTACCGGACGACGCTGCTCGGCGAGCAGCGGGTCGGCGTGCTGCTGCCCGGTGGGCGCAGTGACGAGACGCACGACCTGACGGCGGCGATCCGCGACCCCGAGATCAGCGGGCAGGTGAGCCGCGTGTCGAAGCACCCCGAGGTGCGCGAGCGCCTCAACGCGATGTTCCGCGCCATCGTCGCGGAGTCGGGGCTGCCCGGCGTCGTGATCGAGGGGCGCGACATCACGACCGTCGTGGCCCCGGACGCACCCGTGCGCATCCTCATGACGGCATCGCCCGAAGTGCGGGCGCAGCGCCGCGCGGGGGAGCTCGACGGGCTGTCGCACGAGCAGGTGCTCGCCGACATCGTCGCACGCGACGCACGCGACGCGCTGGTCGTGGACTTCTTCAACCCGGCGCCGGGGGTCGAGCTCGTCGATACGAGCGACATGGATTTCGAGCAGTCGGTTCAGGCTGTGGTCGACATCGTAGGAGCGGCGCAGCGCGCCGCAGAAGAGAGTAAGAGATGAGCACCGAGCACACCGAGGCGGAGTTCCCCGGCGACGACATCATCGAGGGCGAGGGCTTCGACGCCGCGCTCGCAGGCGATGACGTGACCGACGAGGAGCGCCTGCGCGCCATGCGCTCGAGCCTGGACGGTTTCGATCTCGAAGAGGACGATCTCGCGATCATCGGCGAGAACGGCGAGTTCTTGGGCTTCGAGCACGCCCTCACCGAGGCGCTGCCGGTCGTCGCGATCGTCGGCCGCCCGAACGTCGGCAAGTCGGCGCTCGTGAACCGCATCCTCGGCCGCCGCGAGGCCGTCGTGGAGGATGTGCCGGGCGTGACGCGCGACCGTGTGAGCTACCCTGCGGAGTGGAACGATACGCGCTTCACCCTCGTCGATACGGGCGGGTGGGAGCCCGACGCGAAGGGCATCGACGCGTCGGTGGCACTGCAGGCCGAGGTCGCCATCGAACTCTGCGACGTCGTCTTGTTCGTCGTCGACTCGCGCGTCGGCCCGACCGCGACCGATGAGCGCGTCGTGCAGCTGCTGCGCCGCACGAAGAAGCCGGTCTTCCTCATCGCGAACAAGGTCGACGATGCCGCGTTCGAGCCGGAGGCGGCGCAGCTGTGGTCGCTCGGTCTCGGCGAGCCGCACGCCGTGTCGGCGCTGCACGGTCGAGGCGTGGCCGATCTGCTCGACCGCGTCATCGACGCGCTGCCCGAGGAGTCGGCGGTCGCGCAGCCGAAGCTCGCCGGCCCGCGCCGCGTCGCCATTCTCGGCCGCCCGAACGTCGGCAAGTCGAGCCTGCTCAACAAGGCCGCCGGCGAGGAGCGCGTGGTCGTGAACGACCTCGCGGGCACCACGCGCGACCCGGTCGACGAGCAGGTGGAGATCGCGGGCAAGGTGTGGACCTTCGTCGACACCGCCGGCATCCGCCGCCGCGTGCACCTGCAGAAGGGCGCCGACTTCTACGCGTCGCTGCGCACCGCGACCGCGCTCGAGAAGGCGGAGGTCGCGATCGTCGTGCTCGACGTCACCGAGGAGATCAGCGACCAGGATCTGCGCATCATCGATCTCGTGCTCGAGTCGGGGCGCGCGCTCGTGCTGGCGTTCAACAAGTGGGACCTGCTCGACGACGATCGTCGCCGCTACCTCGAACGCGAGATCGACCAGGATCTGGCGCACGTCGCCTGGGCGCCGCGAGTGAACATCTCGGCGCGCACCGGCCGCCACCTCGAGAAGCTGGTACCGGCGCTCGAGGTCGCGCTCGAGTCGTGGGATACGCGCATCTCGACGGCGAAGTTCAACGCGTTCATCGCGGAGCTGACGCAGGAGAACCCACACCCGCTGCGCGGCGGCAAGCAGCCCCGCATTCTCTTCGGCACGCAGGTGCAGAACCGCCCGCCGACCTTCGTGCTGTTCACGAGCGGCTTCCTCGACCCCGGCTACCGCCGATTCGTGCAGCGCCGCCTGCGCGAGAACTACGGTTTCGAGGGCACCCCCATCCAGATCAACATGCGCATCCGTGAGCGGCGTCTGCGTCGCTGACGCCGCTCCTCGGAGGCCATTTCTGGCCTCCGAGAGGATGCGCCGCGCGGCTCTGCTCGCGCGGTGAGCATCGCGTAGCGATTCCGTAGAACCGTGAGCGCAGGCTGCGGCGGTAGCCGCGGCCCGCGCTCCGCGATCCCTGTCGAGCCTCGCGTGCCCGATCTGATGCACAATCGCACCGGAATTCCGCACTATTTCCTGCATTCGGTCAGGGAGGCCCCCGTTACTCTCGGAGCATGGCCGAGGAACCCCGTGAACTGACCCGCCTCGAACAGGCGATCGACCGGGCGGCGCACCGCATCCTCGCGGGCCGGCCCGAGAGCGGCCCCCGGGCCGTCGCGATCGAGTGCGCGGTGTTCGTGCTGAAGCAGGCGTGGGCGTGCGTGTTCGGCGCGCTGCTGCTCGCGGTGATTGTCGCGGCCAGGCTCTGGTACCCGGACGACGCGGTGCTCGCCCGCAACGACGCCCTCACGATCGCGGCGATCGCGATCCAGATCGGCATGCTCGTGTTCCGGCTCGAGAGCGGCCGCGAGCTGTGGGTGATCGTGCTGTTCCACATCACCGGCACCGTGATGGAGCTCTTCAAGACCGACGTCGGCTCGTGGAGCTACGGCGTCGAGGGGGTGCTGCGCATCGGCGCGGTGCCGCTGTTCAGCGGGTTCATGTATGCGGCGGTCGGCTCGTACATGGTGCGCGTGACACGCCTGCACGCGCTGCGCTTCACGCGGTATCCGCCGGTATGGGCGACGGCGCTCGTCGCGGCCGCCATCTACGCGAACTTCTTCACGCACCACTTCACCGTCGATCTGCGCTGGGCGCTGCTCGCCGCCGTCGTCGTGCTGTGGGCGCGTACGACGATGGTGTTCCGGGTGTGGCGGTCCGAGCTGCGGGTGCCGCTGCTCGCGGTGTTCGCGGGCGTCGCCGTGTTCATCTGGTTGGCCGAGAACATCGCGACGTGGGGCGGGGCCTGGCTCTACCCGCACCAGCAGGGCGGCTGGGAGCTGGTGTCGCCGCAGAAGCTCGTCTCGTGGTTCCTGCTCATGATCATCTCGGTCGTGCTCGTCACGTTCGTCTACCCGCCGCGACCGCCCGCGGTCGGGCAGGCGCCCGGCGGCGCGCGGCGGTCCCGCTGAGGCGAGCACAGAGATCGCGCCCAGCGGGACCGGGGAGAACGGCGGCCGGTCAGCTCGCCGCGAGCGGCAGCGCGATGAGGCCGAAGCCGACGACGGCAATGACCGCGACGATCGCGATCGCGACGAGCGCGAGCAGTACCCCGTTCAGCCAGACGCCCCAGAGGGCCAGCGTCCGTTCGGCGGTGCCGCGACGCAGGGCGAGCATGCCGAGCACGAACCCGACGATCGGCACGAATAACGACCAGCCGGCGGCGATCGAGACGATTCCGATGACGAAGCTCGCGAGAGCGAAGGAACTCGCGCGCGACTCATCGGCCGCGGGGGTCTGCGTCGCGGCGGGGGCGGGGGCGGGTGCGGGTGCGACGGACGCGTCCGGTGCGGCCGAGCGGTTCTGGAGCTCCAGTTCGACGGTCTGGTCGGGGAGGATCGCGGTCACTGCGGTGGTGGTCATGTCGACGCCTTTCGTGCAATCGCAGGGCACTGGGTGCGGCCCCTGCGTGATGATTCCACGTTACGAGCGTGCGGCATCCGGGCGCGTCCTGCCCCGGTATCGGCCGGGTGGTACCGCGGTACCGTCTCGCTCAGACTGCGCGCGATGCGGTATCGGGCAGTGCGGATGCCGCTTCCGCTTCTTCGGCCCCCGACACGTCGGTGCCCTTCGGCGTGACGCAGAAGACGAGCACGGCGACGGCCACCATGAGCAGCCCGCCGACGATCCCCGTGAGCTGCAGCGAGCGGGTGAACGCCTCGCCCGCCGAGGCGATGAGCTCGGGGGATGCGGCGTGCTCGCCGATCGCCACCGCTGCGCCGAGCGATTCGCGCGCCTGCCGGGCGAGCTCGGCGGTCAGCCCGTCGAGCGATGCGCCCGCCGCGAGCTCGGTGCGGTAGACGAGCGCCGAGACGCTGCCGAGGATGGCGACGCCGAGCACCGACCCGAGCTCGTACGAGGTCTCCTCGAGCGCTCCGGCACTGCCCGCCTTCTCGAGCGGCGATCCCGACATGATCATCGCCGAGCCGATCGCGAGCGACCCCATGCCGATGCCGATGAGGGCGAGCGACAGCAGCACCGCCACGAGGTTCAGCCCGCCGGGAACGACCCCGAGCACGAGCATGCCGAGCCCCGCCGTCGCGACGCCGCCCGCGAGCACGGCGCGCGTGCCGATGAGCCGTGCGAGCGGGGGAGCGGCGAGCGACCCGAGTGCGCTCGTGATCGCGATCGGCAGCATCTGGATGCCCGCCTCGAAGGGAGTGGCTCCGCCGACGAGCTGCAGCCACTGGGCGAGCAGCAGCATCGCGGCCGCCATGGCGAACATCGAACCGAGGGCGGCGATGATCCCTGCCGAGAAGACGCGGCTGCGGAAGAGCGCGAGGTCGATGAGCGGATGCGTGCTCCTCGCGCAGCGCGCCCCGAACCAGGCGAGCAGGGCGAGGCCGATGAGCCCCGCGACCCAGGCGGCGGGGTCGGCGAGCGTCGCCAGCTTGCCGAACGTCTTCACCGACCACACGGTGAGCGTCATGCCGCCGAGAGCGAGGGCCGCCGCGACGAGGTCGAGGGGGCCGGGGTGCGAGACCCGCGACTCGGGCAGGATGACGATGCCGGCGACGAGCGCGACGAGCATGAGCGGCACGTTCACGAGGAACGCGGCGTGCCACGAGAAGTGCTCGAGCAGGAAGCCGCCGAGCAGCGGGCCGGTCGCGGCGCCGAGGCCCGACACCGCCGCCCAGATCGAGAGCGCCGTCGCGCGTTCGCGCGGGTCGGTGAAGATGACGCGGATGAGGGAGAGCGTCGCGGGCATGATCATCGCGCCGCCGAAGCCGAGGAAGGCGCGCACCGCAATCACGGCCCCGGCGGTCGGGGCCCACAGCACGAGGAGGGATGCGACGCCGAAGATCGTGTAGCCGAGCAGCAGCATGCGCTTGCGGCCCCACCGGTCGGCGACCGCGGCGAGCGGCACGAGGAGCCCTGCGAGGATGAGGGAGTAGACGTCGATGATCCAGAGCTGCTGGTCGGAATCGGGGTGCAGCTCGGCCGCCATCTCGGGCAGCGCGATGTTCAGGATCGTCATGTCCATCATGATCACGAGCAGGCTCGCGGTGAGAACGGCGACGGCGCTCCAGCGGCGGGCGCGGCTGAGCTGGTTCGCGGGGGTCATGGTCGTGCTCCGGTAGTGGGTGCGGGGTCGTGCATGGTGAGGATGGCCTGCAGAGCCGTGGTGAGCTCGTCGCGGCCGAGGGGTTCGTCGTTGATGCCGGCGTGCACGGTCGCGCCGTCGAGATAGACGGTGACGGCTGCGGCGCAGGCCTGGCCGAGGTGCGGGGCGAGCATGGCGGTGAGGCGGTCGTTCCAGCGGCGGGCGAGACTGCGCATGCGCGGGTCGACGGTGGCGCTCGAGATGAGGGCGAGGTCGGCGGCGACGGCGCGGCGGTCGAGGAGGAAGTCGTGCAGCGAGTCGACGAACCGGTCGAGCGCGATGCCGGTGGCGGCCTCGGGGTCGCGTGCGGTGCCTGCGGCGGTGCCGGCGGCGGTGCCTGTCGTAGTGTCGGTGGCGGTGCCGGCCGCGGTGCCGGCGTCGATGCGGGGGAGCAGCGCCTGCACCTCGGCGAGCTGCTCATCGACATCGTCGGCGAGCAGCTGCAGGGCGAGCTCGCGCAGCTCGTCGAGCGATGCGAAGTACTGCGTGGTCGAGCCGAGCGAGACGCCGGCGCGTTCGGCGATGCTGCGGTGCGAGATGCCGGCCGGGCCGTTCTCAGTGATGAGCTCGGCGGCGGCGCGCACGATGGCGCGTTTGCGGCCCTCGGGGTCGCGGCGGCCGGGCGACGGGAGCGGTGCGGCGGTCATGGTGCTTTCTCGACAGGGATCATCGTGTACAAACGTACATGTACATTTGTACACGAGTTCGTTCGCGTGGGCAATCCGCGGGTCCGGGCGCGCCGGAGCAGGGCCGAATATTACGGGCCGCATCGCGCAATGTCAGCGGCGGCATGTAGCGTTACTCGGACGCAAGCAACCTCCGAAGGAGCACCCCATGGTTCTCACCACGCCGCTCAGCACCGCCGACCTCTACGACGAGCGGGGCAGCGAGCTCGACTCGGTATCGCTGCAGTTCCTGGATCTCGGGGGAGTGACCGCGTTCAGCGGCCCGGTGCGCACGGTGCGCTGCTTCCAGGACAACGCGCTGCTCAAGAGCATCCTCGGCACGCCCGGCGACGGCGCTGTACTCGTGATCGACGGCGGCGGCTCGCTCGAGACCGCGCTCGTCGGCGACATCATCGCGGGCCTCGGCGTCGACAACGGCTGGGCCGGGCTCATCGTCAACGGCGCCATCCGCGACCGCGTCGCGATCGGCACCCTGCCCATCGGCGTGAAGGCGCTCGGATCGAACCCGGCGAAGTCGACGAAGACCGGCGCCGGCGAGGCCGACGTCACAGTCACGATCGGCGGTGTGGATTTCACTCCGGGGGCGACCGTGTGGGCCGATGAGGACGGTATCCTCGTCGAGCGCTGAGCTCGTGCCCCGCGCAGGCGAGCGCGCCCTGCCGGCGCCGATGAGGACTGTCGAACGGCGATCCCTGGCGAGCGCTACGAGACGCGACCGAGCTGCTTCAGCAGCTGCTTCGAACCGCGCACCCCGGTGACGCCGGCGGAGAGGCAGCGTGCCCGCAGTTCGGCATCGCTCGTGGCGACCGTGACGCTGCGGCCGCGGGCGATCTCGGCCTGCGCCTGAGCGACGATCTCGTCGTCGCCGATCTCGACCGCGTCGACCACGCGCACGTGCGGGGTGCTCTCGATGCCGCGAGCGACGCCCTCCGTCACGAAGATCCAGCTCGGGAAGGCCCGATCGAGCCCCGGTACCACGGTGGCGGGCAGCTCGACGAACCCGGCGCGAATGCCC
Source organism: Leucobacter sp. gxy201 (assembly GCF_051043335.1). Taxonomy (NCBI): domain Bacteria; kingdom Bacillati; phylum Actinomycetota; class Actinomycetes; order Micrococcales; family Microbacteriaceae; genus Leucobacter; species Leucobacter sp. gxy201. The sequence goes on from NZ_JAMXWS010000003.1 coordinate 27,460, forward strand.
TTCCCGGTCGCCGCACGCTTCTCGATGCGGTCGCGCAGCTTGGCGGCCGCGCCGCGACGATCCTTCCACCACCCGTCGGGCACCGCGCCCACGACGTTCGCGGCATCGACCACCACGGTCGGGCGGGCGGCGAGCAGCGGGCGCAGCAGCGGCCAGCTCGCCGCGAACGCCGGGTGCAGCTCGCGCCCGTCGACCTCGTCGACGCGCACCCACTCGAGCGCGTGGCTCTCGGCATCCGTGATCTCGGGCTCGAACGGCTCGACGACCTCGGCGATGAGGGTCGTGTACGTCCAGCCGCCACGGTCGAGCACATGCGTGAAGAGCGGTTCGACGGCGCCGTCGGGCACCCCCGCCTCCTCCTGCGATTCGCGGATCGCGCCGACGATCGCGGCCTCGCCCTCATGCCGCGCACCGCCCGGGATGCCCCACGTGTCGCCATGGTCGCTCCAGGTGACCCGATGCTGCAGCAGCACGGCGTCGAGGTCGCGGTCGTAGGCGATCATGCCCGCCGCGCCGTAGCGGCCCCAGTAGCGAACCCCGTCGTCGGCCGTCACCCATGCGTCGCCGGGGTCTCGAAGGTCGCTCATGGGCTCCAGCGTAGCAACGCGATTTCGTGGGTCACATGTATCTTCCGGGCGCGATCGACCGAGTGGTCATTCGCGCCTCCGAAGTATGAGTAAGATAGAGGAGTTGTCTCGCAGAGGCGTGATGGCAACGGGCTGTGGCGCAGCTTGGTAGCGCACTTGACTGGGGGTCAAGTGCGGTAACGACTCGGTACGGCTCGAAAATAGAACAACGGGATGTGGCGCAGCTTGGTAGCGCACTTGACTGGGGGTCAAGGGGTCGCAGGTTCAAATCCTGTCATCCCGACAGAAAAGCCCAGGTGAGAGCAGGTTTCTCACCTGGGCTTCGTCGTTTCTGTTGTCCTTTTCGGAGGGGTTTATGGAAGCATCCGACCGCGGGTGCTGATGCCTTCCGAGATGCTTGGATTGCGGCTGTTGCGACGAGCCGGGACCTGGCCGGGACCTGGCCGGGACCTGGAGCCCGCTTTGGCTGAGATCCGCGACCGTTTTCATCGCCGAGGCGCAGTCGTTCGAGCGGAAATGGCGGGGGCCTCGCGGTCGGGGTTCTCGTGTCCGTCGAGGAACGCGTTGGCGCGTGCGGCAGCGTCGGTGAGGTGCCTGGTGTCGGGGTGGAGGTAGCCGCGGGTAGTCTCGATCGATTTGTGGCCGAGGATGCCTTGGAGGACATGGAGTGGGATGCCTGCGTCGGCGAGCCAGGTCGCTCCGGTGTGGCGGAGCCCGTGCCGGGTGAGGCTTGGTAGCTCGAGCTCGGTGACGAGCTGGTCCCACTTTGTCGCATCTCGCACGGACGCTGTGGTGAGGACTCCGCCGCGGGGACCAGTTAACAGGCGATCCTCGGGCTCACGGTCGTTGGTGAGACGTTCCAGTACGGGTGTGAGGGCTTGCAGGATGGGGACGTGGCGGATGTCGCGGCCCTTGGTTTGTTTGGTGACGAGGCCGCCTGCACCGGGGTAGGTTTGGCGGCGGATCGTGACGATGCGTTGATCCCAGTCGATGTCGCCGACTTGGAGGCCTGAAATCTCGGAGCCTCGCGCGGCGAGGAGAGCTCCGAGCATCACGAAGTCGGAATAGCTCTGATGCACCTCCCCACACCGATCCGCCAGAGTCGTGAGGGTCGCGAGGTCTTTGAGCGCGTGCACGCGTGGCGAGAGGTCGTTCTCTTTGAGAGTGAGAGCTGATTTACCGAGAGAGCGCCGGGAGCGGTTGCGGGCGGGGTTGCTGGGCAGGAGGTCGTCGCGGACGGCTTCATCGAGGACACGGACGAGGGGCGCGATGGTGTTCTTGATCGTTGACGCGGAGTGCTGGGTCTCCCACTGGTCGATGGTGCGGTCGATCATCCCGGCCGTGATCTGCGACAACGGCAAATGCCCCAGTGCGGGGAGCACGCGGAGGCGGAGGCCGAGCTTGTAGCCGTCGACGGTGGAGGTGGGGTCAAGACCGCGCTGCCACCGGTCTCCGATCATCTCGACGTAGTCAGAGAGCAGGATGCGTTTGTCGATCCCGAGCTCGGCGGAGGCTTGCAGGTACTGGAAGAACTCGTCCGCTGCTTCCTCGTCGGGGACAACGAGTGCGCGGGTCACGCGCTTGCGGGTGTGCGGGTCGATCCAGCGGGCGCGGGCACGGATCCCGGAGGTGCGGTGCTCGAGATCGGTGGTGACTTTCACCCCGATCGGTGGCACCGGCAGCCGCGCGGTGGGTTCAGGCGTGCTCATCGGTATCGAGGGACGCAAGCCAGTGTTCGACCTGTTCGATGCGATACCTCGTCACACCACCGATCCGGATGAACGGCGGCCCCTTCTTCTCGGCCCGCCACCTCGACAGCGTCGATTCTGAAACCCGCAAGAACGCCGCAACCTCGCGGCTATCCCGCAGCGGTGAAACGAGCACGTCATTTGCCGGTTCGGTCATGACTGTTCACTCCAATCGATGTTCACGATCTCCCGGATCGTCGCGTCCTGCTCCGCAGTCCGGGCCGCTACTTGCTCCTCGACGAACGCAAGGAAGTCCTTCGCGCGTTCGGTCACGGGCCGTTCGGTGGTGTCGGGCGCGACCCAGCCTTCGGCCTCACCGCCGGGCCACGCCGTGACGCGGGTGGGACGGTCGCGGTCGAGGCGAGTACCCGAGATCGTGACCCAGTCGCGCAGACGTTCCCTAGCGATGGCGAAGTCGTGGTGCCAGGCGAGGGCCTGGTTGCCCTTGGCCTGCGGGTCGAAGGAGAACAGCCAGTGCTGCCTGAGTGCCGATAGCTCCCAGAGTAACTCTGGGTGGCGGTGCCACATTGGTGGCACGACCTGGGCGGGGAGCCCGTAGGTGTGGCGGAGCCAGTCGATCCAGGCGTTCAGATCGAGGAGTTCTTGTTCGAGGTCATCAGGTGGGAGGGTGCGCCAGTTGATCGGGCGAGGCACCGCGCCGAGCGTGGCGGCGATGTCGTTCGCGTAGGCCTGCCTCGCGATCTCACGAGTCTTCGCCTCGATCTCAGACGGTAGTGCCGGGCCGTCGCCGTCTGGACGATCCCCGGTTTCATCGGAGGGGGTGGTGTCGGCGTTCATCAGAAACCTCCAACGAGAGAAGGAAAAAAGGGACGCACCGGCAGTCGGTGCAGGAATCTGGCGGGTGCGGCGACCACGAGGAAGCATGGATCGGTGGTCGCCGCACCCGGGTCAGCGGGCCACGGCTTCGCGCTGCACTTGGCCCGTGCTCGCGGTCGCTGCCGCTTCGGGGTCCAGTTCGGCTTCTCGCTCGGCGAGGGCCTGCTGCACCTGCTCACGGCTTGCGGTGTCGCGCTGCGCGGTATCGCGTTCGGGACGGCTACGGTCAACGTTGTAGCGAGTGATGTTGTTGTCGTGGCCGATACGCGAAGCGACGAACTGGTCGCGTTCCACCTCTCCGCCGTCGACGGTCTGGGTGTAGCTGCGGGTCTCGCCCTCGGCGATGAAGTTGTCGCCCTTGCGGAACTGGTCGTGTGCGCGTTCGGCAGACTTGCGGAACATCACCAGGTCGGCGAACGTCGGGTCGAGGGTCGTGAAGCTGCCGTCGTCTTCGAGTCGTGATTGCGGTTGCCCGATCCGCATGTACAGGCGTGCGTCGCCCTTGCTCGTGAACGTGAGCTCCGGGTCGGAAGCGATGAATCCGGAGAGGGATTCCTTCGTATGGATCGCCATCAGCGTTACTCCTTGTCTCGCGCCCCGTCACCGTTGTGCGGGATCATGAGACAGGTAGGAACGACGACCGGGCCTATGCCGCCTCGTCCTCCTTCGCGTCGGGTCGTGCGTCGTTCGAGGAGCCCTGCTGCAGGGCCAGTTCGATCTCGGCACGGTCGGCGCGGAGCTGCTTCGCATCGGCACGCGAAGACCAGGGGCGAAGCCTCGTGATGATGGGGCGTGCGGTGCGGAGCATCACCACCCCGGTGCCGAACGGGAGGGTCCGCAGCACATCCGGTGGGAGGATCGGCACGCGCCGGATCGATCGCTGATTCGAGTGCGAACCATATGCGTCAGTTGTGACGGAATCGGTGGTCTCATCTCGCTCACCGATCAGGGTCGAGAGGTCTTGCAGATCGCGGGAGTTGGATGCGCCGCCGAGGATGATCTTCACGATCGCGGCATCCCAGATCGCGCTCGCCTGGTTCTCGCCCCACTTCTCCCGCGCCTGCGCGAGGGACTGCAGCACCGGCAACGGCGTAATCCCGGTTCCGCCGCCTTCCGCCATGAGCGTCGGGAGCGAGGGCAACGGAGCCAAGTTCCCGATCTCATCGAGGGCGAGTAGCAGCGGCGGATCCAGGCGTGCGCCGGGTGAACGGGCGGCGATCTTGCGGGCGGTCTCGACGAGGTCTTCGATGAACGCAGCCACCAGCGCCGACGACGCACCAGCCCCTGCCCCCGTCGCCAGCAGGTACAGCGTCCCGTTCCCGAGGAGGAACTCTTCGGGATCGAACTCCTCACCCGGCGCAGGGCTGACCGCGTCGAGCACGCGCGGATCCGCGAGCGCAGAGAACGCCAAGGACACGCCTTGCCAGATCGAGTCTCTCGTACGAGGGTCGGCCTGCACCATCGCATCCAGGGAGTCCGCCCATCCTTCTGCCGCGCCCGGATGGGATGAGAGGATCCTGACCGCGTCGGCTGCGAGCGTCGGGTTCAGCGCCCACTGATACAGCGTCTTCGCATCCCGACCGTCGAGGGCTGCAGCGTGCAGGAGGCATTGGATCGCGGCGGTCGTTTTCCCTTCCCAGAAGCCCGCGTCCTGCACCCCACCGAACCCGGTCGCGGTGGCGAGGCCTTTCGCGCGGATCATCGCCGTGAGCGGATCTTGACACCCGCGCACGGGCGACCAGCGCATCCCCGCCGGGAGGCCGAGCGCGAGCTGCTGCGGATCGAACACCGCGACCTTGCCCTTGCGGGCGCGGGCCTGCATCGTCGCGGTGAGATTGTCGGGCCGCGTCGAGGTCGTGATCACCGCGCCAGGAGCATCGAGGATCGCATTCACAGCGACCAAATATCCTTTTCCTGCACGCGGTGGCCCAATGAGCAGGATCGAATCCTCCACGGTCGCCCAGACCTGCCCGCCCTTCCCGTAGCCGAGGAGATACCCGACCTCCTGCGGCGACACTTTCCCGGTGAGTGAGGGGCGCAGCGTCCGGGCTTTCTGTATGAGCACCTTCGGGGATGCGACCCGTGCGATCTCGATCGCGGTCGCGGTGCCCTGCAGTCGGTGCGGATCCGTCGTCGCACGGGCACGCAGGATGGCTCGCGCCACGAGGAACCCCGCCCCGATGAGGGTGAGGAAGAACACCGCGACGACGATCCAGTACAGGATCGGGCTCAGCCCTTCCGCGCCGAGCGCCGCTCCCGGATCCAGCGGGGTGGCGAGCACGCCGAGGCCGGAGGTCAGCCCGCCGGAGGGCTCTGGGAGGCCGGTGAGGAACGCGGTCACGGAGCCCGCGACGCGCAGCAGCCCGGTGAACCCGGCCGCGGTGATGAGTGCGCCGAGGGCGAGATTGATGAAGACGTCGTTGGCGGGTTTCGCCTGCACGGGTCCGGACATGACAAAGCACCTGCTTCCCGACCCCGAGGAAGAAGATGAGTGGGGTCAGGAAGCAGGTGCGGCAGCAGCCAGGGACCAACCTGCGGTTAGTCGATGCGCTGCACCGACACGGTGCCTGAGATCCTGCCGAGCAGCAGCACCTCGCCTGCAAGCTGCGGGATCTCGCCGCGATCCACAATGGTGCGTGCGGCACCGGTATGGTCGGCGGAAGCGTGGCGCACAATGAGCGCGAGCGCGACGTCCTCTCCGGGAATGAACCCCTCCGCGGTGAACTCCACCAGGTTCGGCACCGAGACCGGGCTCTCAGCATGTTCGGGCGGTGCGAACGGTGAGCGCGGGGCAGGTGGCGTGAGGATATCCGCTTGCACGCTGCCGTCCATCTCCCGCACCTCGACCCGCGTCGGCGACCCGAGACGCGCAACGAGCTCGGTCACGGTCTGCGCGATCGCGTCCCTGCGGATCGGGGTCGCGGCGAGCTTGTTGCCATTGACCGTCACGATCAGCGTGTCTGCGCTCACGGCCTCGAGCAGGATCTGCGGCAGCACCGGAGGCACCACCACCGCCTGCATCTCGGATACGGAAGGTGAAGGGGTCTGCTTACGGGGGCGACGTCGAAGGCTCATGTCAGGAAGGTGCGGCCCTCGAACTCCTGCGCGACCGAGGACTGTTCGACAGCTTCGGGTGAGAGCGACACCTCTCGCTCGGCAAGCGCATGGATGGCCCCGGCCCAGCCCTCCGCGATGTTCAGCAACCTGGCATAGTCGGCGGAGGCGACCTCTCCTTCCGCCAGCGTCACCCAGGGATGCCCGTGGCCCGGCTGGGTGACTCGGGCTTCTGCTTCCCAGCTCCACGACGTCGGGACGCGTTCGTCGTCTGACCAGTCAGTGCCCGCGTACTGCTCCGTGATGGAGAGGCGCACCGTCGACCCCTCGACAGGGTAGAGCACATAGTGCCCGGCCCCGAACACGACCGGATCCTCATCCCGCAACTGCACATGCTCACCGAACGTCTCCGTGATCCGGTGCAAACCGGCATCGAGCGCCATCATGTTGCGCGTCAACTCGTCGATCGCCGCGTCGTTCATCGCTCGCCACCCGCCTCGCCTGGATCCGCCTGTTTCCGCGGATTTTGGCCCTGCGTCATACGCTGAGTCGTGTCGAAGGCCCGAAACTCATCCGGGTGCAACTGATGCTGAACGACGTAACTGGATTCCTTGATCCGCCACAGCCCCTGACCTGTCCCCAGCGACGGGAGGAGCTTCTGCTCGGTGCCCGTCAAGCCCAGGGTCTTCCCGGTGGTGCCGATCTGGTCGGACTCTTGCCGGTAGATGATCCGCGACTCTGCATTCGCCAGCAGCGAGTTCGCCAGCGACCGCATCGCGGAGCCCTGGTCGCCGACGTTATCGAGGTCGGTGAGCTTGTGGAAGATCAAGAGGTTCGCGATTCCGTAGTGGCGGGCGAGCCGCCAGTGCGCGTCCATCCGCTTCAACAGTGCGGGATGCGACATCAGCCGCCATGCCTCGTCGTACACGACCCAGCGTTGCCCGCCGTTCGGATCCAACAGCGCCGACTCCATCCACGCGCTGGAGCACGTCATCAGCACCGAGATCAGCGTCGAGTTCTCCACCACCCGCGAGAGATCCAGCGTGATCATCGGCAGCGTCGGATCGAAGCTCACCGTCGACGGGCCATCAAACAACCCGGCAAGATCGCCGGAGACGAGCCTGCGCAGCGCATGGCCGACCATGCGGCCGTCTTCCGCGAGGCGTTCATCGCCACCCGCGTCAGGGGTGAGGATGCGGTCGACGACCATCGGGAGGATCGGCACCGACGCAGAGGCGACGACCGCTTGGAGTGCGATATCGATGACCGTGTGCTCCAGCGGCGACAAGGAACGCTCGAGCACCGTCTCCGCCAGCGCCCCGATGAGATCGCGACGGCGGGACGCGACGGTCGCCGCCCACTCGCTGTCGGAGATCCCGGCAGGACGGTACCCCTCGTCCAGTGGGTTGAGGCGGTTGCGGAGTCCATGCCCGAGGACGATCGCTTTCCCGCCGACAGCTTCGGCGACTGCGGTGTGCTCGCCTTTCGGGTCCCCGGGGACATAGACGCGTCGCCCGAACGGGATCGACCTCGTGTACAACGACTTCGCAAGCGACGATTTCCCCGAACCGACAATGCCTGCCAGGACGAGGTTCGGGGCGGTGATGATGCCGCGCTGGTAGAGCACCCACGGGTCGTACACGAACGAGCCGCCCGAGTACATGTCCTGCCCGACGAACACGCCCTGGGAGCCGAGTCCGCCCTCTGCGAGGAACGGGTATGCGCCCTGCAATGCCGCAGAGGTGTCCTGATGGGTGGGCACTCGGAATCCGCGATAGGAGCGGAGCGCTGCAGCGCCAGGGTCGCCGCCTTTGGGGAGGTAGTTCGTGGAGCGGGCCTCGGCACGTTCGGCTGCGAGCTTCGTTCGGATCGCGTGCCGTTGCTCGGCGTGCTCGCGGGCGATGACCTGTCGGGCGGCGCGCTCACGTTCGTGGCGGGCGCGCCGCCCGGTGCCGTCCTCGACAAGAACGGTGGAGTAGAGCCTTCTTGAGCCGTCTTCTGCGTGCATGGTCATCTGCCTCTCAGCTATCGGGATACGCACCAGGTACGTCCGCAGGGGCAGTTAGGAACAGGCAACTTGCAAGTTGGATAGGGTGCTCTTAACGCACTGCAAGAACCTGACGACTCCACGAACAAACGCTCGAAACCCTCGAAACGCTACGGAGTTCAAGGATGAGGAAGGCCTAATGGACGCTGATAGAGCCATCGAGCTTATTTGTGAAACGTTGCTCGTGAGGGCTTCAGTAGATTTCCAACAAGTTACTCTCACGAGTCGAAGGAACCTGAGCGGTTCCAGGACTATACCTATGGTGGATATTGAAGGGGTCCTTGAAGAAATAGGCCACTACGACCTCAACGAAGAAACCCAGATTTTTAACGAAACGGCGGCAGAATTTCTTGTTGTTTACTCCGGCCCGCCACGACCAGTCTGGTCACGAGCCGACCTCGAGATAGAAGATGAAGTAGACGGGTACAAGTACCGGCTTGGAAAGCCGTCCCTGGCCTTTGCGCTTGCGATTGCGGACAGGATATATAGCTCAGATGCGGAGTTTGCTAGGCGACATCGAGCACCATCGCCCATGGCACGTCAAAGGTTCTTCGATAGCGAGGACGCGCCTCTCGACCTCTTCGTTGACAACCTCCGCATCACCTCATTGCGTATCGAATCAGATGAGAAGACTTCACACAGTACTTTTCAGGCATTAGCGGATTCGTTCTATTTTCATGTTGGTTACAACTTGGACTACCCAGTCGTACCGCGGCCAACCTTGCAAGAGAGCCTCCGTCGCCATCGCATCCAGTATCTGCGAAGAGGAAAAGCAGATAGCCTCGACGCCCCACACAAGAGATACATTCCGGATCTAGTCCACAACTACCAGCTTGCGCTGTCCACCGACAGCCCAATGCTTTCCTATATTTCTTATTATCATGTCGCCGAACACTGGTTCGAGGAAGTGTTTCAGAACGACATCGCAGTCAAACTGCAAGCAGTGATTACATCACCCGGCTTTTCATACAGACGGATGAAAGACATGCGGCGCTTGATTAAGACTGTCAGCGAGGAACTCAAAACCAGAGATGACGAGGTCGTGATTAACGAGCTCAGCGCCCTCAAGCTAACCCTCATGAGGTATGTCAATATTTCCGAATTGGCAGATTCCATCGACGCATTTGATTCATCACTTCTTAAGCACTACTCCGATGGCGCTGTGGCTTTCTCTGGTGGCGATGCCGTCAACTTACGAGATACACCGGATGAGAAACTCTACGGGAGGTTGGCGCGCAGAATCTATAAGAACAGGAACGCGCTCGTACACCGCAAGAATGGGGCGAAGAGCAGGTTCGCGCCGTTTCGGGACGACCACGCACTGGATCCGGAGGTGCCCATAATGCGATTCATCGCGGAGCAGATCATTATCTCAAGCGCGACAGTCTAGCTCGGTGGCTCAGATGCCGCGGCAGAGCGGCAGTGCCGCCGCGACGAACGCTTGCGCCTGCTGACCGACGAGACGCCGCGTCTCGCAGGACGCCTGGATCGCTGCCTGCTCGATCGCTGACACCGCCGCCTCGAGCTCGTCCTCGGTGGTAGCCGAGACTGCGATGAGGCCGGTGTAGCGCAGCACGCCGTGCCCGCTGGTGAGGTCTGACTCCTGTTGGAGGACGTCCTGGTATTCGGCGGTCTGCTGGGCGTCTTCGATCTGCCCGACCTTCTGCCTCTGGGCCGCGTCGGAGATGTACTCGGTCTTCTTCTTTCGGATATCGCGGGCTGCCTGATCCGACCGCACCGGGTCGCACAGCAGGGTGAACGAGCGGCGGATCCCGCTGGAGAGCAGCAGCGGGGCGAGGAACCCGGGGTAGACGAGCGAGCGCGGCCATTCACTGATCCACAACACCGCATGATGCGCGCTATCCGATCGCAGCCCGTCCCACGTCTCCTCAACTGCGACCGGGCCTGCGGCGGCGAGTTCCTGCCCGATATCGCCTGAGCGCTCCAATGTGGCGGCGATCGCGGGATCGTAGGCGCTTCGGAGCATGACGGCGAGCTGTCCGGGCGTGTACCAGTCCGACGGTTTCAGGTCTGCGGTGCGCAGCGCGGTGGTGAGGGTCTGCATCTCCTGCCGGAGCACGACCGCAGCACCTTTCAGGCCTCCGCCTGCGGTGCGGATCGCGCGGGATGCAGTCTTCATGTCCAGGGAGAGGGAGATCGTGGAGATGTGCCGTTCCCCGGCGGGGCCTGCCCGGTCGATGAGCTCACGGTAGGTGCGGGCCACCCAGGAGTCGTCATCGTTGCCGTGCTCCGCCCACCATTGCGCGAGCCCGGAACCAGAGTCGGGGACGGTGCGCTCGAGCACCTGCAGGCGGGCGATCCGGGTGGAACGGCACGCGGTGGAGAGCACTCGGCCCCAGGCGTGGACGCGGCGTTCCTGCTCTCCGGGGTCGAGGAGGATGAACGAGGGATGCGTCACCTCCAGCAGCGCCGTGAGGGTCTGTTCGTGCGGGTCGTGCACCATCACCGCGCCCGACTCGGGATCCTGGTACTGCCGCAGCGGTGCCGCATCCCCGGGCAGTGCGAGGGTCCCCGCGGGCCGGGGCTTGACCACTCGTTTCCGGTACTGGGTTTGCCGCAGGGCCTGCCGGAGCAGCCAGTGCAGGGTGATGGGCACCCATTCGACGAGCTTCCTCCCACCGACCGGCACCGCGGCCAGGGCGAGGGCGGTACCCCAGATCGGGGCCGTGTAGAGCGCGGCCGGGCCGCCCGCATAGAGCGAGGCTACGAACACGGCGACCGCGACACTCAGGGCGATCACTTGCGGGAGGGAGAGGCCGAGGATGATGCCCCGTCGGGTGAGGCGGGAGAACTTCACCGGGGACAGTTCGAACTCGGTCGACGTGGTGGAAGCGGTAGTCGCCATGAGGATGCTCCTGAACAGGCAGAGAAGTACGGACGCCGATCAGGTACGAGCACCAGCAAGGGAAGGGCGATGGTGCGGGACGCCGTCGCAGACCAGGTCGCTAGTGACCTGCGAAGACTGTTCCCGCACCACCGCCCTCATCGACGGGGTTCCACCTCCTTTCCGAGCTGCTCGATTGACGGTCTAGGGTTTCGGGTCGCCAGATGGTGGCGGGCTGCTCGTTGGCGGTGGGGCCGCAGGCTTGGCAGTCGACTGCGCGGGCGCGTTCGGCGGTGGCGCCGACCGATCAGGTGGGGGCGGCGGGCTCTGTCCTTCCGCGGCGGCTCCCGCATGCCCGTCGGCCGTGCGTCCGATCGCGCCGCCGAGCTTGGGGCCTGCCTCCGCTGCACCCTTGGCGACTTTCGCGCCCGCGACCGCGACGAGTCCGATCGGGCCTGCTGCAGCGCCTGCCCCGGCCCCGCCTGCCGCAGCACCGCCACCACCCGCCGCAGCACCACTGCCACCCGCCGCACCGCCACCGGCAGCGCCGCTACCTGCAGCACCAGCGCCAGCTCCGCCTCCGGAGGGAGGCTTCGGCGAGGTCTCTGGGGGCGGCGGGCTCCCGCCTCCCTTGGTGTCGCTTCCGCCCTCGAGCACCTTCTGAGGCTCCTTACCGCCGGATTTCCCGGGCATCGGGACGGGCCGGTTCATGGCCTGTTTGGACTCCTGCTCTGCGCTCATGACGTGATACATGTCGAAGCCGACGAAGCTGATGAACTTGTAGACCATGTACGGCGCGAATGCCGCGATGAACATGAGCACGATGCCTGCGATTGGATCCGCGATCGAGGCGAGATCGAGGTCGATGGGGGCGTTGACCTGGTTGATCGCGACGAGGAACACGATCACGATCACGAGCTTCGAGAAGATCAGCGCGAGTACGAACGACGCCCATTTTCCGAACCAGCCCTTCGTCGCGTCCCACGACGCCCCGGCGAGCGCGATCGGTGCCATCACGACGGCGACGAGGATGAGGGCTTTGCGGATCAGGAGCGAGAACCAGACGATCGCTGCCGCGCAGATCGCGAGGAACGACAGGAAGATCGTGATGATCGCTCCCGCGCCGGGTGCGGTGAGGTTGATCGCGGTGAGCCCGGCGACGAGGACGCCGATCTTCCCGCCCATCTCCTCGAGCGTGGTGCCGGTGGCTTGGATGATGCCGATGCAGAGCTGATCGACGACCTCGAGCAGTGTCGCGGTGATGGTGATCACCAGGAACGAGCCGAGCACGCTCTTGGCGAGCCCGAGGGCAGCGCGGGAGAGGGCTGCGGGGTCGCGTCGGATGAGGCCGGTGATCAGTTGCAGGCAGAAGAAGATCAGCATGATGAAGATCGCGATCCCGAAGATCACGTTGTACACGCCGATGTAGCCGCTGCCGGTGATATCGACCAGGGTCGTCGTATCGAACAGTGCCCACACGCCCTGGAAGATCCACGACGCGGCCTGCCCGATGGCGTGTGCGAGCCAGTCAAACGGTGCCGAGATCAGCGTCGCCGCAGTCTCACCGACGACGTCGCAGACATTGCTGATGATGGGGACGTCACAGAGAGCCACAACACCCCTCCCTCCTGTAGATCGGGCCGGTTAGGAGACGGTCTGGCCCACGTTCCAGAAAAAGTTGATGAGCGTCACCGATGCGCCGGTGATGATCGCCGCCCCGCAGGAGATCAGCACCCCGACCTTGCCCCGCGAAGCCAGGTGCGGGTTCGAGCTGTTCGAGCCGAACCCCCAGACCACCGCCGACACGATGAGCGCGAGCACCGACAGGATCAGGCCGATTGTCATGACCGCTCCGACGACGGTGCGCAGCGCGCCGATCCCGGGCAACCCGGAATCGTTGGGGCTGATGTTGATGTTCGCGGGCAGCACCGCAGCGACAGCGGTGAGGGTGTCGAGGATGACAAGCATGATGGGGCTCCTTCTAGGCGTGCGCCCCGTCCCCGGATGTAGGGAGGGGTCACCTGGACAGGTGCGATCCGAACCGGATGAGTTAGAGGGTGTCGCCGAGGCGCAGCAGGAAGTTCATCCACGCCACCCCAGCACCTGCGAGTGCGGCCGCGCCGAGCGCGACCAGCACCCCGACCTTGCCCTTCTGCGCGGCCTGCGCATTCCCGCTCGAAGACGACACCGCCCACACGACACCCGAGATGATGATCATCAGCACCGCGACAATCAAGACGAACGTGAGCAGCGCGCCGACGATCGACACGAGCGTGGTACGGCCTCCGACACCGGACAGATCCGGGTAGACGTTCTCCGTGAGAACCAGGGCGAGAGATAGCATGTGGGGCTCCTGACGTTCGGGTGCATGCGTGCACGTCAGGTGCGTGCCTCCCGGTCGCCCCGCTGGTTTCGCGAGATGATGGAGGGGTGAGTTCCTACCTGCGCCCCGTGATCGACGCGCCCGTGTTTCGGGACGCCGACGGGGTCGTGATTGAGTACGGGAACCGATGGGCTGGTGGCTCCCCGCCGGAAGAGACCTACTCGGTGGACAAGCATCCCGAACGCTTCGCCCCGATCCACGCCATCGCTGACGCGCTCATCGCTCACCTCAACGACGTCTACGACGTCGAGCTCACGGCCCATATCGAGGTTGCCACCGATCTGATCCATCCGGCACCAGATGTGACCCGAGCGGTTCGGGTGACACCGAACGACCCCTCGTGCGCGGCGTTGACGTTCGTGTTCACCTCGTACCCGGGCGTATTCCTGCATGCCGGGCTGCTGCATGATTTCCACTACCCGGTATGTGGATGCGACGCCTGCGACGAGACGTGGGAGTCAGTGGCGGACGAACTGGAACAGCAAGTGCTCGCGGTGGCGACCGGGAACTATCGAGAAATCGTCGAACGGGGGCTGCGCCCCGGAGTGGGGTACGCCTTCACCTACCCGGACGGGGCCGCGTCCGGGCGAGCCCGCGCACAAGATCTCCCCAAGCCTCGCCTCCAGAAAGCGAAGCCCCTCCTCCAGGCACTCCGCGACGGGTGGAGCGCCTGGCCACGACGCTCCTGAGCTCTACGCAGCGCAGCCGGGGCCGCCGCCGGTGGGTGCGTCGATGCCTTCGACGCCGCGACCTGCGAGCCACGGCTCAGCATCGATCGCGGGTGAGCCTGCGCCCCCGGGGTGGACTTGGAAGTGCAGGTGTGGGCCGGTCGAGTGCCCGCTGCTGCCGACGTCGCCGATGTGCTGCCCCGCGGTGACGCGGTCGCCCGCAGTGACGTGGATGCCGTGCGACCACATATGGATGTACTTCGTCGCGACCTTCTCGCCACCGATGGTGTGTTCGATGGTGATCTGCCCGGAATAGCCATCGACCATGCCCGCGTAGGTGACGAGCCCGTCGGCGAGGGCGAAGATCGCCGTCCCATCGGGGGCTGCCCAGTCGGTGCCGGAATGGAAGCTCGCCTCCCCCGTGATCGGGTCGACCCGCGGCCCGAACTGCGACGTCCTCACGTAGGAGCCGGTCGGCAGCGGGAACACGAGCCGCGTCGTTTCCGGGATCGTCTCATCGCCCGGCACACCGCTGCCGCCTCCGCCCGGAATGGTGAGGGCATCAAGGATCGTGCGGGCAACGGGCTCATAGTTCTGATACCTGTCCGGGTAGGCGCTCACCTCGACGGCTTGCGCCGCTTCGCCCTTGTCCATCTGCTGCCAGCCAGGAATGTCCAAGAGCCCTCTGGGGCTGGGATAGTTCGGGCCGTCGGGTCCGCCGTAGAACGCGCGCGCCTGATACGTCGTATCCATGAGCTCTGCGACGGTGCCCCACCCGGCCTGGGGGCGCATCTGGAACAGGCCCAGCGAGTCATGATCTGAGCCGTTGCCATCGTTCGGGTAGTCGCCGGACTCGGGGTAGGTGCCGGTGTTCGCGAGCTGCCGCAGCGTCGACTCGGTCAGCGCCGCCATCAGCGCGATGAGGATCCCGTCCCGGCCGACCCCTGGGATGTTCGCGCCGACCGTGATGATGGTGCCCGCGTGGGTGAGCTGCTGTCTGTTCAGCGTGAACGTGGTGCCGTCTTTCGTGGTCACCGTTAGCTCGTCGGGGATGGGGCCGAGGATCACGCCGGAGGCGATGCAGTTTGCCTGGTTCGTGACGGCGGGATTCATCAGCACCCCGATGCTGAGCAGCCCCAGCATCGGGGCAAGCAGCATCCCGACAATGCCGAGGGCGAGGAGCTTTTTCATGCGCGCGGCCCTCGTTTATCGGAGGGGGTTGTCGAGCTGGGACAGGCGCAGCAGGTGGCAGCGGTCGAACACCGGTTCACAGGAGATGAACAGGGTGAACGCGACCGGATGCGCACTCGTCACGGGGTCGTCGTACCAGACGCCTGCCCGGTGTCGGGTGCCCTCGATCGTGTAGGCGATGGTGCCGTCTGCGATCTGCCCTGCCGATGCTGCGACTGCTTCCTCCCACTGGGCGGGGACGTAGATGCGGTCGATCTCCAGGTGCTGGCGGGTGCGGTACTCGGCGAGATCCCGCCAGGTCGACGCGGACGGGAAGTAGCCGTCGAGGTCTGCGATGAACCCCGGGGTTTCGGTGCCGGTAGGGTCGGCGTCCTCGATCAGCACGGCGCGATGATCGGCAGGCGTCAGGAGCGTGAAGGTGTCCCAGTCGAACAGCGCCAGTGCGACCGCCCGCGCATACCGCTCCGGATCATTCGTGCGCGGCAGCGACGGCAGTACGGGAGCGCCGGGCTCTTCACCTGGCGTCTGCGGCGCGGTCGGTGACGTGCGCGGCGCATCGCTGTCGGGTGCGGACTGGGTGGGGCCGGTGATCAGGCCGTAGATCCCGATTCCGGCAAGGATGAGCAGGATCAGGCCAGCGGCGATCAGGGAGATGATCAGGCGACGGCGGCTGCGCAGACGCTGATCGGTGTGCGGTGAGGACATGGCGGCGGGCCTTCCGGGAAGTCGGGCATCGGTCAGCCGATAGGTGCGGCACCCGCCGGGAGCCCTCACCGGGTCAGCGGGTCACGCCTCGCCCAGGCTCCGGCCCATCACCCGTGGATGGCGGCTCCACGCCGAGCTCTGCCTCCCGGTCGCGGAGCGCGTCGACGAGTGCGGTCAGGTCTTCTGAGCTGATGACGCGGGATGGGGGTTCGTGCCAGGCGATGCGCCCGTTCTCGCCCTGGGCGCGCATCACGAGGTCGACGACCTGGTTGAGGGATGCGGCAGCGACCTGCAGCCAGCCGCCCGCCTTCTCCGCGTGCTCGTGCCCGGCCTCAAGGTTCCCGTCGTCGGTGGCCGCGTTCGTGCGGTGCTGGTGATGCCAGGACGCCAACTGGTTCAGTGACTGCTGCACGTTCGTGAGCGCGTAGTGCAGGGAGCCGAGCATCTGGTAGGTGTCTGCCGGGCGGTCGATGTGCCGGGTGGTGTGCGCGAGACTGCGGGCGACTTCGCCGAGCTCGTCGGCGTCCTGCTTCGGATCCTCATACGACGGCATCAGCGGTCTCCGTTGCGCGGGCGTCTCGGGCGATATCGAGGAACCGGCCCGACTGGGTGATGCTGGTCTCGACGAGTTCCCACTGCTCCTCGTCGGCATACTTTCCGAAGTCCTCCGGGGTGTAGCGGTCCCACCAGCCGTGCTCGCGGCGCAGCAGATCGACGAGCTTGCGGATCTGATGCTTCTGGCGCAGCAGCGGGTCGACGTCCTTCCACCCCTCCCGCGGAGCAAGCGCCGCAGCGTCTTTCCGCAGCTGGGTGAGGCGTGCGATCGCACGCGTGGCTTCTTTCAGCGCGTCTTTCGGGTGCTCCTGTGCCTGCACCTGGGCAAGCTCCGCTGCTGCCGCGTGACGGATCGCGTCGGGCTCGTCAGGATGCTCCGCCCAGCGGTTCAGCAGGGTGATGGCTTGGAGGAGTTTCACGCGCAGGTAGCGGCCGTTCACTTTCCCGTCGGTGTTGAGCTCCAGCAGCGCTTCGGCAGCGGCTTGCCGCACCTCGGGGTGTTCGTCGTCTGAGGCGGCGATCTGTTTCAGTTCGACGACCTGGTCGAGCATGCCGTGCGAGTCTCGTCCGGTGACGGCTTTCGCCGCCTGCACCCGCGTCTTCTGCCCCTCACCCCGCGGGGCGGTGTGCGGTGGTGTCGAATCGACACCACCGCTCTCACCGCCCGGAGTGTTCGCCGGAACCCCGGCTGCGGGAGCGCGGGATGCGGCACCGAACTGGGTGGCTTCCTGCTTGCGGGTGTTCTCTTCCGCGTAGAGCTGCTTGAGTTCGTCGTAGAGTTCGGCCTGCTCGATCGGGGTGAGCATCTTGTGCAGCGTGTTCTCGTCCTGGATCGCGAGCACCGTGGAGAGCTTGTCCGACACCCCGGGCACTACCCACACCGGCACCGTCCGAAACCCGAGCGTACGCATCACAGCGAGGCGACGGTTGCCGGAGATCAAGACGTTGCCGGTGGTGATCACGATCGGTGAGAGCAGCCCGAACCGTTCCACCGACTCCCTGAGCTCGGCAAGGTCGCCGAGGTCGCGCCGGTAGGAGTGCCCGTCGATGATCTCGTCGATGGTGTGCTCGAGCACCAGATGCCCGCGACTCATGACCCACCCCCGGCTCCGTCCTGCCCGCCTGCCGGGGCGCTGCGCCTGGAAGCGGTCACGAGCGTCTCGTCACGCAGCAGGTCTGCGACATCGTCACCGAGGAGCACCCGAGCGAACAGCCCGTACTGGCCGCGCTGTCGTTTCCCGGTCTGCGTACCCACGACCAGGCGCACCAGCGCCGCCCACGCGTCGGGGGTGTAGCCGAGCCGGATCGCGATATGCAGTTCGTTCGACACGATCTCCATCGCAGAGCCGCCCGAGGAGAGCCCGGTGACGCGGTGCGCGATGTAGTCCACCGCCTGCTCCACCGGGCGGGCAGGCCAGTCGGTGAGGACGAGGAACACGCAGGTCGCCCGGATGACGCGGTCGACGGAATGGTCTTCGCCGCCGTGCTGCACTAGCGAATGGGCGTGCGGGTGCACGTCGTAGAAGAACTCCTCGTAGTGCCCGGCGCGCATCGGTTCCTCTTTGGGGCGCTTCGAGGGGCGGCGGGCCTTGTCCTGGCTGGTCATATTGCGGTCGGCGTGCACCTCGGCGGCGATGCCGAGCGCGACCGCGCGGGTGATGACCGCCCACGGATCGTCCGCTCGCAGCGTGGTCGGGGTGCGCATCGCGAGGAACGCTTCATAGGCGGCGTCCGAGGGGTCGCGGTGCCAGGCCTTCGCGATCGGCGTGTACTTCTGTGTGGCGTAGAGCATGAGCTCGGCCGCGACCGGGCTCGTCGCCCACGCGTTGTGCTCATTCAACTCCGTGAGCAACGCTCGCAAGCCTTCACCCGTGGTGAAATCCGGGGCGTGGTCGTGGGACTGGTGGTGAGGATGGGGGTTCATAGCGACTCCTGAAGAGAAAGATCCGTCGATGGAAGAGAGGTACGACCCCCTACCGGCAAATCGGATTCACCGCGTCAGATTCGCTCGCAAACGGCAGCACAGAGCATCGCGCGGAGGCAGCACGAACCAGCCAGACCGCCCTATCGGAAGGTCTGTCGTCGTGCCGTCCCCGGGATTCTTTGCGTCCTGGGCGGCGTGATTGGTGGTTAGAGGGTCTGGGGGTTGTCCGGCACTCGGGTGGTGCCGGGCCACGAATCGGTCATCGGCTCACCCCCGTCCTCCCGGCCACGCGATGCTGCGCCGTGTCTCGGGTCGTTGTCTCGGGGTCGAGTTCGTGCTGCCTGCGCGTGAGACGCTCGTGAAGCTGGGCGCGGCCCTCGCGGATGCCATCGAGGGCGGCGTCGTGCAGGTGCGTGTTCCACTCCGCTCCCTTGCCGACGACCGCGCCGCCTGCGCGAGCAGCAAGATCGGTCGGGCGCACCCACTGCACCCCGGAACGTTCCGCCTCTGCGCCCTCCGCGTCTTGGGTGAGCGTGGGGTCTCCGTGCGTGGCGAACTGCGACGCCCGCTCCTCATCGCGAGTCCTCGCGGTCGTGTCCGTGCGATCGGTCTGCGCCGCGTCGCTGCGGTCAGCTCCGTGTCGGAATGCTGCCGCGCTGCGGAGAGGGTCGGTTCCGGTCGGGTTAGTCATGATGTGCTCCGTCCTGTCGCATCTCAGGTGCGTTCACCCAGCGGCCCACCGTCGTTGGATGGACCCCTTCTTCTGCCGCGATCTCCCGCAGCGGGACGCCCTGCGCGTAGCGTTCCAGCGCACGAGCACGCGCCTCTTCCCGTCGACCCGAAGAACGCCCGCGCGATGCCACCGAAGTCGCCGCTGGCTGGCTCGAACCCGGTGCGAGAGTTCTCGTCGCGGGCCGATCCGCGCCGGTCACGGGTGCCTCCGCGACATCGGCATCTGCAGCGACCTCCGGCCAGGCCGCGTTCTCACCCGGTGCAGCGGTCTTGGGTGATGGGCTGGCGTTGCGGGTGAGTTCGACGGTGAGATGTGTCATCGCCAATAACACCAGCGGTGGGATCGATGCGACGACGGCCGCGATGAGTGCGGGCACGCGGATATCGGAGCTGATGACCGCGTGCGTGACATTCGCTGCGACCGACACTGCGGCCCCGGCTGCCAGGAGCAGCCACGCGAAACGGCGCGCAGCAGGCGCAGAGTTACGGAGGGCGACGACGCTGATCGTGGCCTCCAGAATCACGCCGTCCACAATGAGCGGCCACACCCAGGCCTGCCCCGCCGGGATCCCGGAGAGGATCGCGAGGTCTTGGAGGGTGGTGAACGAGAGCCAGAACGCCCCGAGCGCGAGCAGGATCGTGCCCGTCACTGCGAGCCCGATCACCAACTTGGACACTCCCGTCTCAGGCGTGCCGCCCCGGTACGGCTGGTGTTCGTGCAAGTCCGGGGCATTCATGACGGTTACCGACTCAGTCCAGTGAGCGCACCCGGTGTGTCGGGTATCGCATCTGCGGGACGGTAGGCGAGCTGTGCGGTGCGATACGCGGAACGGATCGTCGCGACGATCTCCCGGGTCTCCAACGCGGTCGCAGCCGCAGCGGGCTCGAGCACACCGCGCAACTCTGGCTCGGTGAGACCGGCCTCTGCAAGACGGCAGGCGGCCCAGAACAGGCCCGAGTTCCGGTTCCCCTCGGGGAGCCGCGACACCCAGTTCGCCAACCGTCCCACGCTCTCCACGCTGCGCGGGAACACGACGGGCCTGGGCAGGGCGGGCGGCGGCGGGGTGAGGAGTGCACGGATTGCGTCGGCATCGAACAGGCGTGGCGTGCGGCCATGCGCGATCACCTCGTACCGTCGTAGCCCGTGGCCGGTCGCGATGCGTGAGGGCGGGGCGATGATGTAGCCGCCGACGCCTCGGAAATCCATATGCGAGGTGCCGCGCGACCACGATCGCTGCTCCCGGTCAGGGTCGGACGGATAGTAGAAGTGCACGCCACCTGACGGGGAGCGCACCGCCTGCCCCCAGCCGCCGATGAAATCCTCACGCTGCAAAGTGCGCAGCACCTTGAACCCGGTGCCGATGGCATGCACATCCACGTCGAGCACATCGAACCCTGTGCCGGTGGCGATACCGATGTTCGCCTCCGGGGTGCGCCACCACCACCGTCTCACCCGCGCAAGATCGGTGCTCGCATCACGGTAGCCGTGCGTCGTCAGCGGATGCTTCGCGCCCGGCACGCAGGGGAAGACCGGGAGGCCTGCCGCCGCATACGCTGCGGCAGCGTCCGTGAGTGTGCCGGGCAGATTCCGGGGCAGCGGCCACACGGTAACCTCGTGATGAGACACGAACACCACCCCCTCCTTCTTCCTCGACGTCGCAGCGGCTGTGCGGCTTGTGAACGGCGTCTTCCAGAAGGTGCGGCAGCGCTGCTGCGTCGGCTTGGGGAGAGTCCGCTGGCAAGCATTCTCTGAGACCTCCACCCTTACCCGGCAGGTGCTGCCTGGGCGAGCGTTCCGGGGCAGGATGCGCCGAATCGTCAAGAACCTGCGCCGCACAGTCAAACCCGCCGACCCTCATCTTCCGGGCGACAGCGGGGTCGTGTGCTACAGGTTTCGCTCTGGCCCCGCCCCCGGCGAGCGCGGCTCGGGGCCATCGGAGGGGTCGTCGAGATGTTGTTCACGTTCGGCGAGTAGTTCGTTCAGTAGCACGCCCTGCTCGAGCTGCGTCAGTGGTTCCGGCGCATGGTCGAGGTCGGTGGGCAGCGCTCCGATGCGGCCGGTGCGCTCAATGGCCGCGTTGACGCGCGCGAGCACCATCTGGGGGTCGTGGAGTTCGGTGTCGTGTTCGAGGATGTGGGCGATCTCGCCGAGTACGGCACTGTCATGCTCGGCTACAGGGAAGGCCGCGGATGCGGTGACATCGTCACCGGCCGGGACAGAGCCGACGACGAGTCGGAACTCGCCGGTGCCTTCCGGCCCGGTCGCCTCGTACACCCCGGGCGGCAGCCAGTCATGCGCTTCCGACGCTGGCCCCGCATAAAGCTCGACCCCTGCGGGATCGTCGGGGGCGGTCACGCGGATCTCGGGATCTGAGGCGGCCAGGAGCGCCTCGAGCATCTCCGACTGCTTCGGTTCGATCGGTACCCCGAGTCCTGAGTGCTCCGCGTCAACGATCGAGCGCAGCGTGTGCAGCGCGACGAGGTCTGCAGGGATCCATTCGCGGTGGAACTGCTCGGGCAGATACGTTGTGCGTGGGCCGCCCTCAGCGATCATGCCTCGCAGTGCGTGGTCGTGGCGCTTTGCGGCGGCGGTGAAGTCTGACCGCCACTGGGAGTGATCCCATGCGAACCGCATGTCTTCGAACTCACCCTCGAACGACGGCGCGACCGTCACCAGGTAGTCTTCCCGGCGCGGTTCCAGCGGGAGCGGGTCTCGCTCGAGCAGATCGATGACTGCATCCCGCACCTGCTCAGCCTGCGTGATGCGAGCACTCCGCTCCTGCACGTTCTCGAGATTTTCGAGCTGTCGCAGGATCTCTGGCAGCCGAGCGGCCTGGAACGCGAGCGTCAGACACTCGTCTCGCCAGTCCTCGTAGGCGGCGGCGAGACTGTCCTCGTCGACACTGCCGTCGGGTCGGAGATGGTTCTGTCGCTCGGGTTCGGGCGGGAACATCTCGGCGACGATCTCCGGGATCCCTGACTCCTCAAACGGCTCCCACTCCAGCGACGGCACCGCCACCGTTCGCGGTGCCGTCGCTGGAGTGGGAGAGGTCGGTGCCCAGGAGTGAATGTGTGCGACATCGTCGCCGAAGTCTTCCCCGAAGACGCGGTCGCCGTCGGTGCGGAGCTGCTCGGGCGGGCCTGCGAGTTCTTCGATCAGCATCTCCCGTATGAGAGCGTTCGCCTCGGCTCGGGAACGAGCCAGGACATCGAACTCGATGATCACCCGGTGTGAGCTCAGCGGTGCAGGCGTCCCGGGGCCGGGTGGGAGGGTCGGATCGGACATGGGTATACTCTTTCGGTCAGGGAACAGCGGGCTGAAGCTTCAGTGCGGCGATCGCGGGGAATCCTGCCGCTACTACCGGGATAGGGGTGGCAGGCGGGTGCTGTCGAGCAGGTGCGGGGAAGCTGCGTCGTGGTGTCGAAAACTTGCGCGGTATCGTCATCTCTCCAGCGACCGGCCGGGATCCGATCGCAGCGAGGAAGTGTCGAGATCGTCGGGAGCGAGCGCCTGTTCTCGTTCGTGCAGTGCCTGTTCCAGGTGACGGCTTACGGCCAGGTGGCCCGTGCCGTCGACGCCGCCGGTGATCGGTATTTGGTGGAACGAGTACGCGGGATACGGGGTGGTCTCCTGCAACGCGTCCAACCATCTATCGACGTCTTCGGGGAGCAGCCAGTCCTGGGGTGGAGGCTGCTCCGCGAGGAACTGTGTTGCACCCGCGTAGAGGTGCGGGTCGACGAGCATCTCGTGGATCGTCAACGCGACGGCGCGTGCCAGAGCGACGGGGTGCCGGTCGGCGATGACTGTCGGGCCGACCTCTGGGTCGTCTGACCACACGATGACGCCCAGAAACAGGAATCGTTCAGATGGCGGGCGTGCCGCCTGCTCGCCTCGTTCGGTGCTGGTCATAGGTTCCTCCGCTCAGGGATCCGCCGCTCGCTGAAGCGGCGGTATGCCTGACAGGTAGGGCCTCGTTGAGACGGGTCGTGTCGGCACGGCTGGTTACTGCTCCATGCGTGAGCGGATCAGCGGCAGGTAGTCGGCGTTCTTCTCGATCGCGATCACCTGGTACCCCGCCCCTGCTGCGGCCTCCACCGTGGTGCCCGAGCCCGCGAATGGCTCGAGGACGACCCCGCCGACCGGCGCGACGAGCGTGACCAGCCACCGCATCAGCGCGAGGGGTTTCACCGTCGTGTGCGAGACGCCGTAAGCACGCGGGCGTTCACGGGCTGCGGGTTTGTGCTCGAACCGGAAGATCGGGAACCTCCGCGACATCGACCCTTCCTGCCACGTCCCCGTCAGCATGTCGAGCGCGTCAGCCTGTCCTGGGTCGAGTGCGACGTTCGTGGGCCACCGATCATCGGCGAACCGACCGCCGTCGATGTTGAGCCCGCCGACACCGTGTGAAAGGACGTTGCCGACGATGCTCCCGGCGAGGGGTTTGCGGGCGATGATGATCGGCTCAAACGCCGGCCTGAGCGCGGTGCCCCACCCTTCCCAGCGTGCAGCGTCCTCGGTGACCGGTGTGCCCTTGGAGAGCACCGTGCGGGTTGCGCCGAGAACCCCATCGTGCTCACTCGTCTGCACGATGCGATCCGTACGCTGCACGCCGTGGTGCTTATCGATCGCGTGCGAGAGATCCATGCTCTTCGGCATCCCGGTGGTGTGCAGCCACGCAATCTGATCGCGAATCTCAAACCCTGCATTCTCCAGGCCGCGCACCATGCGATGCCACGTGCGTGCACCACCGAACGCTGCAACATGCGCGCCCGGCTTCAACGCGCGCAGCGCCCCCGCAGCCCACTCCGTGCACCACACCTCGAACACTTCGGGTGCGCTCATCGCCGTAGTGTCGACGTGCGGAATCGACTCACGGAACCCGGCCGCATCGTCCCAGGCCTGCCCGTTGAAGCTCAACCCATACGGCGGGTCCGACACCAGCGCGTCGACGCTGGCTCCGGGGAGGAGCCGGAGCAGCTCGACGGCATCACCGTGGAAGAGCGTCACCCGCGGGTCGGTGAAGACCGGAGCAGGAAGGATGGCGGCGCGCGGGCCGGGCGGCGTGGGGTCTGGCATGGTGAGGGCTCCCTGCTGTTCGGGTCCTGTTCGCCGCCGTGTGCGACGAACAGGAACACCCAGCAGGTACGAGCCATCCCAACCATCCCGAGCCCCCGTTGCGGCACCGTCACCGAGTCACGAGAACCGAGATACGAAACGACGCAGCCAGTCGCGAGCCGCCTGCACGACCCTGAGATCCAGAGCTCTACTTCTCCCACACACGATCGGCTATCAACGAAATCACACCCTGGAGAGCGTTATCGTGACGAGCCTCGCCCGTCAACGAATGGGCTCCGGCACCACGAGAGACTCAACCGTAGATCGGCGATACGAACTCGCATAGGTGCTTGGCGGCACCCCGTATCGCTGCTTGAACGAGCGCGATGCCATCGCCATATCGTGCCAGCCCACCGCACTTCCCGCGTCACCCACGGTCAAACTCGTGGTCGCGAGGAGTTCCGCCATTTGATCAGCACGGAGCTGACGAAGAAACGCTGCTGGCGAGATGCCGGTCTGGGCACGGAACAGCCGGGCGAGATGTGACGGCGATACGGCGACTTCGCGGGCGAGTTCTTCGATCCTCCAGGCGCGGGCCAGATCGGAGCGCAAGAGCGCGATTGCCGTGGCGACCTCGCGTCGCGGGAGCGTCCTTGCAGTGTCGATGCTCCCAGTGCGCATGCCGCTCAATCGGCCGACTGCATCGAACACGTCGAACGCCATCGAGAGTCGCGCGAAGTCTCCGACATCCGCGGAAGCCTGCGACAAGCGTGCAAGCACTGGAGCGAGGTCATGCATCGCAGCAGCGGGAAGCTGCAGGGTGTGCAACCGCGGGACGCCCTCGAGAGCGCGATGCAGATGGTGCACCAGCGGATGCGACAGCGGTAGCCATCGCATTTGATCAGCCAGATACTCGGGCTCCAGATAGAACGTCATTGTCCGTGCGTGCCGTGCAGGAACGCCTTGGCATTCGAGATTCGCAGGGATCGTGAGAATGGTGCCTGGCTCGAGGAGCACTTCGTTGAACGGTGCTTGCACTCGAGCCCATCCCGAGATCGTGAACACGACTTTCACTGCAGGCGTCGACGTTCTGCCCGAGGGCGTATGCGCGGTGTGGTCTCGCACTATGAGAGGCGGCCCGCCCGGTTCGAACAAGCCTGCAGTCGATGTGATCTTCACGGTTCCCACCCGCCTCGATCGGGCGAATGGCAGCATGAACGCCGGGCCGCGGCGAGCTCGGATGAGGTCGTCGCAGCCGTCCGGCACGCCGCGAATCCCGGGCATCCTCCATGCGTTTGAGGATGCGACCGCGATCGTGGGTACCAGGCGAACGACATGATCCGTGCTCCGTTAACTCATCAGAGGGGATCCTCGATTGGGAGCACGAGCGCCAGCGTTCGGGCTGTCTGGCGTTACGGGCATGACGTCGGCATTCATCTCGGCACCGACGCTCGGACGGCACGGGCCTGCCAGCGCTGGTCGCGGTACTCGATCTGAATCGGATGCTCGAAGCTCTCGGACACGAGCTCAGTGGTGAGTACTCCGCGTGCGTCACCAGCGGCGAGCACGCGACCGTTCTTGATGAGTGCCGCGTGCGACGTGGTTTCCGGCAGTTCCTCGAGATGATGGGTGACCAGCACGGTTGCAAGCTCCGGCTGTGAGCGGTGCAGGTGGTCGACGGTCTCGAGGAACTGCTCACGTGCGGCGACGTCCAAGCCGGTCGAAGGCTCGTCGAGCAGCAGGAGCGGTGGGTTGGTGACGAGCGCCCGGGCGATCAGGGTTCTGCCTCGTTCGCCCTGCGACATCGTGGGCCAGGTCGCGCCCTCGATCGTGTCGAGGCCGAGCATGTCGATGAGATAGTCCGCGCGTTCGATCACCTCACGGCTGGGCTCCCAGCGCGCCATGAGCTCGGTCGTGCCGGTGGCCCCGGTGAGCACGACCTGCCGCACCGTAAGCGCGGAGCGCAGCGGATGGCGCGGGTTGACATGCCCGATCGACTCGCGCAGCTTCCGGATCTCGACCCGCCCCAACTGGTGGCCGAGGACATGCACGGTGCCGCGGGTGGGGTGCTTCTCCGCGCCACACATGCTGAGGATGGTGCTCTTGCCTGCACCGTTCGGCCCGATGAGCGCCCAGTGCTCTCCGGCGTTCACGGTGAGGTTGATGTCCGTGAGGATCTGCCGAGACTGGCGCACGAAGTCAACGTTCTGCAGACGCAGGATCTCCGTCATGCGCGGGCCTCCTCGGTCTCGTCTGCGTCGTCGGCGGTCGTGAGAACGTGATGGGGCTCGATGGAGCGCTCTTTCAGGACGAACGACAGCGCGAAGCCCACCGCAACGAGTACCGTCATGACGACGAACACCAACTGGACGCTGTTGTGGTCGGCGATCTTTCCGAGCAGCGGGCTGACGACACCGCCCAGGGAGAGTGTCAGCCCGAGGGTGACGCCCGAGGCGACGCCGATGCGGTTCGGCAGGTACGAGTGCGACAGAGTGATCTGCGCGGCGAACGGGATGAACAGGCTCACACCCAGCGCGGCGGTTGCGACGATGACGATGACCGAAGTCGGGGCCAGCACGATCGCAGCAGTGGAGAGCGCGGCCACCAGGTAGCCGGTGCGAACTGTGCGCAGGCGTCCGAAGCGGTCGGCCAGCCACCCGCCGACCAGGGTGCCGATCGCTCCGGCAGCCGGGAATAGTGAGAGCGCGATTGAGGCGAACTCGGGCGTGGTGTGGAAGCGTTCGATGGAGTACAGCGACACGAACGTCGAGGTGCCGACGTAGGCGATCGACCACATCGCCAGCACCAGGGTCAGCCATCCGAACGCTCGCCAATCGTCACCGACCTTGACCTGCTTCGCCAGGTCGTGCGTGGCAGCCGCGGCAGGCTTGGTGCGGGCGAACAGGTGCCGCCAGGACATGATCGCGTAGACGAGGCCGAGCACGATCGCTGGTATTAGCAACAGCCAGGTACCGTTCAGTCCGTACCAGCCGACCACGAGGATCACCGCTGAGGGTGCGAGAGCGACGCCGACGTTCCCGCCCACGGAGAACAGGCTCATCGCGCCGCTCGTGCCGCCACCGGCTTCGCGTGCTTCCATCGTCGCGGCGGGGTGATAAGCGGCGACGCCGATGCCTGAGATCGCGATCACGATCCAGACCGCGAGATATGAGTCTGAGACGAGGCCGCTGATGGCGACGCCGATGCCTGCCGCGAGGAGTCCGGCCAGGCTCATCCAGCGCATCCCGTATTTGTCGCTGAGATGCCCGAACATCGGCTGCGCGACGCTCGACAGGGCGGTCGCGGCGAGCGTGATGCCTGCGACGGCGGCATAGGTGTAGTTCGCATGGAGCACGAAGAACGGCAGCAGGGCGGCAACCGCGCCGGTGTAGAAGTCGTTCGCGGCATGGGTCGCCGTCAGCGCCCACAGGCCCGCCCGATTACGAACGGGAGATGCGGTCTGGCTCATGGGGTTCCTTTCAAGATGCGCCGCACGCCGAGCGACCCTCACCGCGCGGGAGGCTCGGTGCGGTGGCGTGGCGGCAAAGCACGCGGGGAAGATCGGCCAGGCGTGGCGCTCCGTAGCAGGGACGCCGATCCGCCTAACCCCTGCTACGGCAGAGAAGAAGTCTTCCAATCATGGGATAAACTATACACAACACCTCAGACAAGTTGAGAAGTGAGGCGAATATGGTGCGGATCAAGCGAACGCCGCTCGCAGACCAGGCGGCCGATGTGCTCATGGAGCGGATCCGTGCTGGCGAGTGGCCGCTCGGCGCGAGACTCCCTGGCGAGACGACGCTCGCGCCGCAACTCGGCGTCGGGCGCTCGACCGTGCGCGAAGCGATCCGGCAGCTCGCGGGCAAGGGTGTGCTTGAGACGCGCCAAGGTGCAGGAGTGTTCGTCACCGCGCTCGACGTCACCGAGGACTGGGATGCTGTCTTGCAGCGGGCGGGGATCATCTCCGTGATCGAAGCCCGCATCGCCATCGAAGCCGAGGCCGCTGCCTACGCAGCCGAACGTCGTAGCCCGCAGGCGCTCCGCGCAATCCGCAAGGCGCTCAGTGACCGCCAAGAACACCGCGGCAGCACAGAGGAATACGTCGATGCCGACATGCGGTTCCACCGCTCGATCGTCGCCGCAGCCGAGAATCCCGTGCTGCTCGAACTCTTCGACAGCTTCGTGCCGAGACTGCGCCAGGCGATGATCGACATGCTCCGCCTCGGCCGAAGCCTCTCCGAGGATGAAGATCATGACGCGCACGCCGATCTGACCGAGGCCATCGCCTCCCGCGACGCCGAAGTCGCACACCGGCTCAGCCGCACCCATCTCGAATCCCTCAAAGCCGCACTCCAATAGACGAACGGAGGACGCACCGTGACCGCGAAACGAACCTGGTCTCAGCGACTTGACGAGGCGCTGATCGCCCCGAACGCCACGCCCGGCGAGCGAGCCTTCGGGTACGGTGCCGCCGTTTTCGGCGCAATCTTCGCCGGTGCGCTCGCGTTCAGCGCTGACTTGAACGTGTGGATCTCGATCGTTCTCATCATCGTCGGCTTCGATATGTTCGGAGGCGTCGTCGTCAACGCCACCGTCTCCGGTTCGCGTAGATTCCATGCACCTGGCACGCCACGATGGAACGCGCTCGGTTTCGTCGCCTGCCATGTCCACCTGCTGGCGCTCGCGCTCCTGATGCCAGAGATGCCGTGGACAACCGCGATCGTCGGCTATGTAGGGCTTATGCTCGCCACGATCGTCGTGACGCTGACACCAGACTCGTTCAAGCAGCCCGTCGCGTTCCTCTGCGCCGCCGTCCTGATCGCAATCACAACCTCGGTGTTCGTCCCAGCCTCAGTTATCGCATGGGTAGCGCCAATCTTGATCGTGAAGCTCCTGCTCTCACATCTCTTGCCACATAAGTCGCCAACCGACGCGTGATTGAACATTGACGCGGTACTATCTCGAAGCGGGAACCCTGCGCTCGATGTAGCTCCGACAGTTCTTCAGCGTCATCGCGCACCTGCCTGGTGTGACGGTGTCGATCAGGGTGATGGCGGCCGGTGATGGGTACCGGTATCTGCTGAACTCTGTCGTCATCGGCGACGGTGACCGCGACGCTGCCTCGGCGCTGACGAGGTACTACCTCGAAGCGGGAACGCCTCCCGGGTTCTGGGTCGGATCCGGCCTCCCCGGTCTTACTGGCGACGTCTCGGCGGGTGGCCCGGTTGGTGAGGAGCAGTTGCGGCGACTGATGGGGCACGGGCAGGATCCCAACACGGGCGAGCAGTTGGGTCGCCCGTACCGGAAGTTCGCAACCGCTGCCGAGCGGACACAGCGCCGCATCGATAAGCTTCCGAAATCCCTCACTACAGGTGACCGAGCAGCGCAGCAGGCCCTCATCGAGGCCGAGGAAGCACAGAAGCCAACGAACGCTCCGGTCGCGGGCTTCGACCTGACCTTCTCCGTCCCGAAGTCCGTCTCGACCTTGTGGGCGGTCGCCGACGGCGGAACGCAAGCACTGATCGCCCAGGCCCACCATTCCGCGATCGGCGACGTGTTCGAGCTGTTCGAGCGTGATGTCGCGATGACCCGAATCGGTGCGAAAGGGCCACGGGGCGCGGTCGCGCAGGTCGATGTGCGGGGCGTGATCGCGACAGCCTACGACCACTACGACTCGCGTGCTGCTGATCCGCAGCTCCATACGCACGTCGTCGTCGCGAACCGTGTCCAAGCCGCACATGACGGGAAGTGGCGCACCCTTGACTCGCGTGCCGTTCATGCCGCGGTGACCGGCCTGTCGGAGCATTACAACGCGGTGCTTTCCGATCATCTCGCCCGGATCCTTGGTGTCGGGTGGGAGGCGCGGGAGCGTGGTGCGGGGCGTTCGACCGCGTGGGAGATCGCTGGGGTGCCGCAGGAGCTGATGGACGAGTTCTCCTCCCGCACCCGAGACATCGAGCAGGTCAAAGACCGCCTCGTCGCCGACTACGCCCAGAAGCATGGCAGACAGCCGTCCCCGAAGCTGTTGTGGCAATTCCGGCAACAGGCCACCCTCGAGACCAGGCCCCCGAAACAGTACCACTCGCTCAGCGACCTCACCGCCCAGTGGCGGGAACGTGCGGCCCGGATGCTCGGTGAAGATCCCCCCACTTGGGCGTCCGCGCTCCTTGCGGGAAGCGTCGCGGAGCCGTTGCTGCGAGCAGATGACATTCCCCTGGAGGATTTGGAGACGGTTGCTGAGGCCGTGGTGGAGCAGGTCGGTGACCGGCGCGCGACCTGGAAACGATGGAATCTCCATGCCGAGGCGGTCCGTCAAACGATGGATCTCCGGTTTGCGTCCCCGAAAGATCGTGACCTCATCACCCGGCAGATCGTCGACGCGGCCGAGCGTATCTCGCTGCGTCTGACCCCGCCGGAGTTGGCGTCGACCCCATCGAGGTTCCGCCGTCAGGACGGGACGAGCGTATTCCGTCCGAAAGCGTCGACCGTGTACTCCTCGGAACAGGTGCTTGCCGCAGAGGGTCGCCTCCTTACCGCCTCGAGTACGCGAACCGCTCCGACGGTGCCGCTCGGGTGGATCGAGCAGGCCGCCCAGACGAAGAACCGAGACGGGCACACCCTCTCACCGGATCAGGAACAGGCGATCGCGAAGATCGGCGTCTCCGGCCGCGCTCTCGACGTTCTGGTCGGTCCGGCAGGGACAGGGAAAACCACGACGATGTTGGCCCTGCGCCGTGCGTGGGAGAGACGCTACGGAGCAAAGTCCGTCGTCGGGCTCGCGCCGTCAGCTGCCGCTGCCGATGTGCTGGCTGGGGATCTGGAGATCGCGACGGAGAACACCGCGAAATGGTTGCACGAGCACCGCCGCGGGAACTGGAACCTCACGGCCGGGCAGCTCGTGATCATCGATGAAGCCTCCCTCGCAGGAACCTTCGCACTCGACGCCATCACCGCACACGCCCAAGAAGTGGGTGCGAAAGTGCTGCTGGTGGGTGACTGGGCGCAACTCGCCGCCGTGGATGCGGGCGGCGCGTTCGGGATGCTCGCCCGTGACCGCGGCGACGCCCCGGAACTCGCCGATGTGCGCCGGTTCCAGAACGAGTGGGAGAAGCAGGCCTCGCTACAGTTGCGGATCGGCGACACCGACGTCATCGACACCTACATCGCGCACCAGCGGGTCACGCCAGGCGGGTACGACGAGATCCTCGAAGCCGCCTACCAAGCCTGGAAGACAGACCAGGCTGCGGGGAAGAAGACCGTGCTGATCGCGGAAACCCTCGACACGGTCTCCGAACTCAACACCCGTGCCCGCACCGACCGGATCCTCGCAGGCCAGGTCGCCCTCGGCGGAGTGCGGTTGCACGACGAGAACGAAGCCTCCCGCGGGGATCTCGTCATCACCCGCCAGAACGAGCGCCGCCTGTCCTTGGGACGGGGCTGGGTGAAAAACGGTGACCGTTGGCAGGTCGCCCGCGCGAACGATGATGGATCGCTCACGGTACGGCGGGCAGGATCGAAGTGGCGCACCACGATCACCCTGCCCGCAGCCTATGTCGCCGAGCATGTCGAACTCGGGTACGCCGTCACCGCACACCGCGCCCAAGGCTCCACCGTCGACACCGCGCACGCAATCGTCCACTCACCAGAAGTCACGAGGGAATCCCTGTACGTTGCGATGACGCGCGGCAAAGAATCCAACCGGGTCTATGTCGCAACCGACCAGCATCACCTCGAAGAGCACCAGCACCGGGACGACCTGCAGAACACTGCCCGAAGCATCCTCTACGGCATCCTCCAGCACCCTGGCGCGGAACTCTCCGCGCACGACACGATCGTGATGGAGCAAGACTTCTGGGGGTCGCTCGAGCAACTCGCCGCCGAGTACGACACCATCGCCCAAGAAGCCGGGCTTCAACGCTGGGTCAATCTTCTCGAAGCCGGGGGTCTCACTCCGGAGACGATCGACGAGCTCGTCGACTCCGACGCGTTCGGGATCCTCACCACCGAGCTACGCAGGCTCGAAGCCGACGGCCACCACATCGATGACCTCCTGCCGCGCATCATCCAAGCCGGAGGCCTCGACGACGTTCACGACCTTGGCTCCCTCCTGCGCTACCGCCTCCAACGCATCACGACGGCATACCAGCCCTCCCCGCAGCGCGCCGCCGGGCTGATCGCTGGCCTCATCCCACGCGCCACCGGGATCACCGATCCCGACATGCAGCAGGCACTTACCGAGCGCGAACAGCTCATGGAGCAGCGCCTCGACGCACTCACCCAGAAACTCCTCGACGACGAAGCACCGTGGATGGCAGGCCTGGACGATCTGCCACCGGAATCGCGGACGGCGGCGGTGCGAGTAGTAGCGGCGTATCGGGATCGTTGGGGCATCACCGCGTCCACTCCGCTGGGTGCGAGCCCGCTGGATGATGCACAACGCATCGATTACGAACGCACCCATATTCTGCTGGTGAAAGCTCTGCAGAACGAGCACAGTCACCCCGACACCCCGCCCAGCCGGAGTCAGGGGCGCGCGATCCTCTGACACTTCATTGGCCGATATTCTGAGGGTATGACGTCAATGAGCCCCGCGGGAATCAGCCGCGACACGCGCTCCAACGTGCTCGACTGGTTGTCGCTATCCGAGTACGACTGGTCGGGGCGGCTCGAGCATCCGCAGTTCCTTGCCCGTATCTACGATCTTGATGCACTGCCGAGCAATGACTACAGATATAAGAATGCGGCCGGTGATATACGCCAGCACATGGTCAACAACTGGGACTGGGAAGACGACTGGGTTTTCGACGACGAACGCTTTCAGCTTCGTGACGGGGACGATGAGGTCTTCCTCAAGTTTCTCGTCGAGACAGTCCACCCGAGAGTGCGTGACGACAGGGACGCTGCAGCGGCGATGGTGGCTGCCTACAACGACACCCTGCGCCGTGACGGATACGAGTTGTTCGAGACAGGCCGCTTCGGAGATCGCATCATTTACGGATGGCGTCAGATCGCCGCATATCACGCTCCGGCAACCTTGAAATTGACTCAGACACCAGACCTCACTGAGAACGCCGTCCTCCGTCGCCACCTCGACCTGATCGAGCGCGACTTGAACTCAGATCCCGCCGCAGCGATCTCATCATGCAAGAACCTCCTCGAAAGCCAATGCAAGATTGTGCTCACTGACCTCGAGGTCGAGTTCTCTGAACGTGATGAACTCCCAGGTCTCTTCTCGAGCGTCGCATCCGCGCTCGCCATTAACGCCGGATCTGTGGACGGCAGCAAGCGCGGCAGTGAGGCAGTGCGCAAGGCCATGCGTGCTCTCTCCACGCTTGTACAGTCCGTCGCCGAAGCACGGAACTCAATCGGCGACGGGCACGGCTCAGTGAACGAAAGCCCGGCCACATCTCGACACGCGCGTCTCGTGTTTAACTCGACCGTAGCTGCGGCTCAGTTCATCGCTGATACCTGGCACGAAACTTCTCCCAAGCAAAGCGAGAACGTACCCTTCTTTACGTAGTACCTCAACGTATTCGGCTTACAGCCCACGAGCGCAGCACTTCCGCCCTTCGAAGAAGCGGCGTAAAGTGGATGACGGCAGGAAGAACCACGCGCCGAGCTCCTCACAGAGGGGCGGAGCAGACCGCCCGGGCAGGCTCGGGCACTCACTCACACAGGGCCAGCCACATCGAAGTGTTTCCGTGTGAAAGTGAAGCCATCATGAATCTCATACAGCGTCTGTGGAACGCGAGCATCCGCACCCGAGCGTTCTTACGCCGCAGGATGCCGACAAACATTCTCCTCGACAAGATCCCCACCCGCCGAGGCCTCAAATGGGGAATCCCGGCCATGCTCCTCGGCGGCATCTACGTCTTCGCCGCAGCAATGTGCATCACCCTCATTGAGCATGGCTGGAGCGGCTGGCTGTATCTGCTGTTCGCGCTGCTGCTGTGGAACGGGCTGAAGTTCCTCTTCATGGGGCCGTGGAGCCTCATCCTGCTGCTACGCGTGCGCAGGCAAGAGGCACGCGCCCGCAAACGAAACCGCGCCACACCCACCCACGTCGCTACCGCGTCAGCGGAATAAGCCCCGATCCTGGCCGGAGGGTCAGGGCTCTCGGCCCACCTCGCCGCTCGTGGCGAGCAGGCGCTCCCAGTCGGTTGGGTCAACGATGCCTGGCATGGTGGGCTCGATGCGTCCGGTGTCGATGACGTACTCGTGTTCGCGGCGGGTGGCGTGAAACGTCGCAAGCACGGCCTCCCGCGGAGCCGTAATCTCGTAGATCTGATGGTCGCGACCGCCGAGCGCACCCAGACGGGTCGCGAACCAATGCGCACGCTCGAAACTCAGCGTCCACGACAACCCCGTCTGATGCCCTTCTGCAGCCGCTCGGTACAGGTGCACCGTGTCCGGCAGCAGTGCCCGGGAAGCAGCGCGACCGTAGGAAACGCGAGGACCTGGCAACCACGATGACGCGGCTCGCAGGAATGCTGAGGATCGCTCCACCTCATGTGATCGTGCCGTGGGAGATCAAGCGGGCGCTGATTGACTCTTTCGGCCTGGATGTCCCTGTTGAGGAGCTCGACCTGTTCGGTCTTGGGGTCGCTCACGCGGCAGCATCACCAAGCCTGCGGTACGTGGCACCCACCGAGTATCGCGGGCTACCTCTCCCCGCAGATGTGCGGCAGGAGATTCAGCGCCGAGCTGAGCCAGAGTACGAGCGCGTGATCCTGGCCGGCGCGACACCGGACGGGATGCCTGATGACCGACGCATCGTGCTGAACGACATGAAGCACCTCACCGACGACCGCTTCGTAGACGGCCAACGCAACGTCGCGGATGTACTCAAGAGCCTCGGGAGAGGCCGCCTCAACGATGTCATGGTGGCAACAGCGATCGCCGACATCATCGACCCCCTGCTGCGGATTAGCGGACAACTCGGCGTAGATTTCGACGAGATCGTTGATCGACTGGCGCATCTTGTCGAAGCCATGCCATCTCGCTGGGTCGAGATGAGCCTCAGACAAGCACGGCAGGCGAACCCGCAGAAGGAGTGGAGCGGGAACGATCTCAACGACGTCACCGCCCTCGTGATCGCCGTGCCCTACTGCGACATAGTCGTCACGGAAAAGTCATGGGCTGCGATGCTCACAGATGCGAAGGTTCCTGCACGATTCGGCCATGTCGTCACCGCAAGTCTCGATGAGCTCGTCAACCACCTCACGGCCACGCCGCACCCGCGATCGCAACAGGCGAACGTCGAGGAGTGAGGACGGATCATCTTGGCTGTCGTTCGCCGCTCCTCGCACCAGGATTAGCTGCAGACGTCCCGTCGCTGTTCGTCCAGAAGGTGCTTCGCATGAGCAGTTCGCTCCATCACGCGGTTCGACTAGCGTCCTCTGTTGACTGATTTCGTGGTGGGAAGTCGATCCATGCCCACAGGCCGTTGCGGAACGAGAGGTAGCGGTGCCAATAGTTGGACCAGATCCAGAGCGCATCGATGGACTCGAAGCCGGCCGGCGTCGAGGTCGGCAGTTGGAAGTCGTCGGCGAAGAACCGGGCGGGCAGCGCGTCGTCCGTGGGGACCAAGAACAGGTGACGTTCCGAGACGTCTGCTGTGCGCCCTAGTTTGTTGAGATGCGACGCCATGTGCGGTTTGCCATGCCAGGTCTCGACGACCCGAGCGAAGTCGGAGGGGGCGCTATCTACGAACTCTGCGCGTACGGACTGGTAGATGACCACACCCGGATCAAGACGAGTACGTCGAAGCGCACCGAGATCGTCGGCAAGGAACCGCGCCAAGTCAACTTCTGCATCAAGCACCACCGAGGGCAAGTCGGAAGGTTTGTCTACCCCGTAGGTATCGCATAGCTCAACAGCCCGCAGGACGGCCTGCCGTACGAACCTGTACGGGAAGCTCGTCGCAGCAGCGCGGAACTCCCACGAGCTGGTCGCCGGCCAACGCCAGCCCTCTTTCATCGCCATCCCTTGCCAGGCGATAGATGCCTTTTCAGTGACGAGCGTGACCTCAAGAGCACCCCGCCGTCCGTCGGGCCATTCAAGGAGGAAGTCCACTGCCGCCTGGCGGCCGTCCGTGTCGTGAAGGTGTACCACGGCGCCGGTTTCGTAGCCGACCAAGTAGGCCGCGATTTGCTCGGCCCTGTCAGCAAGCCCCGTCACGCACGCGCCTTACCTCGGAGGCTGGCGAAGTACTCAGTGGTCCAATGATGGTCGTGGAACCCGGAACTGTTGAGGCTGTGCATCGCGGGAACGATCGTGGGCGAGGTGAGAATGGAATCGCACAGTGGCGTCAGGGCATCTACAACGATCTGGCCAGGATATCCAAGGATCTCGATCTGCCCAGTGGTGTTGCCCAGCAGCACGGGACTCATCTTGCTCATCGCTTCTTGGCCGTCTTCCTTCGGGTCACCAAAGTGGACTCCGCCTTCAACGTGGGCGTAGTAGCGGATGACCAGCTTGGCCGAGAGGTCACG
Source organism: Leucobacter sp. gxy201 (assembly GCF_051043335.1). Lineage (NCBI taxonomy): Bacteria > Bacillati > Actinomycetota > Actinomycetes > Micrococcales > Microbacteriaceae > Leucobacter > Leucobacter sp. gxy201. The sequence continues at coordinate 64,286 of NZ_JAMXWS010000003.1, forward strand.
ACCCTCAAGCAGACCGACTCTCGCCGCAAGGAACTGGTCCGCCGTCAGCGCCTCAGTCTCAGCGTCGCCGACGAGCTCGCGCCCGCTCAGTCGAACCAGATACTCAAGCGAATCGTCGGCGCCGACAGGCGCCTGCCACGGTCTGATTCGGAACTCGGTCTTGACTTCCTGTCGAGCCCGCTTGACCGTGGCAAGTAACGGCTCGCCGCGATCAGTAAGGAGTTTCCGAAGCAACGGCGCAATGCCGAGCAGCTCGTACCGGCTCCGAGAAGCTGGGGCATCACTGCGGTCGCGCAGATCAGCAACTGTTTCCACAAACAGCCATTCAGCCAACATCATTTGCGGACCGATGTCTCGTGCCACCGCGGCCTCCTCCCGTCCGCAGGCTGGCCTACCGCTTGGATGGCGTAGGCGCTCTCAGGTGTGCAGGATCGCCCGTAATCGACATCGAACCGGCTGGACGAGAATCAAGACCAGTCACACCCCGCGCTTGGCCTGCGCTCTCAGTTTACGAGCGCATCGCGCGTCTCAACTCGTGCCACAGCCGCCCGAGTCATTGCAGCGCCGTTGTAGCGCTTCGGTTCCTATCAGCAAGGAATGGAAAGTACACCCCGATGTGTGCTACCAGTTTACGCGAACGACCACCCTTGGATCTACGACTGCGTAGCTTGCGTTCGTTCAAACGAACAGGGGTGAAATCGAGCCGTTGAGCCGTGTCGATTCGGCGGCGCGTTAGGCGATGATGCGAGCGAGTCGTGCGATGCCTTCAGTGATCTGGGCGGGGGTGGCTGCGCCGTAGGAGAAACGGAGGAACGGGGCTGGGGGCTCGTCGACGAAGAAGTGTCGCCCGTCTCCGACGATTACCCCGACGGCGTAGGCGTCGGCGCTAATCTGCCTGGTATCGGCCCCGTGAGGTAGTCGCACCCACAGGTGGATACCTCCGCTCGGTACGCTCTGGATTCGAACGCTCGGCAAGACCTGACGGATCGTAGCAACCAGGGCGTCGCGGCGTTCTGCGAGTTCGGTGCGCAGGCGCTTGAGGTGTCGTGGCCAGATGTTCGAGGTGAGCAGGCTCAGGGCGATCTCTTGCACCATGGGAGCGACGCAGAGGTCGTCTGCGGTGCGGGAGGCGCGGAGTCGGTCACCGGCGGGGCCGCGTGCGATCACCGCACCGAGCCTGAGCCCTGGAGAGGCGGCCTTCGAGAGCGTGGTGACGGTGACGACGTGGCCGTTGGCGTCTTCGGTGATGAGCGCTGGCGGTGTGCGCCCGTCGATGCCGAGGTTCCTGGCCCAGTCGTCTTCGATGATGAATGCCCCGTGTTGAGCTGCGAGTTCGAGTACCTGGGTGCGGCGTTCCGGGTTGAGCACCGCGCCGGTCGGGTTCGCGTAACTGGGTTGCAGGTAGATCACGCGGGCGCGGGTGCGTTCGAGCGCGTCAGCGAGACGCTCGACGATGATTCCCTCTTTGTCGGCAGGTACGGACGCGATGGTGAGGCCCGCACTTTGTGCCGCGAGGATCGCGCCGGGGTAGCTCGGACTCTCGGTGATCACGGTAGAGCCCGGCTCGGCGAGGGTGCGCATCGTGAACACGAGACCCTGCTGACCTCCAGAGACGATGAGCACGTCGCTGGGATCAGCTCGATACTCGGCGGCGAGTACGCGGCGAAGCTCCGGCGATCCTGCGGGCGAGGTCATCATCCATGCCCTGTTGCTTTTGGCCGCTCGCGAGCCGATCCTGTGCAGGTCGTCGTGCGGGAGGAGTTCGGGGGCGAGGTACCCCCATGAGAGCGGGATGTGCTCGGGCGTGCCGTAACCGCCCAGGCGCGATGCCCGGTCGGCGTCTACACGGGCGGGGCCGAGCGCCTGCGACTGCCACGCGAAGTCCGGCTCGGCGAGCCGCATGCGCTCGGCCACGAAGGTACCCCTGCCGGGCTCGGCACGCACCAGTCCCATGGCGCTGAGCTCGGAGAGGGCAGCGGAGACTGTGGCGGCGCTCGCCTGGAATTCCCTGGACAGTTCTCGCACCCCGGGGAGCTTCTCTCCGGTAGGCGCCGCTGCTACCCGCTGGTGCAGCCGAGCCGCGATCTCCGACGCTCTGTTATCATTGGACATGAAGCTAGTAGATAACGTTACTCACTATTTGACAAGTCCGTTACCGCCATGCCCAGTTGTCGTCACGGGGTCTGCACGGGTATGAGCCGGGTAGCTGCTGTCCTGCGGGATGTGTCCATCTCCGCCGTGGTCGCGGGGTTCCTCTCGGCACTCATCAACTTTGCCGGGCCATTCTTGATCGTGCTCGAGGCGACCAGAGCGGCGGGCCTTGATGAAGTGCAGACGGCTTCCTGGGTGTGGGCGTTGTCGATCGGCAACGGCGTCTGCAGCATCGTGCTCAGCCTCTTCACTCGCATCCCGGTCATCGTGGCCTGGTCGACGCCGGGAGCCGCGCTCCTCATCGCCTCCCTCGGCGGCTTCTCATTCGCCGAGGCCGTCGGCGCATTCCTCGTGGCGTCGGTTGCTGCGGCGGTCGTGGGGTTCACGGGTTGGTTCGGGTGGTTGCTCGCCAGGGTGCCGGGCCCCGTGTTGCAAGCGTTGCTCGCCGGCATTCTGCTTCCCTTTGTTGTGACCGCGGCGGGAGCGTTCGCGAGTGCTCCGCTGATCGCGGGCAGCATCGTGGTCACGTTCTTTCTCGGTAAGCGTTTCTTCGATCGCTTCGCGGTGTTGGCGGCGCTCGTGGCGGGTCTCGCAACGACCTGGGCCTCCGGGGCGTTCCATGACGTCGCGCCAGTGCTCACCCTGGGTGGCCCGGTGTTCACGATGCCCGTCTTCACGCCCGCCGCGCTGGTGAGTGTGGCACTGCCGCTGTTCATCGTCACGATGGCGTCGCAGAACGCGCCCGGCCTCGCGCTGCTGCACTCGCAGGGCTACAAGCCGAGCGACCGCCTGCTCGTTGGCACGATCTCCGCAGTGTCGGCGGCCTTGGCGCCGTTTGGCGCGCACGGCATCAACCTCGGCGCGATCACCGCCGCAATCGCGCTCGGCCCCGAATCCCACCCCGACCGTACCAAACGCTACATCGCGGGCCTCTCGGGTGGCCTCACGTATCTGCTGGTCGGCTCGTTCGGCGGCGTGCTGGTCACCGGGTTCCAGGCGATCCCCAGCGAAACCGTCGCTGTTGTTGCCGCCGTCGCGCTGCTGGGTTCAGCGCTCACCGCGCTCACGAGTGCGATGAGCGGTGACACCCGCACGGGCATGGCCGCGATCACGACACTCGCGGTCACCATGTCGGGGGTCGTCATCCTCAGCGTGGGCGCGGCGTGCTGGGGTCTGCTCGCGGGCAGCGCCGTCTACCTCGTGCTGGCCCCGCGCCGAGAGCATGCGCAACGGCCCAGCGCGGGAAACGAGGCTGTCATGACGCAATAAGCGAGCAACCACAATCCCACTTCGAGGAGTCGGCGCTCATCACACGCCCGCTCCGCGGGACGCCGTTGCAGCGGCGGCCCACAACCCACCACTGAAGGACCCCTCAATGACTACCACGATCGCACCGACCGTTCGTTTCCTCTCGTCCGCCGATGAGGATCAGTGGCGCGTCCTCTTCCGCGCCTACCGCTCGTTCTACAAGCTCGAAGCATCCGAAGAAGTCGTTTCCCGCGCATGGGGCTGGTTCATGGATCCGACCCACGAGTGCAAAGCACTCGTCGCCGAAGCCGACGGCGAGATCCTCGGCTTCGCACATCACCGCCGATTCTCGTCGCCCTACACCGGCACGAGTCACATTTTCCTCGACGACCTCTTCACCGTTCCCGCCGCTCGCGGCCACGGCGTCGGACGGGCACTCATCGGACGCCTCACCGACATGGCCGCCGCAGAGGGGCACGCTGGGGTGCAGTGGATGACAGCGGAGGACAACCACCAGGCCCAAGCCCTCTACAACACCCTCGCCACCCGAACCGCCTGGGTGACCTACGACGCCGAGTCGACACGAAAGTGATGCGTGAACTTCGCCGAATCATCGCCATAGTCAGCACCGACGAGGAGCTCCCGTCATGATCTTGATCCCCGATCCCTGGTGACTCCCGGCGATTCTCGCCGCCGCGCTCCTCTTCGACGTTATCGCCTCGATTCAGCCACCGAAGTCCATTCGAGACTGTCTCGACGGGGTCGGCGTGCCCTGAGACTGGTGGTGGGCACTGATCGTGATCAAGAATCTTGCAACCGTCGGCCTGATCGTCGGCATCTGGGTGCCGAGGATTGCCTTCGCGGCCAATGTCGGGGTCGTGGTCTACCTCATCGCGGCGGCCGCCGCACACATCCGAGCGCGGTTCACCGGTCAATCTTTCTGGGTGAACTGCCTGGGCATGCTCACTCTTTCCTTCGCTGTGCTGATCTTCACTTTCCTGTAATCGAATGGGCCCGTCGTCAAGTTCGCAGGGTACCTTGCAGTCCGCGTGCGAATTCGGTGAGCGCTTTCAGAGTCGCGATGGCGTAGGAGACGATCTGGCTCCGCAGGACACCGTCGATGTCGCGGGGCACGCCTTGGCGTGTAAGTACCCAGATCGCGCTGTTCTGAACGCCAACGTCGTCCCCGACGATGTGGCCGGAGATGGTGTTCCGTATGAGACGCAGAGTCTTGTTGAACTCTTTGTCATCCCTCATCTCGGACATCGCCTGCTTGAACGCGCGGACTGCTTCATCGAACTTCGCAATATCGAACAGATGGGCGCCGGTGTCATTGGGGAGACTCCGCATGGCCTTGGATACGGCATTGACCATTCTCCCGGCTGACTCTTCCGCCTCTTCGAGTGTCAGGGCAAGGAACTTCTCGGCGGTGAGCCGGTTCTGCGGGTCCGCGAGTAACGCACGGAGCATGACCCGCATGTCGAAGTCGACGGTAAGGATGAAGAACTGGAGCTGCGTGAAGCGGCGATAAATCTCGGAGTCCCGTTCGAGGCCAAGCTTGACGTTCTGAGCAGCCTGTTCCAGCACGCGCTCCTGCTCAGGCAGTATTGCGTCGAACCCCGCGATAATGTCCGCGGCACTGCCACCCGAACTCTCACTCATTCTCGTTCTCGCTCCCGCGCCAATGTCGCTGTCGATATGTGCCTGCACTGCTGTTCCTCGCCTCGTCAGATGACGGGGTCGCGTTCCCAGTTTGGCGATCGCGGGAAGTCATCGTCTGAGCGCCACCCCGCTGCGTTCGCCCACGGTGATGCGCGGGGCACATCGAACGCGTCCCATCGCCATACGTCAGGATGTCGTCGTTCGGTGCTCGTTGTCGGACGAGCCGCGTAACCGAGTGTCTGTCCCGCGGGGACGGTGTAGTGCCACCAGCAGCCAACCTGATCTTGGCCTACGGCGAATGAGTCGGGATCGAGGTTGTGTTTTCTGGCAACCTCTATGAGCGTCGCATGCACGTCGAACGGGCCGGGGCGAAGCAACACAGCGTTGAGGTACTCGGTGTCGAAGTCGTAGGCAAAGTTGAGCAACTCAGGGATGTGCCGATCATCGACCAGCCGACCAGACTCATCAAGTTCTCGCGAGCCCGCGACGGACTCTTCATGAAGCCTGCGCAGTCGAGCGCCGGCGTCGTCCGCAATGCGCGGGAAATACTCGGCCAGCGCGGCGACGAGCACGATCGTCTTGGTCGAGTTCACCCGTGTCGCGTAGCCAAGGTCTCGGCCGTGTAGGACGCCGTGGCGCGAGACGAGGCCGAAACTGCCGGACTCATCGACGTTCTCGGAAAAGACACGGCGGACGACCGGCAGGTTCGCTTCAATCCCCGCCAGTGTCGCGTCATCAAGATAGGGGTCCGCGTTGGCCTTGGAGAAAAAGGACTGCCCGGTAAGATCGCGGCTCATCCCATCGATCTGCGCGAGGATGATTGGGATCGACGCCTCGTAGGCTCCCGCGAGATGATGCTGAATCGCCTTCTCGATGAGCGCGACACGATCCCAGATGACCTGCTTGAACGGGTAGTGAGAGTTTGACCACCGGCGTATCGGTGCCGCTGCATGCCGGAGAAGAACCTGATTGTCGGAGTTCCAGACCTCAGTGATCGCCTCATCAATGGCCGTGGGCCCAGCACCCTTCGCGGCGAGGCGTAGGACCCCGACTGTACCGGCCTGATGCCAGCGATCGCACATCGCCCACCCCAGCGGGGCAAACAGCGCGACCGCCTCGGCGATCTGAGCGACGGCGGGGTGCGCGACGACTCCGAGGCGTCGCGCCACCTCAGCCGCCAACTCAGCTTGCGTCATGTTTCATCCCTCCGCTCAACGGTCTCCCTCAAGGATGACAGGCCAATGCGATCCGCCCCAGAGCCCGCGCCCGCGAGTCATCTGCCTGACACCGACGGTCCTTCTCCGACGCCTCGTACGATGGGACAGCTACTGCGCTCGACCATGCTTCCGATCAATCAGATCGCCGCAGATGTGGGATGGGCGGATGCCGGCTTCGCGGCCCGCCAGTTCCGACGGAGCCTTGGGGTAACGCCAGAGGCTTACCGGCAGTTCGTGTGTGGCGCCGGTTCGGACGACGCGACGTAGCGGTGCCGCAGTGGTCTGTCAGACCGCTTGCTTGACCAGTTCGGTTCATGCTCGTCGTTCGGCGCGAGCGGCCACGGCCTCCCGCACACGAGTACGGGCGAGCAGGATCAGGCTGATGGGTCCCATGATGACGAGCTTCATCGTGTTCCACAGGCAGAGGAGGACGAGGAAGTTGAGCCATCCGGGTCCGCCGTCTGCGATGAGGGTGGTGAAGGTGCTCGCGGCTAGGAGGTAGGGCACGGCGAGGAGCATCGCGGGGACTCCCCATTTGAGTCCTCGGCGGGTGCGGATGGCGTCGAGGAGGATGTTGGTGGGCATGTAGCGGCGCAGGAATGCGTGGGTGTAGACGCTGAGGGTCCAAAGCTGGCGGATCATAACGGGGGTTACCTCTCACATGCACGACGGATCGTCGGAGGCGGTGCGTGTGTGAGTGGCCTTGCGGCCTGCCCCGAGGAGCGTCATATCAAGGAGAAATCCGCCTCACCACCAGGGTACGACGCACCAGCGGCATTCGGAAGGGCAACCGATCACAGGCCCCGGCTCGCACCCTCGCGCCGCATCACCCGCGACGGAGCATCCTGACCATCACTGCTAGCCAGGTCGCGGAGCCTCGCAAGTGCTGCTTTCGCCCGTGCCGCGTCGATCTTCTGCGCATCGCTATCGAGGGCGGGGCCGAGCGGAGTGCGTGTGGTGATGCCGTAGCGGTCGCGGTACGCGGCGACGGTCCGTGCCTGCCGTTTCCACGCTGCCGCGGCTCTCGTCTCTGCCGGTGTGTCTCCGAGCGCGAGCGCCCATTCCTGCCGTTCGGCGATGGCCTGGTCGAGGACGGCTTCGGCACGTTGCTGGATCAGCTCGCCCCGCTCAGTGAGGGCCTTCCGCATCTCGGAGCTCATGGGTCCGGTTGCTTCGGGGATGAGGCCGGCGATCAGACGGGGTGCCTTGCGGGTACGACCAGAACCCACCGGCCTCTCGGTGGCGCGGGCGAGGCGGTAGTGAAGGACGGAGGCGATGTCATCGGCGTCACCGAAGCCGCGGACCGCGACCAGCCGTGGCATGAGGGCGTCGATGTCGTGGTGGTTCGCTTCCGCCCGCCGCAGTTCGGCGGTGAGTGCGCCGAATATATCGGAGTGGATCGTGTCTTCAGCTTCCTCTGGGGTGAGGCCGGATTCGCGGATGAGGGTGGCGAAACGGTCGTGTTGGGCGGCTTGCGCGATCGTCTCGTACTCAGCCGCGAGCTGCCCCACCGACCCCCAGGCTTCTTGTTCGGCGGTGATCGTCTGGTGTGCGGAGAGTTCCGCGCCGGTGTGCTGCAGGACCCCGTAGAGGATGCTCCGCGCGGTCGCATCAGGATCATCCGCGGGGTGCGGGGTGGTGTGGTTGTCGTCGGGGCGGTCGGTGGCGACGTAGACGAGGTTCGTGTGCCGGCCGCGAGTCATCGCGACATATAGGTTCTCCCGCGTCGTAGACGGATCAACGAGCACACGAGAGGTGTCGGTGGTGATGCCTTGCGCCCTATGCGCGGTCACTGCGTATCCCAGATTGACGTGGTCGGAGATGTAGTCGGCGGGGAGGATCACGGTGCCGCGGCTGTCGGCGCGTCGAGCGGTGAGTGATCCGTCGTCGCGAATGTCAGTGACGGTCCAGCGGTCCCCGTTGCGCACCCAACCTCGCGGGGTGCGGAGCCGTCGGTCGTTCTTCCTTGTGATGATCGTGTCCCCGACCCCGGCGCGAGCATCTCCTTGGAGTTGGACTTCGCGGCGGGCGTTCACGGTCCCGTCGAGGATGAGGTCGGCGCGGGCGCGCTGGTTCAGGGCGTGGACGGATTCGTTCGAGTCCGCGATCAATACGGTTGAAGCCCCGGCGAGAGTGTCGGCTCGCCAGGCGGTGTAGGCGGCGTCGATCATTGCCTCGGTGTTCCCGCCGTTGATGCGGTCGTGGGCGGTGTAGGTGTCGATGGCTTCTGGGCGGCCGTGGCGGAGGTCGAGGGAGGTGGACTTTTCCCAGTCGTTGACGAAGCGGTGCACGTCGAGCAGTTCGGGGGCGTCGTTGCGGTCGTGGACGAGGAGGGAGAACGCGCCGCCGGCGGTAACGGATTGCAGTTGCGCCCAGTCACCCACCAACAGCACCTTCGCACCCACCTCCACCGCGTGCGCCGTGAGTCGATCGAGTGAGAGGGTGCCTGCGAGGGAGGCTTCGTCCACGATCACGAGCTGGCCCTTACGGAACGATGCACCGGTGTTCTGGTGGTCGTGCCACCATTTCGCGGTGTTCTCCGTCCGGATGCCGAGATCATCGGCAAGGGCCTGCGCGGCAACCGCGGACGGTGCCAACCCGACGACGCTGCCGCGCCCATGCTCCCGCTCCCACGCGGTGCGCAGGGCGCGCATCGCCGTTGTCTTCCCAGCCCCCGCCGGGCCAACCAGCACATCGACTGCGCGACCGGAGATCGCGACCCCGGTGAGGGCTACTGCTTGATCATCGGCGAGGAACCTACCGTCGCCGTCCGGGCGACGGGTGACCTTCTCGATCACCTCGACCGGGACGGTGGGTGAGGTCATGCTGCGGGCGCGCTCGAGGAGCCTATCTTCCGCCGCCAGGATTTCAGGCGACGAGTACACCGTCGACGCGACAGGCCGGAACCTGCTGCTGCCGTCGGCCCGACGGAACACGGCAGGGCTGGACGCGAGCTCGGGCGGAGTGAGCTGGATCGATGCGCGCTCGGCACCGTCGACCACCATTCCAACGACAGCTTCACGATCCTGCGTGGTGGCGAACCGGTACGGCATCGTTAGCCGTGCGGCTTCAGCGGTGAGGTTCCATCGCCGCCAGGTCGACCGCTTCTCACCAACTGTTTCGACCACGCTGCGCCCGAGCAGGTCGAGCACATCCAAAGGCACATCATCAGCACGCAACAACAGCGGGGCGTCGTTGGCGGTGACGGTGCGCGCCCAGCGGGTGGCGTCTTCACCAAGAAGGTGCGACGCACGATCTCGCCACTCACCGGTAAGTTCCACGAGGGAACGGACCTGCTTCTCCGGCCTGGTTGCCAACGTCGCCTGCGCACGCAACTTGATGACCGTCGTCAACGACGGTTGCCGACCGTGACGCGCAACGTACTCGGCAATGAGACGGTTCTTCTCCTCGTCAATCTGCCGTGACCTCGATGAGAACTCCGCAACCAGTCGCTCCGGCACCGTCGTGATCGCCCAGGCAGGGTTGCGGTCACGTCCCATGTCGCGCGCTTCCCACTCGACGCCGAAGGTGCGGGTGAGGTGGTCGGCGAACACGGCTTCGTGGAGCTCGGAGAGAGCGACGGTGGCGACGTGGAGGGGGCGTCCGTCGAGGGAGCGCCATTTGCCGTCGTGGACGGTCTGCACCTTGTTCGAGATCACCACATGCGTGTGCAGATGCGGATCACCCGCCCGCGAATCGTAATGATCGAACGCGGTGGCGATCACCCCGGACACATCAGCCTGCGCAACCGCCCCATTGCGTCCAGCCGCACCGACACGAGTTGCCGCAACCTCGCGCTCGATGAACGCAACCATCTCCGCAACCGCTGCGTGATGCGCGTCCGCAATCAACGATTGCGTACCCGCATCCGACACCGCCCACAGCACCGACGCAGACTTCGGAATCGAGAACGTGAAATCAAACCCCGCAACCGCCTTCCGCACCCCACGAGCGCTCTCCTCCGCCTCGATTGCAGCAACCGCCTCGGCACGCTCCGTCACCGGGAGGTCGACGTCGAGCCTTGCGGTGCGACGTTCGATCCGCTCGGCCACCGTCGGATACTTCCGATACGGACTCCCAAGCGCCTGATCAGTGACGGGATCGCACCCCTGCCCAATCAGCCGTTGAAGCTGCTCCTCCGTGACTTCATCGTCAACGACGATCGAACCGCCACCGAGCGCGGTGACCGCTGACCCAATCCACCGCCCAGGGGGTGTTCCTTCCTCCGTGTAGTACCTCGTGAGCGGCGTGGAGAGCACCCGGTCGCCGTCACCGGTGGCGACAGTGCGCAGGAGGTACTTGTAGCCGTCGCCGGCGGACATCACCCGCATCGAAACCGTCACCGCTCACCGTCCTGTCTTGGTGAGGAGGTGAGCGTCAGGACCCGCCGGCACGGTCAACTCTGAGTTGACTCACGCGACGGCGCGAACCTCGCTTGCAAGACGCGTGACAACCCGTTTGAGCGAACCGCGAAGGGGTCAGACGAGCGAACTTTTGGGCGCGGCACGCGGGGGCGTGGCGAGCGGCCTGGGCGTAGGCCGGTGGGGCCGACCGTGCACCTCGTTTGTGACCAGCTCGGAGCAGCATCACGGCTCCGAGGATCACCGACCCAGGAGGCTCGCCGATGGCAAATATGGTTCCAAGCGACCCGGCCGCGCCGCTACGCGTCGGGTCGCTGTTCTCTGGCTACGGCGGACTCGATCTCGCCGTCGAGGAAGTGTTCGGGGCGAAAACGATCTGGTTCTCTGAGATAAACGAACCCATTGCCCGCGTCTTCTTCCACCACTGGCCCGACGCCCCCAACCTCGGCGACATCACCACCATCAACTGGAACACTGTCCCGCCGGTGGACATCCTCTGCGGCGGGTTCCCCTGCCAAGACGTATCCACGGTCGGGAAGATGGCCGGCCTGAAACTCGGCACTCGATCCGGACTCTGGGCGCACATGGCAGCAGCGATCGACGTTCTGCAACCGGAACGGGTGGTGATCGAGAACGTGCGCGGGCTGCTATCTGCACCCGCGATCCGCGCGATTCCCGAAGGAGACAACGATGAGCAGCGCAACCCCAAAGACGCAACCCCCAGCGACGCAGCCTCTCGCAGTGTGGAATCCGATTCGTGGCATTTGGGAGAAACCGCAACTCGACCTCTTCGGGCAGCGGGAGCAGTTTTGGGAGACCTGGCCGACCTCCGGTATGACGCGCAATGGATCGGTTTACCCGCTTCCGCTATCGGCGCACCTCATCCCCGATACCGGGTCTTCATCCTCGCCCACCGCGCTGTTCCGGACCCCACTCGCGTCGGACGCGTCTCGGGGCGGGGAGACCCTGCAACAGGTGAAAGCACGGCGGGGCACGATCGCTCTGAGCCATCAGATTATCGACCTCGCCCTCCACGGACCACACGGATACCCGCGCACCCAGGAGCCCGAGAGCCTGTGGTCGTTGATCGGGCAGCTCTTCGACGCTGGGGACGATACGCCGAAGCCGTGACCAGATGGGAGCGAATCACTGGCCGCTCCGCTCCGTCACCGGCGCTTCTGAGCGACAAGACCGGTCCGCGTCCGGCGCCCCCGTTCGTCGAATGGGGCTACCGGCCGGATGGGTGACCGATGCGTGTCATGGGCTGACCGCCAACCAACAACTTGCGTCGCTCGGGAACGGTGTTCTCCCGAGGCAAGCTGTCGCGGCTTTGGGAACGGCCCGGAAGATGCTCAACTTCTGAGATACACCAGCACTGTGAGGACCTGCTTGTTGCCAGCATGCTCACCGACGCGGAGCATGGCGAAGCTGCTGCCGATATCGCGCTCGATCCGTACGCGAGAGCCAAGGGATTGGGAACGATCAGCGGCTCCGGCTGCCCCCTGCGGCGCGGTGCTCGGGCGTCGGATGTGCCCGGTAAACGGGGGCGTTAGTGTTGGGAATGCGTTAGCGAACCGCGGTGATCTGCCGGTTTGCTGCATGGGCTCCGTATGGCGCTCTCGCGGCGGTCCCGTGAGCGGGTGAGCATCAGTGCATGTCTCGTGTAAGTCCCACAGCTGGCCGGTCGCGACAGCCCAGCGGTTCCCGGTTGCCGCGACCCGTGCGCTGGGGATCCGTTTGTCACACTGTCGCGCGTCACGGTGTGGGGACGTCCCGCCTGGTCGTGTATTCGCCGGTGTCGTCGGAGCGTGAACGGTTCTGGGCACGGTTGGCGAGTGCTTTCGTGCCGGCGGCCCTGAGCATGGGTCTGCTGCTGTGGCTTGTGCTTATCGCGGTTGGCGCGTCTCCTGAGGTGTCGGCGGTCGGGATCGTGCTGGTGGGGGTGTCGGCCGGAGTGTTCCTTTGGTGGAAGGCACGTCCGCTTCGTGGACGGGTGGCAATGGCGTGGTCGAGCCGATTCGTGTTCTGGCCTCGTCGTGATGATGAGGATCGTGAAGAGATGATCACGACGCTGTCGTTGCTGATGGAGCGCGCAACAGAGGATCTTCGTCACGGGAGGATCACGCGAAGCGTGTACGACCGCGTGTGGATGGCCGTCTACGAGGAGACGCATGCACTGTCTCCCGCGCGAGATTAGTAAGCACGCGGATTCGCGCTGGGAGCTGGCGCCCGTGACCATCGATGGGTCCACGGGTAGGGATTCGGCGACGCTAGAGAAGTGCTTCTGCGGCGGCGGCGGCAATGGATCTGTGTGCGATTTGGTCCCAGGAGGTCGCGTAGTAGCTCTCGAAGGGTGTGGTGGTGATCCTTTGGTGTACGCGTTCGGTGAGTGTCACGGGGTCGGTGTGGGGGGTGGTGATGATTCCGGTGATGCAGATGTCGCGGCCGTGGCGCATTTCGATCTCAGCGTGGTGTGCGCAGATCGCTGCGGACAATGCGTTGACGGCGCGGTCAGGGGTCGGTGAGTCAGACGGGACTTCGACGATGTAGAAGATGTGCCGCACCAGGGGGTGCGTGCGCAGCGGCTTCGTGAGGATGTCATGCGCTGCCCGGAGCTGACTCCGGAGCGCTTGCCGAGGGTGGTTCGTGTCGGGCACGCGGATTCCCACGATCATGGTTCGCGCTCTCCGGTTGTCGAGTGCGTCGTGATCGTAAGGAACGGGCATGGCAAGATAGGCGAGGCTGTCGAGCGAGTCGCCGTAGAGGAGCAAACGAGCCTTCCCAGACTGCGGGCCTGCCGGGGACGAGCGGGTGGTGTGTCGGATGGTGTCCATTATTTGAGGCACCTGCCTTGCCACTCCTCGTCGTCACTGCCCGGGTGGATGCGGGTGGGGTGGCTGGTGATCTGCCCGAGTGCGATCGTGCCTTCGCAGGTGAGGGCGAGGAGGTCACCGGGGGCGCAGGTCTGCGGAAGCAGCACCCTGATGGCGGTCTGCGTGTGCGGGGAGCGCAGCAGGGTCGTCTTGCGGTGCCGCGCGTTCGGGCACTGCAGGGGCAGGACGTCGAGGACGCGGGAGTCGAGGGCGGCCAGGTCGCAGTCGACCGTCAGTTCCAAGGGGTGCCGCAGCCCGCGGCGCGATGTGCGGGCGAGGATGGTGGTGACGATGACGGTGCGGTACTCTTCTCCTCGCGCCGACGCGCTGCTGGGCGCGATCAGGACACAGGGGGTGCCGCGCTGTGCTGCGAGGGCGGTGAGTGATTGCGCGCCGATGCTGATGTCGCGGTCGGCGAAGGCGGTGTCTGCGGGCCAGGGTGGGCAGTCCTCGTACAGGGCGGCAAGAGCCATCGCCCGGGACGAGATCAGGGTGTGCATGATGCTCATCGGGTCACCGCGAGTTCCCGGACCTGATCTGCGCGTACGAAGGCTTCCTGTGGGCGTGGGCGCACGTCGCTGAGCGTGACCGCGCCGGCGCAGGGGACGGCGAGAAGGTCGCCTTGGTGGATGTCTGCGGGAAGGGTGACGATCGGGTACGGCCACGGCGCAGACCCGGTTTCGCCGGGGATGAGTTCGATGGTGGTGTTCTTCGCCGTCGACGTGCGGCCGATGAGCCGGCACTCGTCCCAGTAGGGGGCCACCCGGTCGAATCCGCAGTCGGTGAGGGCGACGCGTTTATCGGTGTCGGTGTCGACGCGGAGGGTGACCTGGAAGACCAGGACGGTGACGTCGTTGCCGATCCCCTGGGCGTGCGCCTGGGCCGGTTTCGGGTGCGGCAGGTCCCCGGTGAGTAGCGCCGGGGTGCCGGTGATGTCCACCAGTCGCCTCAGGGACACTCCGCCGATCACGACATCCGAGACCGTGGGGACGGTGTGCTCGGGCCAACGTCGGGGTTGGAGAGGGTCGGGGATGCTGCGTCTGAGGGAGGGGAGGATGGCGGTGAGGGTCATGCCTCCACTTCTACGCGGCAACCACCGGGCAGGGAACAGCCCCTCACGGAACTCATGCGCCTTCTCGGCCTGCCGCTAACAGCACCACGCAGAGGGCGCGGCCACTCGCGTCCGTGCCGTCGGCGCGCTCTGCGAGCCTGTCGTGTTAGCGGCCCGTCAGAGTCCGCCCGATCCTCGTATGGGTTCTGTTAGGACGCCTGTTTCGGGCGTGTGGGCGGGTGTTTGATCGTGAGTTGCACCCGCTGTTTCGGGTTGCGCGGCTAGTGGTCCTGCTGTCGCTTGTTATCCGAATGGAGCTTGTTGTGCTTGACATCGTCTACGCGCTCGGCGTGATCGCCTTGTTCGTCGTCGTCGGGCTGCTGGGGAAGGCGGTGGAGAAGCTGTGATCGTCTTCGAACTTCTCGCCGCCGGTCTCGGGGTCGCGGCGATCGTGTATCTCGTGTTCGCTCTCGTGAAACCGGAGCGCTTCTGATGACCTGGGTGTACGCGCTTCTCGCCCTCGCCACCGTCGCCATCATCCTGGGCATCCTGCACCGCCCGTTCGGTGACTACATGGCCTGGGTCTACACATCCCGCAAGGACTGGAAAGTCGAACGCGGGATCTACAAGATCATCGGCGTCGATTCCAAGACCGAGCAGACCTGGCAGGCCTACCTGCGCAGCGTGCTCGCGTTCTCCGCGATCGGCCTGCTGATCGTCTACGGCCTGCAACGCCTCCAACAGTGGCTGCCGTACTCGCTGGGCCTGACGGCTCCCTCGGAGCATCTGTCGTTCAACACCGCGGCATCGTTCGTCGGCAACACGAACTGGCAGTCCTACTCGCCGGAGCTCACCGTCGGCTACACCGTCCAGTTCGCCGGTCTCGCGGTGCAGAACTTCGTGTCCGCCGCAGTCGGTATCGCGGTCGCGATCGCTCTGGTGCGCGGTTTCGCCTACCGGCGCTCAGGCACGATCGGGAACTTCTGGGTCGACCTGATCCGCGGCACCCTGCGCATTCTGCTGCCGATCGCCGTGGTCGGTGCGATCGTGCTGATGATCGGCGGAGTGATCCAGAACTTCAACGGGTTCACCACCGTCACCACGATCACCGGCGCCACACAGACGATCCCCGGCGGGCCGACGGCGTCGCAGGAGGTCATCAAGCTGCTCGGCACCAACGGCGGCGGGTTCTTCAACGCGAACTCGTCTCACCCGTTCGAGAACCCCACCGCGTGGACGAACGTGTTCCAGGTGCTGCTGATGCTCGTCATCCCATTCTCCCTGCCCCGCACCTTCGGGCGGATGGTGGGTGACAACCGTCAGGGTTACGCGATCCTCTCCGTGATGGCGATCCTGTACGTGGCGTCGTTCAGCATCCTCACCGCGCTGGAATCGGCCGGCATGGGCACCGCCCCCGGCCTTGCCGGCGGCGCGATGGAAGGCAAGGAGCAGCGGTTCGGGATCATCGGATCGACCCTGTTCGCCACCACCAGCACCGGCACCTCCACCGGCGCGGTCAACTCGATGCACGACTCGTACACCGGCCTCGGCGGGATGATGCCGATGCTGAACATGATGCTCGGCGAAGTCACCCCCGGTGGCGTCGGCTCCGGGATCTACGCGATCCTGATCCTCGCGGTCATCGCCGTGTTCATCTCGGGTCTGCTGATCGGACGCACCCCGGAATACCTGGGCAAGAAGATCGGGCCGCGCGAGATCAAGCTCGCCGCGCTCTACATTCTCGTCATGCCCACCCTGGTGCTGGCCGGCACGGCGCTGAGCTTCGCGATCCCCGGCGTCCGGGAAGAGGTAGAAAGTACGTCGATCTGGAACCCCGGCATCCACGGCATGTCTGAGGTGCTGTACGCGTTCACGTCCGCGGCGAACAACAACGGTTCCGCGTTCGCAGGGCTCACCGCGAACACTCCGTGGCTGAACACCACGCTGGGGCTTGCGATCCTGCTGGGTCGATTCGTACCGATCGTGTTCGTCCTCGCCCTGGCCGGCTCCCTCGCAGCGCAGGATAAGGTTCCGACCACCTCCGGCACCCTCCCCACGCACCGTCCGATGTTCATCGGGCTGCTGACCGTGGTCACGATCCTGGTGACCGCACTGACCTTCTTCCCCGTTCTCGCGCTAGGTCCGCTAGCGGAAGGGCTGATGTAAACCATGTCCACCATCACCGAACCCCGCCCGAAAACCGCGGGCACCCCCACCCGGAAGGGCGGGTTCACCTGGGAACAGGTCCGGGCAGCCCTGCCCGGAGCATTCCGCAAACTCAACCCCAAAGAGCAGTGGCGCAACCCCGTCATGTTCCTCGTCTGGGTCGGCGCCGCGCTCACCACGGTCCTCGCCGTCACGGAGCCGTTCATCGGCGGACCCGCCGATTCCGGCGGCACGGTCGTGCCGTGGTCGTTCACCTGGGCGATCGCGGTGTGGCTGTGGCTCACCGTGCTGTTCGCGAACCTCGCCGAGTCCGTCGCCGAAGGTCGCGGTAAGGCACAGGCGGAAACGCTCCGCAAGACCCGCACCAGCACCATGGCCAACCGCGTCACCGCCTACGACCCGAAGGCGGACGCCGCCGCGGAGCGGGCCTCGACCACGCAGGTATCGTCCTCGGACCTCACCCTCGGCGATGTCGTCGTCGTGACTGCGGGCGAACTGATCCCCGGCGACGGGGACATCGTGTGGGGCATCGCCTCTGTCGACGAGTCCGCCATCACGGGCGAATCCGCCCCGGTGGTGCGCGAGTCCGGCGGCGACCGTTCCGCCGTGACCGGTGGCACCCGAGTGCTGTCGGATCGGATCGTGGTGCGGATCACCTCCAAACCGGGTGAGACGTTCGTGGACCGGATGATCTCCCTCGTCGAAGGTGCCGCACGGCAGAAGACGCCGAACGAGATCGCGTTGAACATCCTGCTCGCGTCCCTGTCGATCATCTTCGTCGTCGTCGCGCTCACCCTGAACCCGATCGCGTCGTACGCTGCCGCCCCCGTGAGCGTCACCGTCCTGGTCGCGCTGCTGGTGTGCCTGATCCCGACCACCATCGGGGCGCTGCTGTCGGCGATCGGTATCGCCGGGATGGATCGGCTCGTACAGCGCAACGTGCTGGCGATGTCCGGGCGCGCGGTCGAAGCCGCGGGCGATGTGACGACGCTGCTGCTGGACAAGACCGGCACCATCACCTACGGCAACCGGCGCGCGAGCGAGTTCGTCCGCCTCGTCGGAGTGAGGGAGCAGGAGCTGATCCGCGCGGCCGCGCTGTCATCGCTGGCCGACCCGACCCCGGAGGGCGTGTCGATCGTCGAGCTCGCCGAGCAGGAGCACGGAGAGTTCGACCGGAACACCACTGGGGAGATCGTCCCGTTCACGGCGCAGACGCGCATGTCGGGCCTGGACCTGCCCGATGGCACCCAGATCCGTAAGGGCGCCGGCTCCGCCGTGATGGCGTGGCTGGAAGAGGGCGGGAACCGGTTGCCGTCGTCGCTGGTCGCGGAGCTCGACGAGCATGTCGAGCACATCTCCCAGTCCGGCGGCACCCCGCTGGTCGTCGCCACCAAGGACGCGACCGGTGCGGGGCACCTCCTCGGGGTTGTGCATCTCAAGGATGTCGTCAAGGAGGGGCTGCCGGCGAAGTTCGCCGAGATGCGGGCGATGGGTATCCGCACGGTGATGATCACCGGCGACAACCCGCTCACTGCGGCCGCCATCGCGAAGGAAGCCGGTGTGGACGATTTCCTTGCCGAAGCCACCCCGGAGGACAAGCTCGCCTACATCCGTAAGGAGCAGGAGGGCGGGAATCTGGTAGCGATGACCGGTGACGGCACCAACGACGCGCCCGCGCTCGCGCAGGCCGATGTCGGGGTCGCGATGAACTCCGGCACGTCGGCGGCGAAAGAGGCCGGGAACATGGTCGACCTCGACAGCGACCCTTCCAAGCTCATCGACGTGGTGCGGATCGGGAAGCAGCTGCTGATCACCCGGGGAGCGTTGACGACGTTCTCGATTGCGAACGACATCGCGAAGTACTTCGCGATCATCCCCGCCATGTTCATGGGCGTGTTCCCGCAGCTCGCCGCACTGAACATCATGGGCCTGCACTCGCCGGCCTCGGCGGTGCTGTCGGCGATCATCTTCAACGCGATCGTGATCGTGTTCCTCATCCCGCTCGCACTCCGCGGAGTGAAGTACCGGCCCGGGAACGCGTCCAGCATTCTCGGCCGCAACCTCGCCATCTACGGGCTGGGCGGCGTGATCGCCCCGTTCGTCGGGATCTGGCTGATCGACCTGCTCGTCCGCCTCATCCCCGGCTTCTGACACACCTTCGGAAAGAAGAGAACATCATGAACACGCAAGCTCGTGGAATCGGGCGCACCATCTGGGTAGCCACCCGCGCCATGGCGCTCCTGACCCTCGCCCTCGGTGTCGGCTACACCCTGCTGATCACCGGCATCGGGCAGGTCGCCCTGCCCGCCCAAGCCAACGGGTCGATCATGACCAACCAGGACGGCGACCCGGTCGGGTCGTCGCTGATTGGCCAGTCCTTTACCGATGCGGACGGCAACCCGCTGCCGGAGTACTTCCAGCCGCGGCCCTCCGCCGCAGGCGACGGGTACGACGGCGGCGCCTCCTCCGGGTCGAACTACGGTCCGGAGAACGAGGACCTGATCGCCGCGATCACCGAACGCAAAGCCCAGGTTGCGGAGTTCAACGGCGTCACCGAGGCCGAAGTACCCGTGGATGCGGTCACCGCGTCCTCGTCGGGACTGGACCCGCACATCAGCCCCGCCTACGCGCAGATCCAGATTGACCGGGTCGCCGACGCACGCGGGATCCCCGCCGAGCAGGTGCGGGAACTCGTCGCGGCACACACCCAGGGCCCGGATGCAGGGTATTTGGGAGAATCGAGGGTGAACGTTCTGGAACTGAACCTCGCCCTGGACGAGTTGGAGGACTGATCATGCCGAAACGGGGGCAGCTTCGGGTGTTGCTCGGCGCTGCCCCCGGCGTCGGCAAGACCTTCACCATGCTGGAAGAAGGGCGACGCCTCCTCGGGAACGGGAAAGATGTCGTCGTCGGGATCGTGGAAACCCACGGCCGCGCCGCGACGGCGGCGATGACCGCGGGAATCCCAGCCGTCCCGCGCACACGCATCGAACATCGCGGGGTCACGCTCGAGGAGATGGACCTGCAGGCGGTGCTGGACCGCCGCCCCGAGATCGCGCTCGTCGACGAGCTCGCGCACACCAACGCGCCCGGCTCGAAGAACGACAAACGCTGGCAAGACGTCGAAGAACTCCTCATCGCAGGCATCGACGTCATCTCCACCCTCAACATCCAGCACATCGAATCCCTCAACGACGTCGTCGAACAGATCACCGGCGTCCCCCAGCGAGAGACCGTCCCCGACAGCTTCCTCCGCGGCGCGGAACAGATCGAGGTGGTCGACCTCGCACCGCAAGCGCTCCGCGACCGGCTCAGCGGGGGGGTCGTGTACCCTGCCGAACGCATCGACGCAGCCCTGTCCAACTACTTCCGCCTCGGGAACCTCACCGCGCTACGCGAACTCGCCCTCATCTGGCTCGCAGACGAAGTCGATCAGGCGCTGAAGGGATACCGCAAAGACCACGGCATCGACAGCACCTGGGAAGCCCGCGAACGCGTCGTCGTCGCCCTCACCGGCGGCCCCGAAGGCGAGACGCTGCTGCGCCGCGGCGCGCGGATCGCGGCCCGCTCCGCCGGCGGCGAGCTCATCGCCGTGCACATCACCAGTCAAGACGGACTCCGCACCGGGAACCCGGCGACCCTTGCCGAGCAGCGTGCGCTCGTCGAAAAACTCAACGGCACCTACCATCAGGTCATCGGGGAAGACATCCCCACCGCGCTGGTGGAGTTCGCCCGTTCTGTCAACGCCACCCAGCTCGTCTTGGGTGCCAGCCGCCGTGGACGTGTCACCGCTGCGTTCACCGGCCCCGGGATCGGCGCGACCGTCGTCCGTGAGTCCGGCGACATCGACGTGCACATGGTCAACCATGCCGCAGCCGGCAGACGTTTCGCCCTGCCCCCGCTGACCGGGGCGCTCACCCGCAAACGCCGCATCCTCGGCTTCGTCGCTGCGCTCCTGGGCGGGCCTGCGCTTACCACCCTACTGAGCGTGTTCCGCAGCGAGGATTCGATCACCACGGATGTCCTCAGTTTCCAGCTCCTCGTCGTCGTCGTCGCGCTCGTCGGCGGCATTTGGCCGGCCCTGTTCGCTGCGGTGCTGTCGGGGATCACACTCGATTTCCTGTTTATCGAGCCGCTGTTCACGATTCACATTTATCAGCCGCACCATCTCGCGTCCTTGATCCTGTATGTCTTGATCGCGAGCCTGGTGAGTTTCGTCGTTGACCGGGCGGCCCGGTACACCCGCGCCGCCCGCCGTTCCGCCGCCGAATCCGAACTCATCCAGACCATCGCTGGCAGTGTGCTGCGCGGAGACAACGCGATCCAAGCACTCGTAGACCGCATCCGCGAAGCCTTCCAACTCCCCGGGGTCCGGCTGATGCGCGGCGAGGACGTCCTCGCCCGGTCCGGGGAACCGCTCCCGAATAACCATCACGCCAGCATACGGATCACCGACGACACCACCTTAGAACTGCACGGTCGGGACCTTGCCGCGTCCGAGCAGCGCCTCCTTGCCGTCGTCACCGCACAACTCGCCGCAACCCTGGAACACGAGCACCTCACCGAGACAGCGAGACAGATCGAGCCGATCGCTGCATCGGATCGGGTGCGCGGCGCGCTCCTCTCGGCGCTCAGCCATGATCTGCGTCGCCCACTCGCGGCCGCGTCCGCCGCTGTCGGGGGTCTCAAAGCGGCAGGACACGACTTGGCGTCCGCGCAGAAGAGGGAACTGCTCGACACCGCCGAAGAAAGCCTCGGCGCACTCGCGACTCTGGTCACTGACCTCCTCGACGTCAGCAGGCTGCAGGCGGGCGTACTCACTATCGCGGAGATCCCGACCGATCCCGCCGAGACCATCGCGCCCGCCCTCGACGAACTCCACCTCGGCCCCACCGATGTGACCCTCGCGCTCAATCACGGTGACGCGGTCGCGCACGCCGACCCTGTCCTGCTCCAACGCGTGCTCGTCAACCTCCTCACCAATGCGCACCGCTACAGCCCGGCCGGCACCCCCATCCACGTCAGCACCAGCACGTTCGCAGACCGGCTCGAAATCCGCATCATCGACCGCGGCCCCGGCATCCCGCCTGAGAAACTGGACGACATCTTCCTGCCCTTCCAACGCCTCGGCGACACTGACAACACCACCGGCCTGGGACTCGGCCTCGCCCTATCTCGCGGATTCATCGAAGCCATGCACGGCACCCTCACCCCCGAAGACACCCCCGGTGGCGGACTCACCATGGTCATCTCCCTCCCTACGATCCGCACGAGCCAGGAGCCGTCATGAAAATCCTCATCGCCGACGACGACCCCCAGATCCTTCGCGCCCTGCGCATCACCCTCACCGCTAAGGGGTATGAGATCTTCACCGCAGCTGACGGTGCCCAGGCGATCGCTGCCGCCATTGACCATCACCCGGACATCTTCCTCATCGACCTCGGCATGCCCGAACTCGACGGTATCGAAGTCATCCACGGCATCCGCGGCTGGTCCCAGGCGCCTATCCTCGTCGTGTCCGGGCGTGCCGGCGCCGCCGACAAGGTCGAAGCCCTCGACGCCGGCGCCGACGACTACATCACCAAACCCTTCGCCGTCGAAGAACTCCTCGCTCGCATCCGCGCCCTGACCCGACGTGTTCCCCAAGAAGACGCCACGCCCGTGGTGCACCTCGGCAGCGTCACCATCGACCTCGCCGCCCGCAGCGTCACCCGCGACACCTCCGAAGGGGAACGTCAAATCCGGCTGACCCCCACAGAGTGGCAGTTCATCGAGATCCTCATCCGCAACGCCGGGAAACTCGTCACCCGCCAAACCATCCTCACCACCATCTGGGGCACCGAACACGCTGAAGACACCGGATATCTCCGTCTTTACGTCTCCCAACTGCGACGGAAGCTCGAAGAAGACCCCACCAGTCCCGTGCATCTCCTGACCGAGCCTGGCATGGGATACCGTCTCGATGGCATGACCACCTGACCTTCATGACGTGCCGGCAACGATGAGCACCCTCGACACCATTGGCATCATCGGTGAGATGCTTGCTTGGGTCGGTGCGATCATCGGCGTCCCCGTTCTTGCCGCCGGTCTCATCATCCGCACCGTCGGTGGAGCCCGCCTCCCCACGAACGTCACGATCGTCGATGATCTCGACCAGCAACCGATCGCGATATGGAGTGTCAAAGACCGCACCTACACGCGCCCCGTCACAGCACACGACGATCTCCACGTCGAGGACTCGACGAGCGTCATCGGGTTCGTGCCAGAACGCGATCCCCGTCGGCTTGACTTTCACAGGCGCTCCCACGCCGAGCGCCTGTGCCGTACCCTCGCGATCACCATGCTCAGCACCTCGACAGTGGGGTTCCTTGTTTCGCTTCTGCCGATGTTCTGGTGACGAAGTCAGTCCTACATTCACGCGGCCAAGTCCAGCGTCAGCTCAGCGTTAGGGTTACCGGCGCGTGGCGCATGAGTACCGTTAGGGGTACTCGATTCTTCACTGCGGCTCGCCTTCGATTAGCAACTATGACGGTCGATGGTCTGGGCTGACCCCGTTTCGTAGGTCCGGCGGTTCTGAGAGTCGTCCTGTTGCCCGAGGGTTCGGGCAGGGAGACTGGTCAGATCATGTCGAACAGTAGGAAGCGTCACACCCCGGAGCAGGTCGTCCGCAAGCTCGGGCAGGCCGACAGGTTGCTCGCCCACGGGCAGGACGTCGCGGCGGTGTGCCGGGAGCTCGGGGTGTCCGAGCAGACGTACTACCGGTGGCGTAACCAGTTCGGCGGGTTGAAGGCCGACGACGCGAAGCGCCTGAAGGAGCTCGAGAAGCAGAACGCGACGCTCAAGCGGCTGCTCGCGGAGGCGGAGTTGGAGAAAGCCGCGCTCAAGGAGCTGGCTGAGGGAAACTTCTAGGCCCGGGCAGGCGCCGTGCCGCCGTCGCTCACCTGATCAGGACACTGCAGGTGAGTGAACGGATGGCGTGCCGTCTGGTCGGGCTGTCCCGCTCCGCGTACCGCCGCCCACTCAACGCCGACACGGTCACGGACCCGGACCGGGCGTTGCGGGACTGGCTGCGTGCCTGGGCGAAGAGCCACCCCCGCTACGGGTACCGACGGGGTCTGCTGAAGCTTTGGTTGAGTCCGCGCGCACCCCCGGCGGACGCTACGTCGCTCGCACCCGATATCGCGACTGGGACGGGAAGAGCCGACATGTCCAAATCACCGGAGAAACAAGGCCCGCTGCCGAACGGTCGTTGAAGAAGAAGCTCGCCGAACGTGACCTGTTCCAACCCGGATTCTCCGGAATGACCGCCGACAGTCCGTTCCCAGCGTTGGTGTCGTCCTGGCTCGAAGACATGGATCTGGAAGACAGGCTCTCGCGGACGACGAAGCTGCTGTATGAACGCAACATGCGCACCCTCGTGCTGCCGTTCTTCAAGGACGTCACACTCCGCGAGATCGGGGTCGCCCGCTGCGACTACTTCCTCAAACAGCTCGCGAAGCAGAGCTACAACCGGGCACGCCAAGCCCGCGTCGTCCTCCGCCTCGCCCTCGCGCTCGCGGTACGCCACGAAGTCATTCCACGCAAACCGATGGATCATGTCTCCAGGCTCCGCCGCCCGGTCCGCACGCCCGACATCTTCTCCTGGGACGAGCTCAAAGCCATCCGTGCAGGCATTAGCGCTTGGGAGCACCGCCCGATCAAGGCAGGCCCGAAACCCGACGGGCAACTCAGCCAGATCGTGGAAGTCATGCTCGGCACCTCAGCACGCATCGGCGAGCTCCTCGCGATCCGCCTGGGAGACCTCGACCTTGAGGCCCCGATCCCGTCGGTACGGATCTCCGGAACGATCGTCAGCCGGAAGGGAGAACCCACCCATCGGCAGGATCACCCCAAGACAGCCCGCTCTGTGCGTCGTATCGCTCTGCCCGGCTTCGCGCTCCGAGCGATCCAGGAACGGCTTCGGACGATCCGTTTCACCCACCCAGACGCGTTGCTGTTCTCCACCCGCGTCGGGACACCACACACGACCAACAACATCCGCAGGCAGCTTCGCGACGTGATGGAGAAAGCCGGGGTTGCTGACGTCACCCCGCACCGATTCCGCCGCACCGCAGCGACCGCGATCAACGAGATCGGGGGACTACAGCTCGCCTCCGAGCTCCTCGGACACAGTGACCCCTCGATCACGAGGGAGCACTACATCCGCCGCAACGAGACTGTGAACCCGATCACCGCGGACTTCCTTGAGCAAGCGTTCGGAAGACCAGCGTGATGGCGCGGCAGATCGCGGCCAGGGCGTGCGAGCTGGCGCGTTTCGTCGCGCAAACTGGCGGTTTTCCGCTGGCGAGAGCACGCCATGCTGAGCAGCATCCCCGTGTCTGTCGGGGGTGTGCGGCAGAATGGAGGCATGCTTGAAACCGCCGCACCTCCTGCCGACACGGCAGAACTACGCAAAGCTCGCGGCGCGTTCTTCACGCCCGATGCGATAACGCGCTATGTGACCGACTGGGCGATCCGAAGCTCAACGGACACCGTCCTCGAACCCTCCGCTGGTGATGCTGCGTTCCTCGTCCAAGCAGTGCGCCGCCTCCAGGAGCACGGCTCTGGCACGCCCGTCGTAGACGGTGTCGAGATCCACGAGCACAGTGCTGTAGTCGCACGCCGTCGGGTTGAGGAAGCCGGGGGCAGCCCAAGCATCACGGTTAGCGACTTCTTCCTCGTCGAACCAGAAGCCCGTTACTCCGTCGTGGTCGGCAATCCGCCTTACATCCGCTACCAGGACTTCACCGGCGAGTCTCGAACCAGGTCACGCGCAGCAGCCCTGAAAGCCGGAGTCTCTCTGACCGCGCTGGCATCAAGCTGGGCAGCGTTCACGGTCCACTCCGCCCTCTTCTTGAAGGACGGCGGGCGGATGGGGCTCGTGCTCCCCGCAGAACTTCTCAGCGTGAACTACGCGGCGGCTGTTCGACAGTTCCTCTTCGACCGATTCCGCAGCGTTGAACTCGTTCTATTCACCGAGCAGGTCTTTCCCGAAGCGGAAGCCGATGTCGTGCTGCTCCTCGCAGACGGGTTCAACGAGGGACCGACCGATCACGCGACGATCTACCAGGCTCAAGACGCCGATGCTCTCGCGTCTCTGAGTGGTTCGCTTACCTGGAAACCTACCGATCCATCAGCGAAATGGACGGGACTACTGGTAGACCCTGACGCGGTGGAGCCCCTTCGCACGCTCCGAGCAGAAGGCCACTTCACAAGCCTTGACACCTGGGGTGACACCACTCTTGGAATGGTCACTGGCAATAACCGGTACTTCGCACTCTCACCGGCACGAGTCAAAGAGCTCGGTATTCCTCGCAAAGACGTCGTGCGGCTCTCGCCGCCAGGGAGCTCCCATCTCAGAGGCCTTGAACTCTCAACTGGTGCAATGACCAAGCTTGGGCAACAAGGCAAATCCACCTGGCTGTTCCGCCCAGCTGGCAAGCCGTCTCCGGCTTCGCAGGCATATATCGATGCTGGACATCTCGCGGGCGTCGATGAAGCATACAAATGCCGTGTGCGGAAGCCGTGGTACCGAGTGCCGCTGCTGCCACCCGCCGACTTGATGCTGACGTGCATGAACGCCGACACTCCCAGGCTGACAACGAACACGGCGGGCGCGCACCACCTCAACTCTGTCCACGGCGTCTACCTCAATGAGCAAAATCGGGAGCTGGGGCGCGACCTTCTGCCTATCGCGAGCCTCAACTCGGTTACTCTTCTCAACGCCGAAATGGTGGGGCGCTCGTATGGGGGAGGGATTCTCAAGCTCGAGCCGCGCGAGGCCGACGTCTGGGCGATGCCCTCACCCGCACATGTACAAGCTTGCGCCGAGCAACTGCGTCTCATCAAGCAGGACGTCGCGAAGCTCCTCCAACAAGGAGACCTCATCGCAGCAGTCAAGCTCGTGGACGACGTACTGCTCATCGACCCCAAGCTCGTTACAGAATCCGAACTCGACCATGTGCGAGACGCCCACGCCGCCCTGGCTGGCCGACGCCAAGCAAGGGGACGAAGTGGCCACTGAACCATCGACAAAGGCGAAAGCGTGGGCGATTTTTGATCGCATCGTCGCTGATGCCGCCCCCAGCGGGGAGCACAGCAACCCTTGGGTAAGAGACGAGAGCGGAGCTCTCTCTTATGAGCCCGACTATGACACGCTCATCAAGCTTCTTGGCGTCCCTCTCTACCTGAAAGCCCCCACTACAACCGGCGTACCCGCTCTCGCGTTGGACGTCTGGCTTTCGTATGAGCTCCGTCGCTCCGGGTTCGATGCTGACGCCGCTTGGCCGCGTCCTTCGGCACCGCGAATCTTGCCCGGCCCCATCGTGAGCCTGCTCAACAAGGTCACGGCCAAGGAACGCGATGCGCTCTGGAAGAGACTTCAGGCAAAGACACCACCCACCGGAGCAGCCGCATCCTCGGCAAACATCCTTGGCAAGAACTACCTCAAACAGGTCGACGTCGTCATGTCGAACTGGGCGGCAGGACCAGAGCTCCTCATCAGCACAAAACGGATGGACTCCAGCTTCGGTAAGAACGCCGCCAACCGGGTAGAAGAATCATACGGCGATGCGAAGAACCTCCGCCTCCGCCACCCCCTCGCCGCACTCGGCTTCGTCTACGGGCTCCGATCCACCATCTTTGACGAGTCGCCCGATAAGGCGGAATGGCTCATCGACCTGCTCCAGAAGCTCGGACGAGAAGACGACGCCTATCACGCAGTCTCCCTCATCGTCATTGAGTACGGCAGTCACCTCTCCGTTGAAGAATCGGATGATGATCAGGGTGATGGCGAAGATCCACTCGCCGAGGCAGGTGTCGAAGGCAGCGAAGACTCAGACGACGACATCGAAGAACATGTCGAGCAGTCGGATGTCGAGGTGGCACTATCAAGCCTTCCTCCGGTGCACCTTCCTTGGGGTAAGGTGCCGGTTGATTTACGACCCGACCGATTCATCGCTGAAATGGTCCGCCGAGTGATCGACGCAACTCCAGTGAACATGCACACAGAGGCCCGTTCCCGGCGTGCTCGAGCTTCACTCCGGTAATAGTCACGAATGTTGCGAGGATGGCGCGGCAGTGCTGAAAGCTACTATGAGCCTTACTGGGTGCTTTTGTGCCCGAGCAGTGCCTTGTACATCGCTGTTGATGTATATCCCCGCCGTGGGGCAAACCGATTGGAAGTGAATTGGCTAGAAAACGTACCCAGATGAGAAGCGTCGCGGCTTACTCAATTCATGGTCGAGACGCGTCTGGAGTAATTGATTACCCAGAGTTCGTGAATGTGGTTGCAGATCTTGCTTCCGCGCGCGAGAGCCGCAAGGTCGTGCTCGGACAGGTTGTCGCAGTGACGCAGACCAGCCGCATCAGCGAGGACGTCACGGCTCTGAGGTTCATCTCTGGCAGTGAAGATCAGGTGCCGGTCTTCTACAACGAACGGACTGGCTCCGAAGAGTCGGTCGAACGAGATGAAGGCGTATTTGCGGTCGCGGTCTGGGCGATTTTCAACACGACCTCGCGCCTCGTTGCGATTGAACGTAAACGGCCAGGCGTCTCCACCGCAATCATCGAACGATACCTGCAGGCTCTTGGGCGAGATGCCGGTTATGACAGGCTGACGATCGACCTCAATCAAGTCACCTCCGAGGAGTTTGATAGGGCGGTTCAAGAACTCGAGACGGTCAAGAAGGTAACCGTTGCCGTTAACCAGCCCAACTTGGACTGGTCAGACGACAGCAACGAAATTCATAAATATGCTGAAGAATCCAGTGCGGCAAGTGCTCGCGTTGAACTTGTCGCACCAAGGGGTGAGGGCCTTTCAAAGAAGAAGGGTATTGTGCAGGACATTTTGGGTCTTGCTCGCAAGAAGATTTCCTCGCTGAAGAACGTCATCGTTGTCGGCCAAGCTCCCGGTGAAGCCGGGAACAAGACGATCAACCTTGAGAGGTATGCAAGGAAGACTCAGGTTGAGGTTGAGCGAGGAGCTACCGCGTTCGAGGAGCTCGATGCGATCAGGGAGTCCTCTTTGGAAATGATCGCAGAAGACGAAGGTGCAACTGCGTAGTCAATTCCGTTGCTCATCGCGCAACCAAGGAGGTGGGGCATGGGAAAAAAGCGGACGCAAGGTTTCTGGAGTGGAGAAGTTTGGGGAAGGCGTAAACAACTCCTGAAGGATCCCGCGCTCTGGGTCTCTTTGGTTCTCGCCTGCGTTACAGGCCTTATAGCGCCATTTATTCCGCTCGGTGCACTGTATGTTCAGGACCTAGCGAATTATGCACTCCTCTATGCTGCGCTGAGTTTTGGAGCTGCGATCGCTGGGGCGGGTATCGCGTTGGGTGTTCCTGGTGATAAACGTGTTCGCAGGTGGTCAAATCTGAAGCCTCAAGGGTCCAGGTACTCCTCTTTTCAGAATTTGCTTTTCACCTTCGCCTGGTCGGCAATGATCCAGATCGGTCTGGTCTTAGTTTCGTTTCTGGCGATCGCGTTCGGGACGGGATTCACAGTAATCCCACTCGGAGTTGCGTTTTCTGACGCCTGGTTTCACTACTTCGCGGTTTATCTAGCGTTTTGGCTTTGGTGGTATGCATTGTTCGAGCTATCGGCCGTAGTGAGGATTTTCATGCAGGTCGCTGGCGCGATCGTAAAGGAGAATGTGTTGAACGTTGATGAGGGGGGCAAAGAAGAGTCGGCTACCGGCGGAGGGCCGGAAGCGAAGAAGTCTCTCATCTTGCCGCATGATTAGTGTTAGATTCGGGACAGGCGATTGCTAGCGTCCAGGGTTCGCAGTCCCGACTGTCGCGACCCACGATCGCGGAGCACGCCTTCCCAGTCGGAGACCTTCGGCGGTGTCTCCGTAAACCCCACGTAAACCCCTGACGAATCTGTCATTGGCTACCAAGAGCCGGGACCTGATGCATGCAAACCATGCAATCCATGTGAACCGCCCTGGGTTTGTTGGCCCCTGACGGATCTGCCGGTGGCTACCAAGAGCCGGGACCTGGCCGGGACCTGACGCATGCAAATCATGCAATCCATGACGTGAAAAGGGACCTTCTGAGGGGCAGAAAAGCCCGGAAAATCAAGGATCTGGGCTGAACCGTCTACCTGGGGGTCAGGGGGTCGCAGGTTCACACCCTGTCAGCCAGACAGAAAACTCTGATGAGAGAAAATTCTCGTCAGAGTTCTGTCGTCTCTGCAGCTTCGAAGACTGGTTATGCGCAGCGCCCGGTACGGCAGGTGCCCGGCGCCATTGGTTCAGTTCTTCGCGGCCCAAACGCGCGACTTAATGAGAAGCTGGTGTCATCAGCGCGGTGTCGTATCGGAGAGTAGAGGCGTGATGGCGGGACCAGACCGAGAAGCCGAGGCCGCACGCGAGCATCTCATGCGCGTCGCGTTCCGCATGCTCGGCACGGTCGCCGAGGCCGAAGACGCGGTGCAAGAGGCGTACGTGCGTTGGGTTCGTCTGAGTGACGATGAACGCCGGGGCATTCGCAATCCGGCCGCCTGGCTCACCACGGCAACGACCCGTGTCTGCCTCGATATGCTCGGGTCGGCTGCCCACCGCCGCGAAGCCTATGTCGGGCCGTGGCTGCCCGAAGCGCTGCCGGTGCGCACGCCGCTCGTCGACGGCGGCGACCCCGCCACTCGGGCGCAGCTGCGCAGTTCGGTGAGTACGGCATTGCTGCGGCTGATGGAGCAGATGACCCCGGCCGAACGGGTGGCGGTCGTGCTGCATGACGTCTTCGGGTACTCATTCGCCGAGATCGGCGAGATGCTCGCGCGCTCCGCCGGTGCCGCACGCGAGCTCGCGTCATCGGGGCGCAAACACCTTGCGGCTCACAAGCGGAACGACGTCGACGCGAAGCTGCACCGCGAAACCGTCGCGGCCTTCCGCGGTGCCTCCGAAAGCGGGGATGTTACCGAGCTCGTGCGGCTGCTCGACCCGCGGGTCGTGCTCACCTCGGACGGCGGCGGGCTGGTCCGCGCAGCGCTCAACCCGATCCACGGCCCCGACAAGGTCGCGCGCTTCCTCCTCGGTGTCGCCCAGCGCCGCCCGGATGTGCGCACCGCGCTCGGCGAGACCGCCGACGGCGCCGCGGTCCTGTTCATCGACGGCAGCGGCGTGAGCGCCGTCGTGAACTTCGAGGTCGGCGAGGCGGGCGTCACGCAGGTGTGGATCCAGTGGAACCCGCGGAAACTGGGGGAGTGGGCGAAGCGAACCTGACATTTCCTCCGGCTGCGTCGTCGAAACAGTGACGGCACATTTCAGAAGGAGACCCATGCAGGCAATCATCGTCACCGACCGAGAAGCGGGTACGGAAGGGATGCGGCTCGCCGAGCGCCCGCATCCCCACGCCGCTGAGAACGACGTCGTCGTGCGCGTCAGAGCGGCGGGCTTCACGCCTGGCGAGCTGTCGTGGCCGGGCACCTGGGAAGACCGTGCCGGCAGGGATCGCACCCCGTCGATCCCTGGACACGAAGTCGCCGGGGTCGTCACAGAACTCGGCTACGGGACCACCGGCCTCAGCATCGGGCAGCGCGTCGTCGGGTTCACCGATTGGACCCGAGACGGTTCGCTCGCCGAGTACGTCGCGGTGGAGACCCGAAACCTGACAGCGCTACCGGCCGACATCGACTTCGTCACCGGCGCGAGCCTGCCGATCTCCGGACTGACCGCCTGGCAGGGGCTCTTCGTGCACGCGGGAGTACAGCCCGGGCAGAGCATCATGATCCACGGGGCGGCCGGCGGGGTCGGTTCGGCCGCCGTGCAGCTCGCGCGCGAGGCCGGCGCCTACGTGATCGGCACCGGGCGCGCCCGGGACCGCGAGACGATCCTCGGTCTCGGCGCCCACGAATTCCTCGACCTCGGCGCCGAAGACTGGCAGACGCACGAACCCGTCGACGCCGTCTTCGACGTGATCGGGGCGCGATCGGCGAGGCCTCGCTCGCGCTCATCCGCACGGGCGGCGTGCTGGTCACGATCGCCGCGCCGCCACCCGGGCGCCCCGAGGGCGGCCGGGCGGTGTTCTTCGTGGTCGAGCCGAATCGGCATCAGCTGCAGCAGATCATCGAACGCGTACGCGCGGGCCGGCTCCGCGTCGCCGTCGGAACCGTGGTCCCGCTCGCCGAAGCCGCCTCCGCATTCACGACCGGTAGCCGCGTGCCCGGGAAAACCATCATCGGTATCGATTTGTAGACCCCGGCAGCCAGCAGCCGCATCCCCTCACGAAGAAGAACAGAGAAGAAGGAACATCAGCAATGAACACCGTGAACATCACCAAGCTCAGCCCCGCCGCCTACCGCAAGGTGCTCGAACTCGACGGAGCGGTCGGCGAAGCGATCGCCGCAGCGGGCCTCGACGAGAAGCTCGTCGAGCTCGTGAAGATCCGCGTCTC
The DNA here is from genome assembly GCF_051043335.1 of Leucobacter sp. gxy201. NCBI lineage: Bacteria > Bacillati > Actinomycetota > Actinomycetes > Micrococcales > Microbacteriaceae > Leucobacter > Leucobacter sp. gxy201. The sequence continues at coordinate 96,449 of NZ_JAMXWS010000003.1, forward strand.
GCAAATGAACGGCTGCGCGTTCTGCCTGCGCATGCACACGCGCGACGCGATCGCGAAGGGCGAGACCACCGATCGTCTCGCGGTCGTCGCGGCCTGGTGGGAGTCCCAGTACTTCACGCCCCAGGAGCAGGCCGCGCTCGCGCTCGCCGAAGAGGTGACCGGGCTGCCGCGCCCGGCGCGGGCCGAGTGGGACGACGGATCCCTCACGCCCGAGCAGGTGTCGGCCATCAGCTGGCTCGCGATCGTGATGGGAGTGTGGAACCGCGTCGCGATCCGCAGCCACTACGCGGTCGCCCCTTGAGCTGACCGGTGTCGGCAGCTTCGAGGAGGCGGGTCGCGACGCATTCGACAGCGGTCAGCGCCGGACCTCTACGCGTCGCACAAGGGGAGCGCGCTGAAGCTGATCGAGGCGCTGGTGCACGGCGACCCGGGCCGGTAGGTTTGAGCGCATGACAGGGATCACCGACGACGGCATCCGGATCGACCGCGAGATCGCGGCCCCGCCCGAGGCGGTGTTCGCCGCCCTCACGACGGCCGATTCGTTCGCTCGCTGGTTCGGCGGCGACGCGGTGCAGGTGCCCGCCGACCGGCTCGACTACCGTGCCGAGGCCGGGCGGGGTTGGGCGGCCGTCATGGTGCTGCCCGATGGCGGCACCATGGACTGGGCCGGAACGTTCATCGAGGTCGACGCGCCGATGCGCCTCGATATGACGATCACCGACCAGCCCGACGCCGAGAACGGCGCCCGGCTGACCTTCGAACTCGCGGCCGCGGCAGACGGGGAGGGGACTCGGCTCATGATGACGCAGCAGGCGCCGGGCTTCTCAGACGAGCAGAAGCACGCCACCATCGCAGGGTGGCAGGGCTTCCTCGACGTGCTCGCGCAGATCGCCGCGGCCTGAACGCCAGGGCTACGCGCGCAGGATCTTCTCCATCGGGCGCCCCTTCGCGAGCTCGTCGATGAGCTTGTCGAGGTAGCGGATCTCGCGCATCAGCGGGTCCTCGATCTCCTCGATCCGCACACCGCAGATGACGCCTTTGATCAGGTCGCGCGACGTGTTCAAGAGCGGGGCCTCGCCGAAGAACTGCTCGAGGTCGACCGGGTTGCCGGGAGCGATCAGCTCGTCGAGCTGCGCCTGCGTGTAGCCGGTGAGCCAGCGGATGATCTCGTCGACCTCCGCCTTCGTACGCCCCTTGCGCTCGGCCTTCGCCGTGTAGTTCGGGTAGAGATCCGAGAAGGCGAGCTTGTAGATGCGATGTCCGGCCATGAGCCCAGCATAGATCGGATCCCTGTCGATGCCCCGACCGCATCGCTAGAATTGTCGCGTCACGCCCGCCAGGGCATCTTCTCGGCTGAAAGGCAGCATTCGTGAGCGCTCCGATCCGCATCGGCATCGTTGGTTACGGCAACCTGGGGCGCGGCGTCGAAACCGCGATCGGCCTGAACCCCGACATGGCGCTCGTCGGCGTCTTCAGCCGCCGCGACCCCGCGAGCGTCGCCACCGTGCACGAGAGCACCCGGGTGTTCTCCATCGCCGATCTCGACAGGGATCGCGACGACATCGACGTGCTCGTGCTCTGCGGCGGTTCGCGCAGCGACCTGCCCGAGCAGAGTCCCGCGCTCGCCGCACGGTATTCGATCGTCGACAGCTACGACAACCACGCCCACATCCCCGAGCACTTCGCCGCCGTCGATGCGGCGGCGACCGCCGCCGGTACCGCGGCCGTCATCTCGACGGGCTGGGACCCGGGCATGTTCTCGCTGAACCGCGTCTTCGGCGAGGCGCTGCTGCCGCAGGGATCGACCTACACGTTCTGGGGCCGCGGGCTGAGCCAGGGCCACTCCGACGCGCTGCGCCGCGTGCCGGGCGTCGCCGGGGGAGTGCAGTACACGCTGCCGTCCGAGGACGCGATCGCGCGGGTGCGCGCCGGCGAGAACCCCGAGCTCTCCACCCGCGAGCGGCACACTCGCGAGTGCTTCGTCGTGCTCGAAGAGGGCGCCGACGCCGAGTCCGTGCGCGCCGAGATCGTGGGCATGCCCGACTACTTCGAGCCCTACGACACGACCGTCCACTTCATCTCGGCCGAAGAGCTCGCCCGCGATCACCAGGGCATGCCGCACGGCGGCTTCGTGATCCGCAGCGGCCGCACCTCCGACGCACAGCGGCAGGTGATCGAGTACCGCCTCGCGCTCGATTCGAACCCCGAGTTCACCGCGAGCGTGCTCGTCGCCTACGCGCGTGCCGCGGCGCGTCTCAGCGCCGCCGGTCAGCACGGGGCGAAGACGGTCTACGACATCGCGCCGGGGATGCTGTCGCCGAAATCGGCGGAGGAGCTGCGCGCCGGCCTGCTGTAGGCCGGCATCTCCGGTGCGCTGTAGGCCGGCACCTCCGGCGCGCTGTAGGCCGGAACCTCCGGCGCGCTGTAGACCGGCACCTCCAGCACGCTGTATAGCTTTCGCACGACCGTGTAGGCGAAGCGCGGTGATCGGGCTACACGGCGGTGCTTCGCCTATACACCGGGCAGGTGCCCGGGCCGGCACCGAGCCGGCACCGGCCCCGCTGCCGGAGCCGGCACCGGCTCGTGTGCGTGCGGGCATGCAGAACCCCGGGCCCTACACCCCCTTGACGGTGAAGATCTTCAAGAAGTACTGGCAGAGCGGCCCGATCGTGAAGACGAAGACGACGGTGCCGATGCCGACGAGCCCGCCGAGCAGCCAGCCGACGGCGACGACGCCCACCTCGAGGGTCGTGCGCACGACCCAGATCTGCAGGCCCGTGACCCGGTTGAGCCCGGTCATGAGCCCATCGCGCGGGCCCGAGCCGAACTTCGCTCCGATGTACATGCCCGTCGCGGCTCCGAGCAGTACGAGCCCGATGAGGTAGTAGAGCACCTGCACCCACAGGTTCGGCGCCTCCGGGATGAGGAGCAGCCCGACATCCGCCGACGGCCCGACGAGCAGCGCGTTCAGCAGGGTAGCGATGCCGGGTCGCTCGCGCAGCGGGATCCAGAGCAGCAGCACGATCACCGAGACGACGACGTTCATGACGCCGAAGGTCAGCGGGAAGTGGTTGATGAGACCGAGGGTGAGCACATCCCACGGGGCCGCTCCCAGCTCGGCGACGACCATGAACGCGATGGCGATGCCGTAGAGGAAGAGCCCGAGCAGCAGCTGCACGATGCGGCGGGGCAGCTGCCGATGGGCCCGCGGCCCGGTCAAGCGCCGAACGCTCTGCTGAAGTCGGGCATGCCCACGTACTCCTTCGCGGGCGGCGAGGAGTACGACAGCACCTTGCTGGTCGAGACGCCGTAGCCGATGCACGCCTCGGCGAGTTTGACCGCGCACCCGCAGCCGTCGAGCACCGGCACCCCGAGGCGGGCCTGCAGCTCTTTGTCGAGGGGGCCGAGCCCGGCGCATCCGAGCAGAATGGCCTCCGCGCCGTCCTCCTCGATCGCCCGTCGCGACTCCTGCTCCATCGCGGCGAGCGTGGCGTCGATATCCTCTTCGAGCCCCAGCACCGAGAGATCGATGGAGCGCACCGAGGCGCAGCGGTCGGCGAGCCCGGACCGGTCGATCGTCGCGGCGATCTGGTGCTCGAGTCGGCGCATGACGGTGACGACCGAGAATCTGGGGGCGACGAGCGCCGCGAGGTGCGCCGCCGCCTCTGCGATGCCGATGACCGGTACGTCGACGATCTCGCGGATCGCCATCAGCGCCGGGTCGATGAAGCAGGCGACGATGATGGCGTCGTATCCGTCCTCCCGGTGCTTCAGCACCGCATCGATCGTGGCCGCCGCCGCGATGGCGTCCTCGGTATGGGTCTCGATCGATCGGGGGCCGTACTCCGGCGAGATCGCATCGATGATCGTGCCGGGAGCGGCGACCTTGCGGCATTCCTCGGCGATCGCCGCGGTCATGCCGGCCGAGGTGTTGGGGTTGATGACGAGAAATCTCATGCCGTCCTCATCGTCGGTGCGGGTATTGACAGGGTCGTGTGCGGGGAGACCGGCGACGGCGTCTGCCGTCCGTGCAGGAACGGCAGACGCCGCCGTACCGAGCCGTCAGATGACGACGTTGATCTCTTCGGTCACGGTGCGGGCCTCATCGACCGAGATGCGGTCGTTGCGGCTGAGCAGGTAGTACACGCCGCCGGAGACGATGACACCGACGGGCCAAGCGAACGGCGCGACCATCGAGATCGCGGGAATGATGCTCATGATGATGGTGAGCACGCCGCCTACGATCAGTGCGGCGATCGCGCGCGGGTTGTAGCCGCGCCGGTAGTAGTAGCGACCGCGCGGGTCTTCGGTGAAGAGATCGCTCTTCTTGAAATGGCGTCCCTGGATGAAGTAGTAATCAGCGACGACGATGCCGACGAGGGGGCCCATCAGGGCTCCCACGCCGCCGATGAACTGATTGACGAGCACAGGGTTCGAGAACAGGTTCCACGGCAGGATGACGATCGACAGGATCGCGACGACGGCGCCCGACGTTCGGAACGTGAACGCCTTCGGCCACACGTTGATGATGTCGTACACCGGCGACACGTAGTTCAGGATGATGTTGATTCCGGCGGTCGCGATGCTCACGGCGATGATGGCGATGAGCAGCAGTGCGACGCTGTCGATATCGCCCATGAGATGGATCGGATCCTTCAGCGCATCGCCGTAGACCTTCAGCGAAGCCATGGCGATGACCACCGAGATGATGCCGAACGCCGTCGCGTTGATCAGCAGGCCGAGCGCATTGCCCTTGCGCACCATGGCTTCGCTCGGCGCATTGCGGGTGAAGTCGGCAAAGTTCAGCGTGGGGCCGGCCATGTAGGCGACGGTCAGGAAGACCGCGGCGAGCATGCCGTAGGTCTGCAGGCCCGGCGACACGCCTTCGGAAAGCCGTGCGCCGAGGTCGATGGACCAGTCGGCCCTCGCCAGCATCCAGATGGCGAGGGCGAACATCGCGATCCAGATCGTGGGGCCGGCGAAGTCCGACAGCCGGCGCACCGACTCCATGCCGAGCATGAGCACTGCGAGCTGGACTGCGGAGAGCGCGAGGAAGCAGATCCAGCCGAGCGCCGAGAGGCCGAGGAAGCTGTTCTCCGCCATCCCCGCGGTGCCGGGGAACACCTTCACGATCAGCAGCATAACTGCGGCCGAAGCGAGGTAGGTCTGGATCCCGTACCAGGCGATCGCGACGATGGCGCGCAGAATCGCTGGGATGTTTGCGCCGAAGATGCCGAAGGAGCCGCGAGCGAATACCGGGAACGGTACTTTCTCCCGCTGTCCGGCCGTACCCGTGAGGTTGTTCACGAAGTAGAGGATGAGCACGCCGATTGCGAACGCGATGATGACTTGCCAGCCGGAGATGCCGAAGACCAGCAGGCCGATGGCCATCGTGTAGCCGCCCAGGCTGTGCCAGGCCGACATCCACCAGTTGAAGAGGTTGACGGTTTTCCAGGTACCGGTCGCTGATTCCGGTGTGAGTTCGGTGTTGTACAACCTCGGTGAACGAGGATGGCGTTCGGACATTGAAATACTCCTTCGTATTCAGGCGAATGGGCCGGTGTTCATGAGACTAGCGAGAGAATTACCGCAGGCGGTCGATTTCGACCAGGGATCCCGCGAGCATCGCCGTGCCCGCGGAGATATCGGCGAGGTCGGTCCATTCGTCGGGGCAGTGGCTGCGGCCGGCTGCGGACGGGATGAAGATCATGGCGGAGGGGACCAGGGCGCCCATGATCGCCGCATCGTGCTCCGCGCCGCTGTAGAGCTTGGAGGCGGTGAGGTCGAGGTGCGCGGACGTCGCCTCGATGGCCTGCTGCAGCGGCTCGGCCATAGGCACCGGCGCCTGGGTGGGCAGCCAATCGATGGCGACATCGACGCGGCGCTTAGCGCCCTCGGCAGCCGCGGCCTCCTGCAGCTGATCCTGTGCGAAGCTCAACCACTCATCATCCGGGCTGCGGAATTCGCCGGTGATCAGCGCCTCCTCCGAGACGACGTTGACGGCGTCGGGCGTGAACAGCACCTGCCCGGTGGTGCCTCGGCCTGTTTCGTGGGCGCCGGCGATGCGCTCGACCGCGAGCACGACGCCGGCCGCCGTGCAGCCGGCGTCTCGACGGTCGAGCATGCTGGTGGTGCCGGCATGGTCCTGCCGCCCGCGGAAGAGCGCCTCGAAGCGGGTGACGCCCGTGATCGAGGTCACGATGCCGACCTGGCTGCCGACGCGCTCGAGCACCGGGCCCTGCTCGACGTGCAGCTCCACGAACGAGCGGAGGTTCGAAGCCTGCAGATACGCATCGACCCCCAGCATGCCGCTGGGGTCGATGCCGACCCGCTGCAGCGCGTGGCCGAGCTTCTCGCCCTGCTGGTTCTCCCGGTCGAAGTAGTCCTTCGGCAGCGCGCCGGTGAGGGCGCGCGAGCCGAGGCAGCTGGTGCCCCACGAGTTCGGCTCCTCGTTGAAGAACACGATGATCAGCAGATCGTGGTTGAGGCGAATGTCGTTCTCGCGCAGCATCCGCACGGCTTCGAGGGCGCCGATCACTCCGACGATGCCGTCGAAACGGCCACCGCCTTCGACGGTGTCCGTGTGCGAGCCCGTGGCGATCGCCCCGAGCTCCGGATGACGGCCCGGAAGGCGGCCGATGATGTTGCCCGCCGCATCCTCATGCACTTCGAGGCCCTCGGCCCGCAGCTGATCGGCGGCCCAGTGGCGGCCGACGATGTCGAGCTCGGAGAACGCCGCCCTGGTCCATCCGGGCATCGAGGTGTCCGTCATCGTCGCGAGCGACTCGAGGTCGTGCGAGATGCGTTCGGTGACTGGTTGCATGGCCCGGCCCCTCAGTAGCCGCTGCGGTGCAGGTACTGGCCGTGGCCCGCTCTGCCGACGAAGTTGCCGTTGTCCGCGACCAGGGCGCCGCGCGAGTAGACCCGTTTGATCCTGCCCGGCAGCGACCAGCCCTCGTAGAGCGTGTAGTCCATGTTCTGGAACTGCGTCTTCGCCGAGATATCCGTCGTGCCGTTCTCGTCGAAGACGACGATATCGGCGTCTGCTCCGACACCGATGTGGCCCTTACGCGGGTACAGCCCGAATTGCTGGGCCGGGGTGGTCGAAGTGAGGTCGACGAACCGTTCGATGGTCAGTTTGCCGTCGGCGACACCGCGGGCGTATACCACCGACATGCGATGCTCGACCCCGGGACCGCCGTTCGGGATGGTGCGGAAATCGTCGCCGCCGAGCTTGCGCTTGTCTTCGAAGCAGAACGGGCAGTGGTCAGAGCTCACGACGCTCAGGACTCCGGAGTTCAGGCCGCGCCAGAGCGCCTCGCGGTGCTCGAAAGTGCGCAGCGGCGGTGTCAACACGGCCTTTGCGGGTTCGAAGCCGGGCTCGTCGTAGATGGAGCGGTCGAGAGTCAGATAGTGGGTGCAGGTCTCGGCTGCGACCGGCTGGCCCACTGCGCGGGCGGCTGCGACCGCTTCGACCGAGCCCTCGGTCGAGAGATGCACGAAGTAGATCGGCGCCTCTGCGATGTCTGCGATGCGGATCGCCCGTTCGACCGCCTCGACCTCGGTCTTCGGGGGCCGCGAGATCTCGTGGTACCCCGGCCCGATCTTCCCCGCTGCCGCGAGGTCGGCCGACATCCGGTCGATGATGTCGCCGTTCTCGGCGTGGATGCACACTTGGCTGCCGGTCTTCTTCGCGCCGCGGAGCACGTCGAACAGCTCCCCGTCGTTGATCATGAGGCTGCCGCGGTAGGCCATGAACACCTTCAGGCTGCTGACCCCCTCCTCCTTGATCGTCGAAAGGTCTTCGATCGCGCCCTTGTACAGGTTGTTCACGACCATGTGCATGCCGTAGTCGATCGCGGCCTTACCGGCCGCCTTGTCGCGGTGCGCCTGCAACGAGTTCGGCAGTGTCTCGTCGGGCAGCTGGGAGGCGAAGTCGACGACGGTGGTGGTGCCGCCCATGGCCGCGGCGATCGTGCCGGTCTCGAAGTCGTCGGCGGTCGTGGTGTTGAACATCGGGGCATCGAGATGCGTGTGCACGTCGACGCCGCCGGGCAGGAGCAGCATGCCGGTGCAGTCGACGATCTCGGTGTTCTCGGGAGCGACTCCCGGAACCTCGCCGACCGCGATCACGGTGCCGTTCGATACCAGAACGTCGGTGCGGGTCTTGCCCGTGCTGCTGACAACGGTGCCGCCGCGGAACAGGGTGTAGGTCATGTGTTTCTCCTCGTCGCAGTGCTGGGGGCTAGAATCCGGGGACCGGGAGCGGTTCTCCGCGGCCTGTGCGTTCGGTGATGAGCGAGTAGAACTCTGGGCGGCGATGCGCCGCGAAGTCGAAGACGCTCTCGCGGAACGGGGTCGATAGGTCGAGATCGATATGCGAAACGAGCACTTCGTCGCCGTCGGAGATCGCCTTCGCCACGATCTCGCCGCTCGGCGATGCGATGGCCGATCCGCCGATCATATAGACGCCATCCTCGGTGCCGCTCTTGCCGGCGGCCGCGACCCAGAGCGCGTTCTGGTAGGCGCCCGCGGCGAGCGACAGCAGGTGGCTGTGCATCTTCGTATGCGGCTCCTCCTGCCAGCCGGGCACCACCATCGGGGTATTGAACCCGAGGACGACGAGATCGGCGCCCTGCAGCGCGAGCATGCGGTAGACCTCCGGCCAGCGGCGGTCGTTGCACAGCGCCATACCGATCTTGAGCCCCTGGGACTCGAATACTCCGAAACCGAGATCGCCGACCTCGAAGTACTTCTTCTCGAGGTGCTGGTGCGGGAGCTCTGCGCGGTTGTCGTCGTGGCCCGGCAGATGGATCTTGCGATACTTGCCGGTGATGCTGCCGGTGCTGTCCACCAGGATCGAAGTGTTGTAGTGGTGGCCGTCCGGAGTGAGTTCTGCGTAGCCGAGGTAGAAGCCGCACTTCAGCTCTGCCGCCGCAGCGAAGAGCGGCGCCGTCTCGTCGCTGGGCATCTCCCGCTCGAAGTACTGGTCGGCTTCGCCCTGGTCCTCGAACCAGTAGCGCGGAAAGAACGTCGTGAGGGTGAGTTCGGGGAAGACGACGAACTCCGCTCCGCGCGCGCACGCCGTGCGCAGGTGGGCGACCAGGCGGGCCACCACATCGGTACGGCTGTCCTCAGGCTGAATGCCGCCGATCTGGACGACTCCTAATCCGAGTGTGCGTGGTGACATGTGCTTCCTCCTCGAAGCTTCGGGTTCGCGGGCCTGCGGGGCCGCCTGCACCGGTGCGGCGCGGCCGTCTGCACTGGTACGGGCAGGGGCCGCCTGGCCTAGGCGAACGATTGTGCTGCACTCACTCTAGGTACGGCGCTCGCCATAAACTCTGGTGATTCGACTAAAGTTCAGAGCAGAAAAACAGTCGATCGACCAAAGGAAGTGAATGGAGCTCATCGCGCTGGCGACACCGTTGCCGCTCGGCCGCATACTCGATGCGCTCGAGGATCTGCCGGAGCAGGTCTCGCTGCACCGGCGCCCGGCGCCCGTGCAGCGCATCGCAGTCGAGACGCGAACGCTCGCGGGTGCCGCCGAACTGCGGGATGCGTACGGGCAGGCATGCGCAGCCGGGGCGGAGCTCGTCATCGTCGTGGGCGCGAAGCCCCTGCTTCCGGAGCTGGGGCCCACGGACACCCCCGTCATGGCGGTTCGAGCCGAAGCGACACCGGCCTCGATCTCCCGCCTCGTGAAGCAGCTCAAGTACGACTCTCCGGTGCCCGGTATCCTCGAGGACGAGCAAGCGCAGAGCGAGATCGTGGATATCGTCGATCGCGCCGCGGACTCGCTACGGGGCCACATCATCGTGGAGGACCAGGACTTCCAGATGCTCGCGTACTCGCGTTTTGCGGCGCCGATCGACGAAGCGAGGCGCAACGCCATCATGCAGCGGCGCATGCCCGGATACCTGCAACAGGTGTTCAACGCGCAGGGCGTTCAGGCCAGCCTGATCCGCGGCGAGGACGTCCTTGAAGTCGCGCCCGATGCAGCCGCGGGCCTCGGGCCGAGACTGGTCGTCGCGATCCGGTCGCGCGGACGGCTGGTCGGGACGATCTGGTTCGCCCGCGCGTCGCCGGCGTTCGCCGAGGACGACACCGCGACGCTGCAGGCGGCAGCAGCGCAGATGAGCGAGATCCTCGTGGCCGACCTGCGGCGGCGCGAGGACGAGCGGATCACCCGGGACGACGCGGCGCTCGATCTGCTGGCGGGGAGACGAGTGGAGGCGGCGCTGCTGGAGCTGGGCGTCACCGGGCGCTCGTTCGGCCGCGGGGCGCACGTCATCTCCTTCACCGTTGCACCCGAGCATCCGGAAGCCCAGTCCATTCGCCTCGCCGACTTCCGCGTGCTCGTCGCCAACTCCTCATGGTCGGTGCAGAACGAGGCGGTCACGGTCGCCGACGGCGACCGCCTGCACATCGTGCACTTCGACTGCGGCGGCGACCCGCACGAATGCGACGCGACAGGCGCGCGCCTGCTCGCCGGCTACTTCGTCGAGAGTCTGCAACGCGTCGACATCGAAGTCGCCGTCGGTATCGGAAGTCATGCGAATGCCCCGCACGACGTCGCGGGATCCGCCGCCACCGCCGACCGCGTGCTGAACGCGCTGCTGCGCGAAGGGCGGAGCGGGGTCGCGACGCCGGGAGAGTTCTGGGCTCCACTGCTGCTCGATCAGCTCCTCGCCCAGCAGCTGCCGATCCGCGGCCGAGTGCCCCGCGGGCTCGAGCAGATGCTTGCGAGCAATGTCGCGAAAGACCGCGACCTGCTCGCCACCGTGCGGGTGGCGATCGATCACTGGGGCGATATCGGGCGAGCGGCGCGGCGCCTGCATGTGCACCACAACACCGTGCGATACCGGTTGCAGAGATTCGCGGATCTCACCGGTGTCGATCTCGATATCCCGGACATGCGCTTCGCCGTATGGGCGCTGCTGCGGCAGCCCGAGACGGCCCCTGCGATCGCGCCCTGAAACGGCGACGGCCGCCGGGCCTCGAACACCGAGGTCGCGGCGGCCGTTCGGCGGGCGCAGCCCGCGATGATCCCTATGCCAGCGACGCCGTCAGCGAGATGTCGACCGCGGCGAGCGCCTTCGATACCGGGCAGTTCACCTTCGCATCGTTCGCGATGCGCGCGAAGTCCTCTGCGCTGATGCCGTCGACGGTGCCGACGACGGTGAGGCGGATCGCGGTGATACCCGTGCCCGGGGTGAAGTCGACTTCAGCCGCGGCGTTCAGCTGCGTCGGGGGAGTGCCGTTCTCCGTGAGCATGTTCGAGAACTGCATGCAGTAGCAGGTCGCGTGCGCCGAGGCGATGAGCTCTTCCGGCGTGGTCGTCGAGCCCGATTCCTCACCGCGGGCCTTCCAGCTCACCGAGAACGTGCCGGCTCCCGAGGAGTCGAGGCTGGTGGTACCCGAGCCGGTGAACAGCTCTCCGTTCCAGACGGCGCTGGCCTTGTTCACGATGGTGTTCGGCATAATTCCTCCAAGCGAGAGCGTGCTGAGTTCGTGCCGGGCCCGTGGCGACGGTACCCGGTCATCGCCACGCTAACAGAAGCGGGTGGCCGAGAGGCAGACTCTTCCCCGCAATCCCGGCCGATCATGCTGTGAGCGAACCGTCGGCCGCGATTCCGGGCCCATCGTCAGTGGCGGGGGCTACCCTGGACGATATGAGCAGCTCAGCGACCGGCCCGTTCGATGCGCCGCAGTTCGACAGTGCAGGCGAAGGCGACGAGATCACGATCTCGGCGAGCGCGCTGCGGACTCTCGGCGATCAGATGCAACGGTTCCTGCTCGAGTACCGCTTCGCGATGCAGGAGGTCGAGACGAAGCTCGCGATCCTGCGCGAAGAGTTCTTGCACATGCACGAGTACAACCCCATCGAGCACGTGTCGAGCCGCGTGAAGAGCGTCGACAGCCTGGTCGAGAAGATGGACCGCCGCGGCGTCGCCACCGACTTCGACGCCATTCGCGGTCAGATCTACGACATCGCCGGCGTGCGCGTCACGTGCGCCTTCATCCGCGACGTCTACCGCCTCTTCGACCTGCTCACGCAGCAGGACGACATCACCATCCTCGAGGTCGAGGACTTCATCAAGCACCCGAAACCGAACGGCTACAAGAGCCTGCACACCATCATCTCGGTGCCGGTGTTCCTATCGAGCGGCCGCGTCGATGTGCCGGTCGAAGTGCAGTTCCGCACGATCGCGATGGATTTCTGGGCGAGCCTCGAGCACAAGATCTACTACAAGTACGCCCGGCATGTGCCGAGCACCCTGCTCGACGAGCTGAAGAACGCGGCCGACACTGCGGCCGAGCTCGACACCCGCATGGAGCGACTGCACGTGCAGGTGCACGGGCTGCCCGAAGCGGCCCCGGCGCTCTCGCTGCGCGAGGTCGAGGAGCAGGTGCACCGCACCTGAACGGACGGCGCGCAGGCGGCACGCATTACAGTCGAACTGTGACGAGCGAAGAACACCTTCCGGGAGGGTCGGGCGGAGTCTGGCGCATCCAGAACTCCGACGGCACCGTCAGCGTGCACCGGCCCGTCGGCCCATGGACGACGGCGGTGCATGCGCTGCTCGCCCACCTGCACGAGCGCGGCCTCGACGGCATCCCGCGGGTGCACGGATTCGACGACGACGGGCGCGAAGTGCTCGACTACTTGCCCGGACTCACGCTCGACCCCGAGAAGCAGCAGCCCGATGACCGCGCGCTCGCCGCAGCGGCCGCCTGGCTCAGACGGTTCCACGACGCCGTCGCCGACTTCGACGCGCGGGGCCTCGAGTGGCGCCAGGGGGCTCGCCCCCTCGACCCCGGCGAGATCATCTGCCACAACGACCCCGGCCTCTACAACTGGGTGGTCGTCGACGGGGAGTTCTCGGGCATGATCGATTGGGATCGGGCCGGCCCCGGTCGCCCGATCGACGACCTCGCCTTCCTCTGCTGGTCGGGAGTTCCGCTGTTGCGGGAGATCCCGACCGCGGAGGCCGCGGGTCGCATCGGCCTCGTCTGCCAGGCGTACGGCGGGGTGGCACCCGGTGAGCTGCTCGATGCCGTCGACACGCGCATGGCGCTCATCGCCGAGCGGTGGCGGGCGGGAATCGAACGGGGCGACGCCGGCACCATTGCGCTGCGCGACGCAGGAATCATGGACCGCCATTTCGCACGGGTCGCGGGCTTCGCAGCGCGGCGCGAGACGATCGGCCGGGCGTTCTCCTAGGCGCCCGATGCGGAATATGAGCTGTGGCAGGGTTAGGGTGGGGGCGTGAGTAAGGACCCATTCGAGGAGCTCTTCGGCCCGGCGGAGCCCGCAGCCGGCGAGTCGCAGCCCGTGCCCGCACGCGACCGGCTCGCCTTCGAGCAGGCCGAGCGCATCAAGACGTCGCCTCTGCCGACCACGAAGCCCGAGCAGCCCGAGGGCGCCCCGGGCCCAGCGCAGCCGCCGGCGAAAACTCCTCGCGGCGGAGGCAGCACGCGATCGGCGAACGCGAAGCCGTGGATCATCGTCGGCCTCGTGACGGTATTCGCACTCATCGCATCGATCGTCGTGATGAATCTCGCGCGAGCGGGCGACGATGCGGCCACGGCCGAGACCACTGCCCCGGCGAAGACTTCGGAGCCCGCGACGAGCGCGAAGCCCACGACGGAGACCGAAGGCAAGGCCGACGGCGAGAAGAAGGACACAACGAAGACCAAGGAGGCGGCCGACGAGCCGCCGGCGGTCGACCCCGGCCCGACCGGCGACATGAACGTGCCCCTGTGGGGCATCACGGCGCAGATCTCGGGCAAGTTCGGCTGGCCCCAGTACGAGATCAGGGGCGAACAGCTCGTGCTCATCGGTTCGCCGCTCATCGACCAGCTGCCCGATTCCTGCTCGGCGATGCGCGAGCAGTGGGGCATCGAGCGCACGGCGACCGGCTCGTACACGGTGCTGAAACCGGCGCACAGCTGCGCCGCGGCCCCTGAACTGTACGACGAGATCTGGGGCCTTACCGCGGCCATGGTCTCGACGATCCAGCCCGGGTAGCGATCCGCGCTACGGCGTCGGCGCCGCGAAGACGCCCGGCCACAGGGCGAGCGCGACCGCGTAGCCGGCGAAGCTCACGATGTCGAGCACCCAGTGCGCGACGATGAGGGGCAGCGATCGCCCCCATCTGCGATACGCGTAGCCGAAGACGAGACCCATCACGACGTTGCCGATGAACCCGCCGAAGCCCTGGTAGAGGTGGTAGCTGCCGCGCAGCAGCGCGCTCGCGACGATGGTCGCGAGCGGCCCGACGCCGAGCCGGCGGAGCCGGTCGAAGAGGTAGGCGACCACGATGAGCTCCTCGCCGAGGGCCGCCTTCAGCGCCTGCAGCACGAGCACGGGCACCGTCCACCAGTAGGCGTCGAGCGCCGCGGGCACCACGGTCGTGTTGATGCCGATCTGCTTCGCGAAGACGTAGAAGACGAGACCGGGGACGCCGATGATCGCGGCGAGGGCGAAGCCCGCACCGGCCTCGCTCGGCCAGCGCCACCGGCCGCCCGCGCTCGGTGCTCCGAGGCCGAGTCTCCCGAGGCGAGGCGCGCGTTCGCGCCAGAGCAGGAACACGACGAGCGCGACCGGCGCGAGCCCGAAGACGAACGAGAGCAGCTGGAAGATCAGATCGAATACCGGCCGCTCGGCGAGCGATGTGTTGATGCTCGCGGTCTGCTCGGCCAGCGCGGTGTCGCGCGTGACCCGTTCGACGATACGTACGATCGCGTACACGCCCGAGGCCCCGAACGAGAGGGCGAGCACGATAGCGACCTCCCACCGGAGGCGATTGCGGATTGCGGGTCGGTGCACTGCCCCAGCGTATCGTCGAAGCCTCGAGGAATGTCGGATTCGCACAGTTCCCGAGCGGTCGTCGGGTCGCCTTTTGCAGGGTTCTGCACAACCGAATCACGATGGAGTCACGGCTCCAGGAAGTTCGCAGGTGCGGCTCCACCGGAAAGCTAGGGTGGTCCCCGTAACAATCGATACCCATCGGCGAATAGGCGCGACAAAGACTGTCCGCCGCGACCGGATGGGGATTTCAAGGAGGAAACGAAGTGAAGCGATCACGGAAGGGTCTCGCGTTCATCGCGCTGGCCGCTGCCGGCGCACTCGCGCTGTCGGGCTGCTCATCGAGCGGTGGCAACAGCAGCGAGGGGACCTCGGGCAACGTCATCACCGTCAACAACACGGAGCCGCAGAAGGCTCTGATTCCGGCGGCCACCTCTGAAGTCGGCGGCGGCAAGGTCGTCGACGCGCTCTGGGAAGGCTTGGTCTACTACGATGCCGACGGCGCGACGCAGATGGGCGTCGCCGAGTCGATCGAGCCGATGGACGATGCGAAGACCACCTGGGAAGTCAAGCTGCGCGACGATGCCGTGTTCTCGGACGGAACCCCGGTGCTCGCCAAGAACTTCGTCGACGCGTGGAACTACTCCGCGAACATCGACAACGCGCTCGACAACCAGTCCTTCTTCGGCACGATCAAGGGCTTCAGCGAGACCGAGCCCGTCGAGGCCATGGAAGGCCTGAAGATCGTCGATGACCACACCTTCACCGTCGAGGCGAGCCCCGACTTCCCGGACCGACTGGGCTACTCGGCGTTCTACCCGCTGCCCGATGTCGCATTCGAGGACATGGAGGCCTACGGGCAGGCGCCCATCGGCAACGGACTCTACAAGTTCGCGAGCGACGACGCCTGGAAGCACGACGAGTCGATCAGCCTCGTGAAGAACGACACGTACGTCGGCCCCCGCAAGGTGGCGAACGACGGAATCGAGTTCAAGGTCTACGCATCGCTCGACGCGGCGTACACCGACCTGCTCGCCGGCAACCTCGATGTCCTCGACCAGATTCCCGACACCTCGTTCGCCGTGTTCCAGGACGAGCTCGGCGACCGGGCGATCAACCAGGCGGGCGCACTGACTACGACGCTCTCGATCTCGACGAACCTCGAGCATTTCAGACTGGACGAGGAAGGCAAGAAGCGGCGTGCTGCGCTCTCGATGGCCCTCGACCGCGAAGAGATCATCGACGTCATCTTCGAAGGCACGAACGTGCCCGCCGAAGACTTCACCTCCCCGGTGGTCGACGGCTACGCCGAGGGGCTCGCCGGCTCGGAGAAGCTCGACTTCAACCTCGACGAGGCCAAGAAGCTGTGGGCAGAAGCCGACGCGATCAGCCCCTTCGAAGGCACGCTCGAGGTCGCGACGAACTCCGACGGCCCGCACCAGGTATGGGTCGAAGCCGTAGCGAACCAGTGGTCGACGAACCTCGGTATCACCGCCGCACCGAAGCTCTACCCGACGTTCGCGGCGTTCCTCGACGATCGTGAAGCCGACACCGTCGGCGGGCCGTTCCGTGCCGGTTGGCAGGGCGACTACCCCGGTGCGTACAACTACATGCAGCCGCTCTACTACACGAACGCCAGCTCGAACCACGGCTTCTACGCGAACCCCGCGTTCGACCAGGTGCTCGACGAGGCGGTGCAGGAGAGCGACCCGGCAGCCCGCAATGAGAAGCTGAACCAGGCGCAGGAGATCCTGTTCGAGGACATGCCTTCGATTCCGCTCTGGTACCAGGGAACCACGGGCGGCTACGGCGAGAACGTCGACAACGTCACGTTCGGCTGGAATTCGGTGCCGATCTTCAACGAGATCACGAAGAAGTAGCGCACCCACCCAGAAACGGAGGCCCCGGGCGCTGAGCCCGGGGCCTCCGCGCTGGACGAGACGTCGAATCCGTCTCGTCCAGCCCACGTACCGGCGGGATCGGACAACGTCGTCCGCGGCCCGGCTCGCATAGCGATTGCGAAAGATCGACAGACATGTTCAACGACCTCACGGAGAAGGGCAGCGCAACATGCTGAGATACCTCTTCTTCCGAATTCTCCAGGTGGTCCCGGTGCTCCTCGGCACCACCTTCCTCATCTACTTCATGGTGTTCGCCATGCCCGGCGACCCGATCGCCGCGATGTTCGGCGACAAGCAGCCGAGCGAAGCGGTGCTCGAGCGCCTGCGCGAACAGTACCACCTCGACCAGCCGTTCTTCGTGCAGTACCTGCTGTACCTGAAGGGCATCCTGGTCGGCGACTTCGGTACGAGCTTCTCCGGCGAACCCGTATCCCAGATCCTCGCCCGGACGTTCCCCATAACGATCAAGCTCGCCGCGATGGCGATCGTCATCGAACTCGTGCTCGCGGTCGTGATCGGACTCTTCTCGGGACTGCGCAAGGGCAAGCTGTTCGACAACGTGAACCTGATCATCGGGCTGCTATTCCTGAGCATCCCGATCTTCGTGATCGCGTTCATCGCCCAGTTCGGGCTCGGGCTGAAGCTGGAGTGGTTCAGCCCGACCGTCGGCTCGGGCGCACCGACGCAAGACCTGATTCTGCCCGCGATCGTCCTCGGTACGAGCCTGTATGCGACGAGCATGCGACTCACACGTTCCTCGGTGATCGACACGCTCAATCAGGACTTCGTGCGCACGGCGTACGCCAAGGGCCTGAGCCAGCGACGGGTCGTTCCCGTGCACGTGCTGCGCAACTCGCTGATCCCGACGATCACGAACACCGCGACCGACTTCGGCGTCCTCATGGTCGGTGCGACCGTCACGGAGGGCATCTTCAACGTCCCCGGTGTCGGCAATGTGCTCTTCCAAGCCATCCTCAAGGGCGAGAATGCGACCGTCGTCTCATTCGTCACCCTGATGGTGCTGATCTATCTCGGCGTCAATCTCGTCGTCGACCTCCTCTACGCCGTACTCGACCCGAGGATCCGTTATGCCTGAGCCGCAGCGCCCCGCCCTCGTCCATTTCGTCGCTCCGTTCGAAGAGACCCCGGTCGACGCCGTCGACGCCGTCAAGATCGACGACAAGAAATCGAACCTGTGGCTCGATGCCTGGCGCGACATGCGCCGGCGCCCCATGTTCTGGATCTCGGCCGTGATCATCTTCGTGGTGATCCTCATCTCCCTGTTCCCCTCGGTCTTCGCTCACGTGGACCCGAGGGCCTGCACCTTGGCGAACTCGAACGGCGACCCGAGCGCCGGGCATCCGCTGGGATACAACAAGCAGGGCTGCGACGTGTACTCGCGCATCATCTACGGCACTCCCACATCGGTATCCGTCGGCCTGATCGTGATCATGATCACCTTCGTCGTCGGAACGATCATGGGCGCCCTTGCCGGATTCTTCGGCGGGCCCCTCGACTCGATCCTCTCCCGCATCGGCGATATCTTCTTCTCGATCCCGTACATCCTCGCCGCAGTCGTCGTGATGAGCGTGCTCTCGGCGCACCGCAACCCGCTCGTCATCGCGCTCGCGATCGGCGGGTTCTCGTGGCCCATCACCGCCCGCATCGTGCGAGGCGAGATCCTGCGCGTCAAGAACGCGGACTTCGTGATGGCGTCCCTAGCGCTCGGCCTGTCGCGTTTCGCGACGCTCCTGCGTCACGTGCTGCCGAACGCGCTCGCCCCGGCGATCGTCGTGACGACGCTTTCGCTGTCGTCCGCGATCGTCGCGGAATCGGTGCTCTCCTTCCTCGGCGTCGGCCTGCCGCCCGGGCAGTTCATCAGCTGGGGCAACGACATCAGCGCGGCGCAGCTCTCGCTGCGCACCGATCCGATGCCGCTGCTCTACCCCTCACTGGCGCTCTCCATCACGGTGCTCGGCTTCGTCATGCTCGGCGAAGTGGTGCGCGACGCCCTCGACCCGAAGGCGAGGGCCCAGCGATGAGCGAGACGACCGAGAACAGCAAGGGAGCCATGGTGGAACCGCTGCTCAGCGTTCGCGACCTGCGCGTCGCGTTCGGCAAGAAGAAGGACCCCAACGAGGTGCTCCACGGCGTCGGCTTCGACGTCTACCCGGGTGAGACGGTCGCGATCGTCGGCGAGTCGGGGTCGGGCAAATCGACGACCATGCACGCCGTCATCAACCTTCTGCCCGGCACCGGGCGCATCACCGACGGTTCGGTGCTCTGGAAGGGGAGCGAGATCGCGAACCTGCCGCGACGCGAGATGGAGCGGCTCCGCGGCCGCGAGATCGGGCTCGTGCCCCAGGACCCGATGTCGAACCTCAACCCGGTCTGGTCGATCGGGTTCCAGGTCGAGGAGGCGATCCGCGCCAACGGCGTCGCCACGGAGCGCAAGGAGGTCAAGCGGCGCGCCGCCGAGGTGCTCGAGCAGGCCGGTCTGCAGAACGCTGCGCAGCGGATGAAGCAGTACCCGCACCAATTCTCGGGCGGCATGAAGCAGCGCGCGCTGATCGGCATCGGTCTGGCAGCGAATCCCGACCTGCTCATCGCAGACGAGCCCACATCGGCGCTCGACGTCACTGTGCAGAAGGTGGTGCTCGACCATCTCGCGTCGCTCACCAGCGAGACCGGCACGGCAGTCGTCTTCATCACGCACGACCTCGGCCTCGCGGCCGAGCGCGCCGAGAAGCTCATCGTCATGTATCGGGGCGACATCGTCGAGTCCGGGCCGAGCCGCGAGATCCTGCAGAACCCGCAGCATCCTTACACGCGCCGACTGGTCTCGGCGGCGCCGAGCCTCGCCTCGCGCCGCATCGGAACCGAGCCGACCCTGCCGACCGCGCCCACGTCGACGTTCGACCTCGCGGCCCTCGCCGAGACCGAACGGCCGCAGGCGGGTCATGGCGAGCCCGTGATCGAGGTCTCCGGCCTCGGGAAGATCTACAAGCTGCGCAAAGGCAACTTCGGGTCCGAGGATTTCCACGCCGTCGCCGATGCCTCGTTCACCGTGAACCGCGGCGAGACGATGGCGCTGGTGGGCGAATCCGGTTCGGGCAAGTCGACCATCGCCAAGATGGTGCTGCAGATCGAGAAGCCGTCGTCGGGTTCGATCCGCATCGCGGGTCAGGAGACCGCGGGCCTCTCGGGCCGCAAGCTCTTCGATCTGCGGCGCACGCTGCAGCCGGTGTTCCAGGATCCGTACGGATCGCTCGACCCGCTGCACAACATCGGCAACACGATCATCGAGCCGTTGAAGATCCACGGCGTGGGCGACCAGACGAGCCGCAAGGCGCGCATGCTCGAGCTGCTCGACCAGGTGGCGCTGCCGCGCGAGCTCGCGACGCGCTACCCGAACGAGCTTTCGGGCGGCCAACGCCAGCGCGTCGCGGTCGCGCGCGGTCTCGCACTGAAGCCCGACATCCTCGTGCTCGACGAGGCGGTCTCGGCGCTCGACGTGCTCGTGCAGGCGCAGGTGCTCGACCTGCTCGCCGAACTGCAGCGCGATCTGGGGCTCACCTACCTCTTCATCACGCACGACCTCGCCGTCGTGCGCCTAATCGCCGACCGCGTCTGCGTCATGCAGCAGGGCCGCATCGTCGAGCAGTCGACGACCGACGAGGTGTTCGAGTCTCCGCGCACCGAGTACACGAAGAATCTGCTCGCGGCGATCCCTGGCGCGCAGATCGAGCTGGGAGCGGGTTAAGCACCCGACGAGCCGCGCACGGGGAGTGCGGGCGAGCGGCGGCGGGCGGCCCGTCGCATCGCGCCCGCATTCCCCGATTCCGGTCGAAGCTGGGAGACGAAACGCCCCGCGATCCGTTAAGATTGTACGTCGGCCTTCATTGTGCCATGCGGGAATCGATCCCCATCGCGCCCGGCATCCCGCCACGCCGACGCTCCGCCCGTCTCGTTAGGACTCCACTTCTATGGCTCTCGCAACTCGCGAAGACCTCCGTAATGTCGCAATCGTCGCACACGTCGACCACGGCAAGACCACTCTGGTCAACGCCATGCTGACGCAGACCAACTCGTTCGACGCTCACGAAGAGGTCGGCGACCGCGTGATGGATTCGAACGATCTCGAGCGCGAGAAGGGCATCACGATCCTCGCGAAGAACACGGCCATCTCGTACGAGGGGCTGCACGCGGAGAACGGTGCCATCACCATCAACGTGGTCGACACCCCGGGCCACGCCGACTTCGGCGGCGAGGTCGAGCGCGCCCTCTCGATGGTCGACGGCGTCGTGCTGCTCGTCGACTCGGCCGAGGGCCCCATGCCGCAGACCCGTTTCGTGCTGCGCAAGGCGCTCGAAGCGAAGCTCCCCGTGATCCTCGCGATCAACAAGACCGATCGCCCCGACGCCCGCATCGAGGGCGTCGAGAGCGATGCGCAGGATCTGCTGCTCGGTCTCGCCTCGGATCTCGCCGAGGATCACCCCGACATCGATATCGACTCGGTGCTCGAAGTGCCGACCGTCTACCTCTCGGGCCGCGCCGGCGCAGCGTCGCACAACCGCCCCGCTGACGGACAGCTGCCCGACAACCCCGATCTCGAGCCGCTGTTCGAGACCATCCTGGCCCGCGTGCCCGCCCCCGTCTACGATGACGAGCACCCGCTGCAGGCGCATGTCACCAACCTCGACTCCTCGCCGTTCCTCGGCCGTATCGCGCTGCTGCGCGTGCACCACGGCGAGATCAAGAAGGGCGAGACCGTCGCCTGGATCAAGCACGACGGCTCGGTGCAGAACGTGCGCATCACGGAGCTCATGCTGACCAAGGCGCTCACCCGCTACCCGGCCGAGCGCGCCAGCGCGGGCGACATCGTCGCCATCGCGGGCATCGAGGACATCACGATCGGCGACACCATCGCCGACGCCGCCGATCCGCGCCCGCTGCCCATCATCACGGTCGACGAGCCGGCGATCTCGATGACCATCGGCGCGAACACCTCGCCGCTCGTCGGCAAGGTGAAGGGTCACAAGCTCACCGCCCGCATGATCAAGGATCGCCTCGACCGCGAGCTCATCGGCAACGTGTCGCTGCGCGTGCTCGACACCGGCCGTCCCGATGCGTGGGAGGTGCAGGGCCGCGGCGAGCTCGCCCTGTCGATCCTCGTCGAGAACATGCGCCGCGAGGGCTTCGAGCTCACCGTCGGCAAGCCCCAGGTGGTCACCAAGGTCGTCGACGGCAAGACGCAGGAGCCGTACGAGCACCTCACCATCGACACCCCCGAGGAGCATCTCGGCGCGATCACCCAGCTGCTCGCGGCGCGCAAGGGCCGCATGGAGAACATGGTGAACAACGGCACCGGCTGGGTGCGCATGGAGTTCATCGTTCCGTCTCGCGGCCTCATCGGCTTCCGTTCGGAGTTCATGACCGAGACCCGCGGCACCGGCATCGCGAACGCGATCGCCCACGGCTACGGCGAGTGGGCCGGCACCATCACGACCCGCCACAACGGTTCGATCGTCGCCGACCGCGCCGGTGTCGTCACCCCGTTCGCGATGATCGCCCTGCAAGAGCGCATGAGCTTCTTCGTGGAGCCGACCGCCGAGGTGTACGAGGGCATGGTCATCGGCGAGAACTCGCGCGCCGACGACATGGACGTGAACATCACCAAGGAGAAGAAGCTCACGAACATGCGTTCGGCGAACGCCGACAACTTCGAGTCGATGACGCCGCCGCGCATCCTCACTCTGGAGGAGTCGCTCGAGTTCGCCCGCGAGGACGAGTGCGTCGAGGTGACCCCTGAGGTCGTGCGCATCCGCAAGGTCGCGCTCGACGCGACGACCCGCGCCCGCGCGGCATCGCGCCTCAAGAACCAGAAGTAGGTTTCCTCGGCCGAAGGCCCCGCACCCCGCCCGTTCGCGGCAGGGTGCGGGGCCTTCGCGCATGCTCTAGGGTCGAGTCATGGCACTGATCTACGAGACCACCATGAGCCCGTCGAAGCTCGAACTGCTGGCGGCCTGGCTGCCCGAGCAACCCTGGTTCACCGGCGATATCGCCGCGCTGACACCGGTCGGCGCCTACCGGTTCGACGACCCCGATGGCGAGGTCGGCATGGAGGGCCATCTGCTCACCGCCGGCGACGGCACCGTCTACCACGTGCCCCTCGTGTACCGCGGCGCTCCGACGGAAGCGGGGGAGCGGTTTCTGCTCGGCACCTCTGATCACGGGGTGCTCGGCGAGCGCTGGATCAGCAATGCCGTCGGCGACCCCGTGTTCCGTGCGGTGCTCGCCCGCACCATCGCGGTGGGCGGGCGCGAGGCCGACGAGGTCGGCGTGAACCCGGCAGGCGAGCATCGCGACCGCGAGATCAAGGTGAGGGTGCGCGGCTCGGGCGAGTCCGGTGCCGTCGTGCCCGACGTGACCTCCGCCCAGGTCGGTCTCGACGGCGACGTGTCGGTGCTCGAGAGCGAGTCGGCGACCCTCACCGTGCGGCGTGTGCTCGACGCGTCGTACGTCGAGCCCGAGGGCGTGCTGACGCTGCGCGCGACCTGGCCGGGGCAGGTGCTGCCGGTCGTCATCGCCACGCTGGCGGTGTAGTCGAAGGGGAGTTCCGCCTCAAGGTGCAACCGGAAGCTTGCTGCACGGCCTGTATCCAGCGCGCTCATCATGAGATCGAACCCGAAGCCGTACCTTGCTATGGTCATCGGTGATGCTAGTCTTCGCAATTCCCGTCATTATCATTTTGGTGACGCTTCTTCTGAAGATCGCGGTCCACCCAATTCGGACGCTGTTTCTCGTCTTGCGGGTACTCTTCTTCATATTCGCAGTCGGTGCGTGGGTAATGTTTTTCATTCTGCGCTCCGAGCTGGACCGGCCGGTGGTCTTTCAAGACCTGCTGCTGCCCATCTTGTTCACCATTCCCTGGCTTCTGACGTTCATTCCATCGCGCCGGCAAAAGCAGAGCCAATAGAACTGCTCGAAGCGGGTCGAAACCGATCAGTAAGCGCTGGGTGATTGCCTGCAAATTGCGTGTCGATGGCAAGCCGGGCGTTTGGCGCGAACTTTCCGACGGCGCCGGTGTCATCGGTACCTGGCAACCTGGTCAGCAACTGCACCACGGAGAGGACTGCATAATGCTCGCCTTCTATACGCACTTGAGTTGGACTGACGAGGCCGGCACGGCACACCCTCTGCCCGGCTGGGACTCGGGCCTCGGAACACTCGCCGCACCTGCCTACGTTCACGAAGACGGCAGCTACGTCTACTGCGCCGAGCGCTTCTCCGGTGGGGTCTGCGAGTGCCCGGAACCGCACGAGTGGCGAAGTATCGCTGGGCCGGGCGCACTCCTATCTCATGCCGGCGATGACTTCCCGACGACCTACACAATGCATGTCGACGCGCTGATCGCGATTTACGAGCGGGCGGACGAGTACCGCTTCCGCGCCCTCACGCTCAGCGGAGAGCCGGTCGACGCGGAGCAGCGCATCGCCGAGCTACGCGCGCTGCCAGCGGGTACGGTGGTCACAGTAGACGAATGGGATCAGTCGTAGGTTTCGCACCCCAGCGAGCACTGGTTGTAGAAGTCGACGAGTGGGCTGCCCGCCCGACAGGCGTAGTGAGCGATGCCCGAGACAAGACGAACCGATGGGCTGACATCGGTCTCTAGCCGCGCGTCGCCTGCACAGTCTTCCAAGCGTCGCGCGCGAAATCTCCGCTGATCGTATGCGTCACCGCGATGAGCAGGTCGCCGTCGATCACGATTGCGTCTACGTACCTGTGCTCCGGCGACTGGGACTGTTGGAATGCAGCTTCTGCCCCGTCTGCATCCACTTCGACGTATACGGAGTCTCGGAGGGCGGCAAGGAGCTCGGCCTTCGACGCCTCGTCTATGAGTGCGACGCCCATGTAGGCAATCGCGTCGGAGCGATCGATGCCCCACCCGCAGTATTGCGGCTCGACTCCCGCTCTGATCGTCGCCATCGTCACCGGTCCGAGCAGGCTGGCGAGCTTCTCTTCCGCCGGTGCCCCTTCCATATACAACTGCAGTTGATCGCTGTAGTCGCGCACGATCTCGAGAGGGAGAATCGCGTTGCATCCCGCTGGAACCGGCGCGCCTGCCTCCTCGGCAGAGCTGGTGGGCGCATCCGTGTTCAGCTGAGGCGGCACTTGCGTGCTCTCTGCCTGCTGCGAGATCTTGGGCCGTTGTGGATCGGGCGACGTTTCGGCGCACCCGGTGAGTGTCAGTCCGAAGAGTGCGGTCGTGGAGATCAGGGCAGATAAACCGGCTAGCCGAGGACGAGTTGCGGTCATGGCGCCAGCTTAGCGAGCTCCTCCCGCTGATTCATTCGGTCCGCGGGCGTTAATACCGAACCATTATCGGAGCCGTGCTCCGGCTCCCGGCGAAACGAGAAAAGCCCCGGAACTTCCGCATCATTCTGCGGATGTTCCGGGGCTTTCTGGTCGGGATGACAGGATTTGAACCTGCGACCCCGTCGTCCCGAACGACGTGCGCTACCAAG
Organism: Leucobacter sp. gxy201; assembly: GCF_051043335.1. NCBI lineage: Bacteria > Bacillati > Actinomycetota > Actinomycetes > Micrococcales > Microbacteriaceae > Leucobacter > Leucobacter sp. gxy201. The sequence continues at coordinate 121,690 of NZ_JAMXWS010000003.1, forward strand.
CTGCGCCACATCCCGATTGCGTTTTCACGCAGGCTCCAGCTTAACGGGTTTCTGTGCGAGTGAGAAATCGGTGCGGTACCGGCGGTCCGTGCGCTGCACCCCGGGCGCGTCATAGCATCACGGACTGCAGCGCATCAAGGGGCTTTCCGGTACGCGAGGGCGGCGGGAGACTCGGAGGAAGCGCCCTGCCGGCGCGGAAACCTGCAGCTCCACAGTGCGTGGAATGCGATGTCAGAGAGGAGTCGCCCATGGCGAGCAAGGCGCCGCAGATGCCACATGAGGTCTCCGATGAGGTCGGTGCTTTCGACCGTTTCGCCGAACGGGCATCGGCACTTGCGAGTAGGGCGTGGTTCTTCTGCTTCTGCGTGCTGCTCGTACTGCTGTGGGCCCCCTCGATCTTCCTGATTCGCAGCATCGACACCTGGCAGCTGATCATCAACACGGTGACGACGATCGTCACCTTTCTGCTCGTCGCGCTGCTGCAGAACAGTCAGAAGAGATCCGACCAGGCGGTGCAGCACAAGCTCAACGCGATATCGGATGCGCTGAGCGACTTCATGCACGAGGACGGGCACGAACGGGATGCCGAAGAGCTCCGAGACGCCGTCGGGATCGAGAACCGAGAGAGCTCCGGCGGTCAGTGAGCGGGCCCGGCGGATCGGAAGGAGCGGTGGGATGGCCGAAAGCGCTCGGAGCGTACGCAGCGATCGTCTCGTCGAGCAGATCGCGGAAGCGGCAGCTCGGCTCGGTGCGACGATCGCCGTCGCCGAATCGTTGACGGGCGGCCAGCTCGCCGCGGCGCTCGCCGCCGGGCGCGATTCCGGCTCGTGGTTTCGCGGGGCGGTCGTGGCGTACCACCCGGAGGTGAAGTTCGGGTTGCTGGGCGTGCCCCGCGGCCCGGTCGTGAACGAGCGCACGGCCGCGTCGATGGCACTGGCTGCGCGAGATCGGCTCGGGGCGGACTACGCCGTGAGCGCGACCGGGGTGGGCGGGCCGGGTGCCGAGGAAGGGAAGCCCGAGGGCACCGTCGTCATCGGGGTCGCGACGCCCGACGGGAGCGTCCGCTGCTCCGAATACTGCTTTCCCGGATCGCCGATCGAAGTACTGCATCGCACCATCGAGTGCGGGCTCGAACAATTGCGGATCGAGATGCGCGCCGGCGCGACGAAGGGCGAATGACGGATGCATCGAGGAGTGCCGGCCGTTCGGTTTCGGGCCGCCGGCGCCCCCACGTTGATGCGGCGAGCCTGCGGGCTACTCGGGCGCTTGCGGCACGAGAAGCGGGGTGTCTCGAGACCGATCGGTCCCGAGACACCCCGCTTCATGCTGTCCGGGCTACCTCCTGCCGATTCTGCGGGTCTCGCGGTATCCGAAGGCGAGTGCGCCGATGCCGGCGAGTACGAGCAGCGCGTCGAGCAGCAGCACCGACCCCTGCGAAGCCGAGCCCGTCGTGGCGAGCAGCCCGGGCGCCGGGGTCTTCACGACCGGGGTCGCGGCGGGCGTCACCGGCGGCGGGTTCACGGCCGGCGGGGTCGCCGGCGGCTCCACCGGGGGAACGACGGGCGGAGTGACGGGGGTCGTCGCGCTCGAGCAGTCGTTGCCGGGGTCGGTGTCGCCGCCGCCGACATCGGCGAGAGCGACCGTCGGCACGACCGGTACGGTCACGCACGCCGTGTTCGTGAGATCGGTCGTGCCCTCGGGCACCGGACCGACGACCGCTTCGAGCACGATCGACGCACTCGCGCCCGCCGCGAAGCTGCCGGAGTACGCGAATGCGATGAGCGCCCCGCCGCCGGCCGAGACCGACCAGCCGGCCGGCAGGCTCACGACCTCCCCGCTCGAAAGGCCTGCGGGGAGCAGGTCGTTCACGACCGGGTCGATCGCCGCGGCCGGGCCCGCGTTCGTGATGGTGAGGCTGTACCGGATGGTGTCGCCCTCCCAGACGCCCGCACCCTCCGCGCTCGCGGTCTTCACGATGCCGAGGTCGTACCCCTGCGGCGGCGGGCACGCTTCGACGTCGTCGCTGCCCTCGGCGAGCACGGTGCCCGAGTCGTCATCGCCCGAAGCGAGGGCCGCGGTGTAGGTGCTCGCGTCTTCGACGTAGAACGTGCGGGTGAGCTCGGAGCCCGGAGCGACGAAGGCGTCGGTCGTTACCGGGCCGTCGCTATCGCTCAGCGTCAGCGTATACGAGGCGCCCGGCTGCAGGCCGGCGAGCACGACTTCGATCGCGCGAATGCCGGCATCGGGTGCTCCCGGTGCCGGGCAGGGCCCCGTCGTCATCACGAGCGTCGGAGCATCGGGGCACGGCGCGAGGTCGACGGTGAAGGGGCTCGCCTCGATCGTGGTCGTGCGGTCCAGGAGCGTGGCGGTGTAGGTGCCCTCGCCGCTCAGCGGCAGGTCGAGGTCTCGCTGCGTGCTCTGCGCGGTGAAGCTCTCGGAGAAGGCGGGCTCGCCGTTCGGTCGTACGACGCTGACGGTGTAGTCATCGCCCACCGTCAGGTTGCGGAGCACGATCTCGCCGGTCGTCGGTAGGCCGCCGCCGGGCACGGTGCACTGATTCACGAGCAGCGCCACTACCGGGGTGCCGGCCGGAACGGGGCAGGGGGTGACGGTGAACGCTGCGCTACTGCCCTGGCCGCTCACCGCATCGGTGACGGTCGCGGTGTACTCGCCGTCGCCGCTGATGTTCATCTGCAGGGTCTCCGTCGCGCCGCTCGAGGTGAACGAGGTCGCGGAGACGACGGCACCGCCCTTCTTGACCACGACCGAGTAGGTCCGGTCGACGCTGAGACTGCTGAGTTCGAGCGTCACCGTCAGCGGCAGAGTCTCGCCCGCGGCGACGCACTGGTCGACGACGACGTCGACAGCGGGGGTCGGGATCGGGGCCGTGCAGTTGTTATTGAAGACGGCCTGGCCCGCGGCGTCCCAGTTCTGGCCGGGGAAGTGGGCCTCGACGCCGTCGTGGGTGTAGTCGAACGGCGGGATGATGTCTCGTCCGTTCTGGTGATGCGCGCCGGCGTGGCCGCTGGCGTCGCCGTTCGCATTCGGCGAGATCACGATGAAGCCGCCGTTGCCGAGAGCGTGGCAGATGGTGATCTTCTTGCCCGGGTTGTCGTTGCCCTTGTTGCCGGATGCGTCGGCGGTGCTCAGGGCGGCGGTGGTCGGGGCCTGCATCGACCGGGTCGATGCGGCCGGGTCTGCGCTCGCAGTATCGTCCGCACTGTCGGCGGTGGTCTTCTGCTCCGCTTCGGGAGCCGCCTCCGCGGGCGCCGGGGCCTCGACCGTGGGCGTCTCGGACGGCGCTGCCGGAGGCGTCTCGACGGGAGCCGGTGCGAGTTCGGGGCCCGGTGCGGGCTCGGGAACGGGGGCCGGCTCTGGTGCCGATGCGGGCTCGGGGGCTGGCTCGGGAGCCGGTGCGGGTTCGGGTGCCGGGGGCGGTTCGACCGGCGCCGTTTCGACGGCCGGTGCCGCCGCATCGGCAGCGACCGTCGCTGCAGCGGCGGGGTCTACGGGCGGCTCATCGGCGAACGCCAGCGTCGCCGGCGCGAAGGTGAGGGCGGCGGCGATGAGCGCTGCGAGGCCCAACCGCCGGTGCTTGCCTCGCGTCGACTTCGTCGTCGACCGTGGAGACGGGTCTGCGAAAGAAGACTTTCGCGCATTACGTGGCATCAGAATTCCCCTTGTTCGTGGTCCAGTGGGTTCCCCGCCGAAGTCAGTACGGCTGACCCGGTTATGCGGCACCTTAGAATTCGGTTGCCGTCGGGCTCGGGCGCTCGTCAGAAGTCCGGTACTCATTGCCAGGTGTTTCGCCAGGGATCGCCGAGCGGCGCTCGGCGGGCAGGGCAAGTCGCACGAAGAGGCGTACCCAGGAGCGGAGCCCGCCCGGGGTCAGAGCGCCGCGAGCTGCCGGCGGCTCGAGAGGCCGAGCTTGCGCAGAATATTCTCGATATGGAATGCGACGGTGCGGTAGCTGACGCCGAGCTCGTCGGCGATCTCCGCATTCGTGCGGTCGGCCTGCGCGAGCCGCATCACTTCGGTTTCGCGCCGGGTCAGCCGTGCCGAGCCGCGGCGCGGCGGCAACACGCTGACGAGCCGCAGCTCCGCGGCGACCCGGGGGTCGTGCAGTTCGCGTCGCGACGCCATGCCGAGCTTCCCGAGCACGTTCGTCATGTGGAAGCCGACGGTCGAAACGCTGATGCCGTAGCGGGCAGCGATCTCGGCGTTCGATGATCCCTGGGCCGCGAGCAGCACCACATCGCGTTCGCGGCCGGTCAGGTGCTCGGCCCCCGGCACCGAAGACATGACCTCGGCGCGCCGATGCTCGATCGGCCCGAGCGCGCTGTCGACCCCCGCGCGACTGCGATCGAGCAGCCCGCCGATGCGCACTGCGGCGGGCACCATGTTCAGCCGCGTGTACGTGTCGAGTGCGCTGCGCAGGTAGCGGCGCGCTCGCCGCAGGTCGCTTCCGACGTCGAGCATGAGCCGGCCTGCGTCGGCCGCCGCCCGAGCCGTCGCCACGGGGAAGGCCGAGTCGTGCCCCACCGAGTTCGCCGCCGCCACATAGGCGCGGATCGCCTCGCGTGTGTGCCCGTAGGCCTCTTGCACCCGGCCTTCGAGCCAGTCGAGCGACCCGTGCACCCCTTCGTAGGCGGGGGAGCGCAGCGCGCGGAGCCGGGCGAGCTCGCGATCGGCTGCTTCGGCCCGGCCCAGGGCCGCGAGCGCGTCGACCTTGAACGCGAAGATGTTCTGCGACCGCAGCAGCCGCTCCGAGAACTCCCCGTCGGCGGCGAATACCGCGAGCTGCGCCGCCGGGTCATCGGTCATGCGCGCATAGGCGACCTGCGCCCACATCTCGAACTCGGCCCCGAAGATGTCGTAGTCGGTCGTGCGCGTCTGCTCCATGAGCTGCGCCGATGCCTGCCAGCCGGCCCCATTGCCGGCCTCCGCAGCAATGACCGCGAGCAGGGCGTAGAACGACGGCCTGCTGACGGCATCCATCGCATCGAGGATCGTGGCAGAGGACTCCTGCACGATCGCGGGGATCTCGGTCGACTTGCCGAGCAGGTAGGCGCAGTAGAGGAACATCGTGCGGCCCGTGCCCTCGCCCCAGCCCGCGACACCGGCTGCGAGCATGGCCTGGGTGCACTCGAGGTCGTTGTAGGCGAGCGCGATGCGTCCCTGGCTCGCGTGCACCCCCGCTCGAATGACGTACGCATCGAAGAGCGTCGCGGTCCGTTCAGGGGCGGCCTCGATGCGCTGCGCGAGCGTGACGTATTCGAGGTGGGCGAGCTCGAAATCGCCGGCGGTGCTCGCACCGTAGAAGATCAGCCCCGTCGCGCGCAGTACGATGTCGGAGGCGCTCGGCAGCCAGCGCAGCCGTCGGTCGACGGCTGCCCAACGCGCGGCCGGCAGCGCGGCGAGCTGCAGTGCGAGCTCCCGGGCCTGACGCAGCGGAGCGAACCCGAAGTCGCTGCGCAGCGTCGCCTGCGGGGCCATCATGCCGAGGATCAGCAGCACGTGGGCGCGGATGTGCAGAGCTTCGAGCAGAGCCGTCTGCTCGGCAGGGGCAGCGCTGCGGAAACGACCGCCGCCGGTGCCGCAGAGTTGTGCGGGGAGCTCGGACAGCATGCGCGCGCCGAACTCGCGCGCCCAGGCGTAGTCGCCCCGGAATTCGCGCATGTGCAGCAGGGCGAGATCTCGCAGCGGCGACGGCGGCATCGCTTCGAGCGTCGGCACGAAAGGGAGGAGCCGGGGCAGCGCCGAGAGCGCCATGGCGAGCGTGTAGAGCTCGAGGACGAGGCCCTCGGCGATGCGCGGCGCCGGCCGGCGTGCGGCGTCGATCGCCAGCTGCATGATGCCCAACACGCGCTCGACGAGCCTGCGCTCGGCCGATTCGGTCACGACTGCGCGCAGCCGCTCGAGGGTCGGTTCGGCAGGCGCTGTGCCTGCGATCCCGTGCGCTTCGAGCGCCCAGACGAGCGCACGATACCTGCTCTCGGCATCGCTCGCGGGCAGCACTTCGGCCGCCGCCCGCAGGATGCGCGCGCGCCGGCGCGCCGACAGGCTCTTCGCGATCTCCTCGGCGAGCAGATCGTGATGCACGACGTACCCTTCGACGGTTGCATCGGCGCCGCGCCGGCCGCTGCGGCCGGCCGCCACGAGCACTCCGTCGGCGATCGCCTGTGCGGGTGAGGCACCCGCGTCGAGCGCCCCGTCGAGCTGCGCGAACGCGCTCTCGGACAACGGGGCATCGAGCACCGATGCGATCTCGACCGCTGCACGGGCTCCCGGCCGGAGCCGCTGCACGTGCTCGTCGATCGGCGACTCGAGGGCGGGCATGGCCTCGGCGATCAGTGCGTCGGTGATGTCCTCGTCGAAGCGGGGCCGCTGCACCCGCTCCGCTGCCTGCCTCCGCTGCCACACCGAATGAAGCGACGCGAGCACGTGGTCGAGCAGCAGCGGCAGCCCCCGCGACACGGCCGTCAGTCGAGTCGCGAGGGCGAGCGAGAGCTCGAGGTCGTGCACGCGCGAGATGTAGGTGCGCGCCTGCGAGGGGTCGAGGGGGAGGAAGTCGATGCGGCGCTTCGCGCCCCACGGGTGCCGCGCCGCCGTCGCGATGATCTCGCTCGTCTGCGGCGTGCGCGGCGTGCGGCCCGCGAGTACGAGGCACAGCCCGGTCGGCCAGTGCTGCGAGACCACTGCGCGCAGCACCTGCAGCGAAGCGTCGTCGATCCACTGTGCATCGTCGATGATGAGCAGCAGTCGGCGCCTGCTCGACAGTCCCTTCGTGAGCGCGCGGCGGCAGTCGTTCGCGGTGCCGTTGATCGCGGCGTCGGAATCGGGGTCGGTCTCGGCGTCGGGATCGGGGCGGGCGCCGCCCGCGGTGACGATGATGCGGCGTGCGAGCGCGAACGGCACCTGGTGGTCGTGCTTCGTCGCGCTGACATGGACGACGCGCCACCGGTCAGCGTGCGTGCGCGACCACGCCCGCGCCGCCTCGTCGAGCTGCTCGGCCCACACCGTCTTGCCCGAACCGGAGGCCCCGGTCGCGCTGAAGAGCGCGGTGCGCGCCTCGAGCGCCTCGGCGAGGACCGCTGCGGGCGCGTCCTGCCAGTGCAATGCGGGCAGTACCGCGCGATGCCGGTTCGGCTTGCGCATCGCCGCCCCGATGGGGTTCTCCACGAGCGTGGCGGCTCCCAGCGGCGGCGTCACCGTGGTTCCCATGGAAGCTCCTCTGCTTCCCCCCTGAGGTCTCCAGAGTACCTCCGAAGCATACGCCGGTCCACAGCGGAGGCTGTGAACCGGCTCTCCGGCGCTTCGGCGTGCGCCCGCAGCCTGCGATCAGATCGCTCGGCGGCGCACCGCACGCACGACGAACATCGCCGCACCGCTGAGCAGCGCGAGCAGTGCACCGCCGAGGGCCAGGCCCTGACCCGCACCGCCGGTGACGGCGAGAGCGCCCGGCTGCTTCGCGCCGGCGTTCGCTGCGGGTGCGGTCGGCGCTTCGGCGGGAGTCTCGCCCGGAGTCTCGCCTGCACCTTCGGCGGGTGCACCGCCGGCGCCGTTCGCATCGTCGGACTCGGCGGTACCGTCGTCGTCGCCGTCGCCGGGTGTCTCGCTGCCGGGCTCGGCGTGGTCGGTGGGGGTGTGGATGATGTCGACCCACTGGGCCGGGTCGCCGGCGTCGACGACGCGGTAGGTGAAGACGCCGGAGTCGAGCTGCACGATCGGGACGATGCGCTGCCAGAGCACGTCGCCGGCAGTGCTCTTCGCGTTGATCCAGCGGGCCAGCTGGCCGTTCACGATGCGCATCTCCCAATCGCCCTGGAGCTTCGGGGTGTCATCGAGATTGAACATCGTGTAGGTGCCGTCGGCGTGGAAGTACGCGTTGCCGACGAAGTTCGCTGCGCGGGGGTCGTCGAGGGCGACGTCGCTGCCGTTCTGGTCAACTGCGCCGGTGGTCGCCCACGGGGTCGCTGCGAGAGCCGCGGCCGCTGCGTCGATATCGACGGGCAGCGCCTGCGGCGCGGAGGCTTCGACGGCGGTTTCGTCTGCCGCAGCGGTTTCCGCGACCGTGCTCTCCGTGCCGGCAAGCCCGGCGATCGCCGTCTCGGTCGTCGCAGTCCCGGCACCGGTCTCGGCGGCGGACGCTCCCGCGGCGGGCAGCACGCAGAGTGCGGCGGCGAGAGCCGAGGCGGCGATGAGCGGCAGGCGCGCGGGCTTCTGGCGGTGGGTCATGTACAGTCCTTCGGTCGGAATCGGGGCAGCGCACTGCCCGGAGGGTCGATCCCAAATTACGGCCGGCGCGAGCACGGGGCATCAACCGATCGGTTGAACCGGCCCGCGGCGCGCTTCCCGGTGACGACCGGCAGCGTTCGCCGCCCGGTACGGACCCCGCTACAGGCGGATCAGCCCGCGCTTCACCGCCACCGCGATCGCGGCCTGGCGATTGTCGGCCCCGAGCTTGATGAAAGCGTGGTGCAGGTGGGTCTTCACGGTCGCCTCGCTCACGTGGATCGTGCGCGCGAGATCCCGATTCGACAGCCCGGAAGCCGCGAGCGTCAGCACCTCGAGTTCGCGGGCCGTGAGGGCTTCTTCGGCGAAGCGGCTGCGGTGCAGCAGCCGCTCGGCGATCGGCGCGGATACCGCGTCGCGCCCTTCGGCGGCGGATCGGATCGCGGCGAACAGCTCGGCCGGTCGGCTGTCTTTCACGAGGTAGCCGGCGGCACCGGCATCGAGGGCGCGCACCACGTCGGAATCGGAATCGTAGGCGGTGAACACGATGACCCGCGTCCCGGGAGAGGCCTGCACGATCGCACGGGTCGCGTCGAAGCCGTCGGGCGCATCGGCTCCGAGGTCGAGGTCGACCAGGGCGATCGCGACCTCCGCGCCCGACACCGCGGTCACCGCTCCGTCTGCGGAGCCGGCTTCGGCGACGACCTCGAAATCGGGCTGGGTGTCGAGCAGGGCTCGCACGCCATGGCGCAGCACGGGGTGGTCGTCGACGAGCAGGATGCGGATCACGGGTGCGGAACCTCCGGGACGGGAACGGGCTGCGGGGTCTCGGGCGAAGGGAGCACCGCGCCGACGACGGTGCCCCGGCCGGGCGCCGAATCGATGGTGAACTCGCCTCCGCGGCTGCGTACCCGCCACTCCATGGCGCGCAGCCCGAACCCTTCCGTCGTACCGTCGTGTTCGAAGCCCGCGCCGTCATCGGCGATGTCGACGCCGACGGCATCGGAGAAGTAGGTGAGCGTCACGTGCACGGCAGCGGACCCGGCGTGCTTGCGCGCATTGATGAGTGCTTCGCGGGTCACCCGCATGAGCGCGTGCGCCACCGGCTCCGCGACGTCGCGCTCCTCGCCGACGAGTTCGTACGCGGCACCGGCCTCGGCGGCCTGCGCCCCGAGCAGCGCCGACAGCCGCTCGGCGTCAGCGCGCGGCGACGCCAGTCCGTGCATGAGCCGGCGAGTCTCGACGAGCGCTTCGCGCAGCGCCTCGCGCACCTGCTCGATGCGCGCCGCGTCGCGCCCGCCGCCCTCCGATTCGAGCAGCAGCAGCGCGCCGGCGGTGCGCTGCACGACGGTATCGTGCAGTTCGCTCGCCACACGGCCGCGTTCGGCGAGCGCCCCGGCCTCGCGCTCGCTGCGCGCCAACTGCTCGCGGGCCTCGACCAGTTCGTCGATGAGCCGCTGCTGCTCGGACAGGGCGCGATCGAGGGCGGATTGCGCGTACGAGAGCACGAGCCCACCGAAGAACGGGCCGAGCACGAGCCCGAGATCCTGCCCCGACGACATGAGGTAGAGGCCGCAACTGACGGCGACGACGATGAGGCCCGAGACGACGAGCGCGGCCCGGCCGCTCAGCACGCGACGCACGGCGAAGAAGAGCGCGAACGCGCACCACCCGAACGACGGCGCCAGCACCACGAGCGGCAGCCAGCACGCGATCGCGACGAGCAGCCCGACCCCGAGACGGGTGCCGAGCATACCGGTCGGGTGCGGGATGCGGGGCCTGCGCGGTCCGGTCACGGCGCAGGCGTAGGCGATCCCTGTCGAAGCCGCGAGCGCGAGCACGACCGTGCCGATGCCCGCGCTCGAATGGTAGGCGAAATAGCGAATGCCGCAGACGACGAGCAGCACCGCGAAGCCGATGTCGACCGCGAGGTCCATGGCCCGCAACCGGGCGAGCGGCTGCGGGTCATGGCGCGGGTCGGTCATCGGCTCGGGCTTCCGGGATGAGCCGGGGTCAGCCTTCGGTGCGCTCGTACTGGCGGGCGCGGCCGCGGATGCCGGCGAAGCGGAACGGGGCCCGGGTCACGCGCGGGGTCTCGAAATCAGGAGCGCTCGGGTAGCTGCGGTCGTGCAGCTCGCGGTATTCGGGGATCTCGAGCGACGCGCGCGCATCGAGCGAAGCGGTCACGGCCGCGGCCGCCTCCGGGCGGAAGTAGCCCGGCTGCACGACGCCCGTGAAGAACTCGCTGACGCTGCCCGAACCGTAGCTGAAGAAGCCGAGGCGACGGCCCGCGAGGTCGGGGTCGTTGTGCAGCAGCGCGGCGAGCGCCGAGTACAGCGACGCGGTGTAGCTGTTGCCGAGGCGACGGTTGTAGATCGACCCGGTGAAGAGCCCCGTGTCGCGCGCCTCGCCCGCGGCCTCCTGCTCGGCCCGCGTGAGCGCCGCGCTGATCGGGCTCCCGGTGTGCTTCGCGAGGTGCCGCTGCCCCTTCTGCGCCATCTTCGTGAACGGCTGGTGGTAGAGCAGCCGGTCGATGTCGTCGATGCCGGAGCCGCCCTGCGCCTGCAGATCGTCCCACGAGCCGCTCAGCGCGTCGAGGTAGGCCGATACCGACAGTGCGCCCTCGACGACGGCGGTCGAGAGGTCGTTCGGCCGCCAGAAGTCGTCGACGTCGGCGGTGTAGAGCCCCGTCGCCCGTTCGATCTCGACGAGTGCCGGGTCGGCGCTGACGAGCATCGCGACCGCGCCCGCGCCCTGCGTCGGTTCGCCGGGGGAGTCGAGCTCGTACCGGGCGACGTCGGCGGCGATGACGAGCACCCGCTCCTCGGGGAATCGGCTGACGATGCCGAGCGCCGCCTGCAGCGCAGCGGTGCCGCCGTAGCAGGCCTGCTTGAACTCGGTGACGCGGACGTGGTTCGGGAGCCCGAGCAGCTTGTGCACCGAGACGCCGGCGGCCTTCGACTGGTCGACGCCCGTCTCGGTCGCGAACAGCAGCGTGCGGATCCCCTCGAAGCCGTTGCGCTCGATGATGCGCTGGGCGGCCGTGGCACCCATCGTGACGATGTCCTCATCGGGGGCCGGGAAGCCCATCTCGTCCTGCCCGAGACCGAGATGGTACTTGTTCGGGTCGGTGCCGTTCGACTCGGCGAGGCGGGCCAGGTCGATCACGTGATGCGCCGACGAGATTTCGAGGTCGTGAATGCCGATCGCGGTCATGCTGACGGCTTCTCCTTCCGCTCCATGAGCAGGTGGGCTGCCATGAGCTCACCGGGGTTGGTCTGGGCTGCGAGGAGCGACAGCTCCCCACAGAGGACGGTGGCGGCCATGAGCGCCGCGAGCCTGCGCGCATTCGCGCCGGGCTCGCGCTCCTCGCGGCAGCCGAGCCGATCGAGGTTGACGTTCACATGCTCCAGGTGCTTGCCGTTGCCCACGGTGCCGACGATGAGATGCGGCAGGGTGCATGAGAAATAGAGCCCGTCGGGGCGCTCCTCGGCGTAGGTGATGCCCTGCGACCCCTCGACGATGTTCGCCGCATCCTGGCCCGTCGCCAGATAGAAGGCGAGCAGCATGTTCGCGTAGTGGGCGTTCGCCGAGCGGATCGCGCCCGCGATCGTGCTGCCGACGAGGTTCTTGCGCACGACCAGGTCGGCGATCTGCCGGGCCGAGCTGCGCAGGCGGCGCTCGACGACCTCGTGGGGCAGCACGATCTCGGCGACGACATTGCGGCCGCGCCCGAGGATGCCGTTGACAGCGGTCGCCTTCTTGTCCGAGCAGAAGTTGCCCGAGATCGAGCCGTAGTCGATGCCGAGGCCCCACGACAGGATGCGCTCCATCAGCGCATCCGCCGACTTCGTGACCATGTTGTGGCCCGAGGCGTCGCCCGTGAGGAAGGCGAAGCGCACGAACAGCAGGTTGCCGACCACCTCGGTATGGGCCTCGAGCAGCTGCGCGTGGAGGCTGCCCGCCGAGGTGACCTCCTGCAGTTCGCCCAGGCGCGCCCGAATGGTGCGCGCCGCGGAGTCCGCGAGCACGGCGCCATCGGCGACGAAGATGACCGAACGCGTCATGCGCTCCCCGAGCACGACGGTGCGGATGCCGCCCTCGATCTCGCGCGAGATGCTCGCGCCGCGGCCGACGGAAGGCCACAGCGGCGTCTCGTACGTCGCGAGCGGCACCGAGATCTCGGCGAAGGGCTCGTCGGCGGTGATGGCGTCGCCGCTGACGCGCAGCGGGCCGACCCAGCGCGTCGGGATGAGCGTGGGCGGCGTCTCGGAGGGGCGATCTCGGTCGGTCACGGCGTCTCTCTATCTGGAAGGGTTCGGGGCATGCGGCGGGTTCGGGGCCGGCAGCGGTCGAGGGTCATGCGGTCGACCTCGTGGCGAGCGCCGCGAGGTCGATGCCGCGCAGTCGGCAGAACTCGCCGAGGCGGCCGCGTACGAGCAGGTCGGTGCGGGCGAGGTCTGCGGGGGTCTGCGCGCCGAGCAGTGCGAGGATCGCGGTCGTCTGCGCGCGCCAGCGTTCGATCGCGGTGATCAGCGCCTCGGCGCCGCCCTCGAGCACGACCTCGAGGAAGGTGCCGGCCACGCCGACCGCCCGAGCGCCCGCGGCGAGCGCTTTGACGACGTCGAAGGGGGTGCGCACGCCGCCGGAGGCGAGGAGCGCGGGGCCCTCCGTGGGCGCGTCGAGCAGGCAGGCGAGCGCCGACTGCCCGAAGCCCGAGAGCATCGAGAAGTCGTCGCCCGCGAGCTGGGCCGCGGATTCGTGGCGGGCGTTCTCGATGCGCAGGAAGTCGGTGCCGCCGCGTCCGCTGACATCGGCGTATCGGGCTCCGAGTTCGACGAGGCGCCGCAGCGTCTCGCGGCTGAGCCCGAACCCGACCTCTTTCACGACGACCGGCACCGGCGAGGCCGCGACGATCTGCTCGACCGAGCGCTGCCACGACGAGAAGTCGCGAGACCCTTCGGGCATCGCCGTCTCCTGCACCGCGTTGATGTGCAACTGCAGCGCATCGGCCTGCAGCAGTTCGACCGCGCGCACCGCGTCGTCCGCGCTGCGGCCCACGCCGATATTGGCCATGACGAAGCCGTGCGGGTTCTCGTCGCGGATCACCTGGAAGCCGGAGGCGGTCTCGGGGTGGTCGAGCGCGACCGAGACGGAGCCGCTCGCCATCGCGATGCCGGTCTCCCGTGCGGCGATGGCGATCTCGCGGTTGATGCGGGTGGTCCACTCGGTGCCGCCCGTCATGCCGTTGACGTAGAAGGGCAGCGGCCAGCGGGCGCCGTCGACGCCGGCTCCGAGCTCGACGCCGAGGTCGACGAGCGAGGCGTCGATGCCCGCGAGCGCGTGATGCACGAACTCGAGGTCGTCGAACTCGTTGAGCGAGCGGGCGTCGCCGTGCTGCGCGGCGGCCAGGCGCACGTGGTCGTCCTTGCGGGTCGCGCGGACCGCGTCGGGCGCCGCGGCGTTCGAGGCGGGCTCAATCATGCTGCCCCTCCGCACTCGCGAGCGCCGGTGCCACGGTGAGCGGCAGCCGCAGAATATCGTTCGATTCCCACTCCCGCAGGATACCGCCGAAGTCGCCGCCGGTGGAGACGAGCGCGATGCCGCAGTCGCCGCCGCCCGCGCCCGACGGCTTGGCGGCGGCGGCGTGCGTCTCCGCGGCTTCGCACAGCCGGCGCAGCTGATCGGTCTCGATCACGATGCCGCTCGTCTCGCCGAGCTGCTGCAGCAGGCGCCGCGCGCGCGACACGGCGCGCAGAGAGCGCGACGGGTCGTCGCCCGCAATGCCCGCCACCAGTTCGGCGACGCAGTCCCGGCTCTGCTCGATGAACGAGAGCTCCTGCCGGCCCGTCGCCGCGGTGCCGGCCGACCGGCCGACCTCGGCGACGAGACGGTCGGTCGAGGCGGGGGAGCCGGTCCACCCCACCAGGAGCTCGAGCGACGCCGGGGCGGCGAGCGGGGTCACCGCGAAGCCGGCCCAGGCCTCCCCCGACCGCAGCGTCGCCTCGACGCCGTGCGCCGCGCGATGCGCGCGCAGAGCGCCGCGGTCGGGGGAGCAGTAGCGCACCCATCCGCCGAACGTGCTCGCCGCGAGGTCTCCGCCCGAAGCGCGCGGCGAGATCTCGATCGTCGCCAGCAGGGCGAGCCGGCAGCGCTCCTCGAGGCCGAGGCCGAGGCCGTAGAACTCGTTCAGCACGGCGATGACCGCGACCGTGACGGCGCCCGACGAGCCGAGGCCGAACTTGCGCCCGCTCTCGTCGTCGAGCTCGCTCACGATCTCGAGATCGAAGTAGCGCGGGGCCACGCCGCGTTCGGCGCGCAGCTCTTCGACCGCGTCGATCGCCGAGAAGACGTAGTCGAGCTGCTCGCGCTCGTGCACGATGCGGCCGGTTTCGCGATCCCTGACCCAGGTCAGCGGGCTGCCCCCGTAGACCCGAGAACGCACGTGACCGGCCCCCTTCGCCTCGACGAGGCGCGCGGTGAGGGTGCGGTCGACCGCGACGAGCACGGCGGGCTCGCCCGGCTCGACGACGGCGTACTCGCCCGCGATGTAGAGCTTGCCGGGAATGCGGGCCTCGATCGTGGGGCCCTCGGTCATGCGGTCTCCGCGCCGGGCAGCAGGTGCGCCCCGCGGCCCGGGCCGACCGCGCGCACCCGGCCGTACTCGCGCAGCGCGTCGGCGACCGTCGCGGCGTCTTCCGGCTGCACCAGCACGGCGATGTTCGGGCCGGCGTCGGCGGTCGAGTATGCCTCGATGCCGCGCTCGCGCAGCCCGACGACCGCGTCGAAGATCGCGACGCTCGTCGGGGTGAGATAGCGCACGGGCGGGTCGTTCGACTGGATCACCGCGTGCATGCGCAGCGCATGCGATTCGGTGATGCGGCCGATGCGCGTGAAGTCGCGATCCCTGCAGGCCTCGAGCATCGCCGCGAGGCTCGCCTCGGTGCTCCTGACCCAGCCCTCGTAGAACGGCGAGGTGAGCGCGCTGCTGCGCATCGCCACGCGGCTCGATACGGCCTTCTGCCGCTCGTCGACCGTCACGATGACCATGTGCATCTCGGGCGCATCGACGGGCTCGGCGAACGACGTCCCATCGCCCTCGCCGGCGTGCCAGACGGCGATGCCGTCGATGACCGAACGCGCGGCCGATCCCGAGCCGCGGCGCGCCAGCCGGCTGAGCGACGGGGTATCGCCGGGAAGTCCCGCCGCTGCGGAGGCCGCCGTGGCGAGCGCCGCGAACCCCGAGGCCGACGACGCGAGCCCCGCGCCCGTCGGCGCCTCGTTCTGAGAGACGACGCGGGCGTGCGCGGTCGACCCGGCGCGCTCGCGCACGAGGTCGAGGAAGCGGGTCACGCGGCTCAGGCTGTCGCCGCTCTGCTCGACGCCGTTCAGCTCGAAGGAGTCGTGCGCCGCGCTGCCCGGCGCATCGTCGAACGCCACGGTCGTCGTCGTCGCGTAGGCGTCGAGAGTCAGCGAGAGGCTGCCGGCGGCCGGGAGCATGAGGGCCTCGTCGCGCTTGCCCCAGTACTTGACGAGCGCGATGTTCGGAAAGGCGCGGGCGGTGGCGGTGCGTGCGGCGGTCATGCGGCGGGCACCGTGGTCGTCCAGGTGCGGCGGGCACCCGCGGCGCGCAGCGCCAGTGCGATGTGCTCGGCCTGCTCGGTCGATTCCGCGAGCGCGAGCACGCAGCCGCCGAGGCCGCCGCCCGTGAGCTTCGCGCCGTCGGCGCCCGCGGCGTGCGCCGCCGCGACCAGGGCGTCGAGCTGCACCGTGCTCACGCCGAGCGAACCGAGCAGCCGGTGCGCCTCGAGCATGCGGGTGCCGAGCGCCGGGCGGTCGCCCAGGGCGAGATCGAGCACCGACCCCTCGGCGATCTCCGCCAGCTGCGAGATGGTGCGGTCGACCGTCGCCGGGTTCGCCGCGCGCAGCTCGCGCACGCCCGCGACGGCCTGCGCCGTCGACCCCGGCACTCCGGAGTCTGCGAGCACGAACGTCAGGGGCGCGCCGACCCCCGTCGGGCGCACCTCGCCGCCGTGGAACCGGATCGGCCCCGAAGCCGCCACCGCACGGGCGTCGATGCCGCTCGGGTTGCCGTGCGCAACGCGCTCGGCGCGCTGCACGACTTCGTGGAACTCGTCATCGGCGAGCTCGACGCCGCGCAGATCGGCGACCGCGCGGGTGATGGCCGCGGCGACCGCGGCGCTCGAGCCGAGACCGCGGCCGTGGGGGATCGCGCTGCGCACGAGCACCTGCACCTCTTCGCTCGCCGCTCCCGTGCTCGCGAGCGCGACGCGCACCGCGGTCACGACCGGGCGCAGCTCATCGGGTGCCGACGACGCGGTGCCCGCGAAGAGCTCGCTCTCGATGCGCATCTCGCCGCCCGGCGTCGGGCGCACGATGGCCTCGACCCCGAGCTGGTGCAGCGGCATCGCGATCGCCGGAGCGCCGTAGACGACGGCGTGCTCGCCGAAGAGGATCGCCTTCGCGTGCGCGGTGCCCGTGCCGGTGCGCGCGGGGGCGACGGCCTCGGCGGTGCCGTGGAACGCGCCGGCAACGGGCGCTTCTGCGGCGAGCGCCGCATCCGCCGCATCCGCCGCGCTCGCCGCAGGGCGCGGGCGCATCGATTGAGAGAGTTTCATGCCTATCCGTTTCGATCGACCTTCGCCCCGGTGGCGCCGCGTCGATGTGGAGGTCGACGCGGCTGCGGTGACGATGAAGGAAGAGGTGGACGGACGCGCCGTCCCTCCTCCGCAAGTCCAGCTGTCTAGTTTAGAGCATGAACCCCGAATGCGAGCATATGCTTGCCGTATGAGCACGCGAGCCGAGACCGTCGAGTTCCTCATCGACCAGTTGAGCGCCCTGCCCGGCATCCGCACCCGCCGCATGTTCGGCGAGTACTGCCTCTACTCCGACGAGAAGCCCGTCGCCTTCGTCTGCGACGACGAACTCTTCGTCAAGCCCACGGAGGCGGGCCGCGCCTACATCGGCGTGCCCGATGAAGCGCCCGCCTATCCCGGATCGAAGCTCTACTTCCGCGTCTCGGGCGACCTCTGGGAGGAGCGCGACTGGCTCTCGGGCCTCATCGCCGAGACCGCCGCGGCGCTGCCGGAGCCGAAGCCCCGCAAGCCGAAGCCCCGCAAGCCGAAGGCCGCGAACGCGGCGAAGGCGGCCAAGGCCGCCGAAGCTCTGCGAACGGAGTAGCCGCAGAAGTTCTGCACGCTGCCCGGATCGCGGAGCGGGCGCGATCGCCTAGGCGGGCGCGGCGCTGCCCGCGAGCAGTGCGGGGAAGACGAAGTCGGTGTTCAGCGGGGCGATATCGTCCCGCCGGGAGCTCGGGTCGACCCATTCGAGGTGCTCGATCTCGGCCCGCGGTTCGGCCGTGAGCGCCGCCTCGAGCAGCGGGTGCTCGAATACGGTCGCCTCGACGACGTGGCCCGGCTCGTTCGCCGCCGCGGCCCGGAAGACGCCGAGCGGGCGCAGCAGCGCGCCGTCGAGCGCCAGTCCGAGCTCCTCGGCGCACTCTCGCACCGCGGTGTCGCGCGGATGCTCGTCGGGCTCGTGCTTGCCGCCCGGCAGCATCAGCGAAGCGGTGCCGCGCTTGCGCACGTTGAGCACGCGGCCGGCGGCGTCGCGCATGACGACCGCGCTGACGCGGATGATGCGTTCGCCGCTCATGCGCGGGCCTCGGGCGCGTCCCCGGCGGCGACGGCCTCGGCGCCGGGGTCGGCCGACAGCGCCGAGTAGTCGGCGAGGGTCAGCCGGTCGGCGATCACCGGGAACTCGGCCCGCACCTCGTCCACGCGGCCCGTATCGATCTCGACGACGATGGTCTCCTCGCCGTCGCCGCACTCGGCCACGACGCGCCCCGTCGGGTCGGTGACCCGGCTGAACCCGCCGAGCTGCACGCCGCCCTGGCTGCCGCAGGCGTTGCAGGCGAGCACCCACAGCTGGTGCTCGACCGCGCGCGCCTGCGTGAGGGTGCGCCAGTGCTCGCGCCGCGCCGCGGGCCAGGCCGCCGGCACCGCGACCGCCTCGGCCCCGCGCGCGCTGATCTCCTGCCACAGGCCCGGGAACCTGAGGTCGTAGCACGTGGTGCTCGCGAGCTCGCCGATGGGGCTCGGTACGACGCTCAGCGTGCCGCCGGGGGTGAGCAGCTCGGTCTCGCGCGACTGGTATCCGAACACGTGGATCTTGCGGTAGACCTGCGCGATGCGCCCTGCCGCGTCGATGAGCGCGGTCGTATTGCTGAGCCCGCCGTCTGGGCCGCGTTCGATGAAACTGCCGAGGTGCACGGACGAGCCGAGATCCTGCGCCACCCGACGCGCCATGGTCACTGTCGGGCCGTCGAAGTCCTCCGCGAGCTCGTCGTAGCGGTCGAACGAGAAGTAGCCGGGGCTCCACAGCTCGGGCAGTACGAAGAGGTCGACGCCGTCGTGCGCGCGCAGCAGCGCCTCGACGCGCGCGATGCGGGCCTCCCGGCTCTCGTCATCGGGGCTGGCGATCTGCAGAAGGGCCACAGTGCTCGTACTCATGCTCCCAGCCTACGACCCCTGCGCTGCATTCTGCAGGGATCGCCGGCCTCTGCGGTCGGGTGCAAGAATGGCAGCATGAGCATCGACACCGCCGAGCTGCCCGAACCGGAGGGGCCCGAGGATCGCCCGTCGCCCCCGGGGAATCCCGGTTGGCTGAGCGAAGACGAGCTCGCGTTCGTGCGCGGCCGATTGCCGGTCGTGTACGTCGAGGCCGTGCCCGTGCGGCTCGACGGCCTCGGGCGGGTCGCCGAGGTCGGCCTGCTGCTGCGCGGCACCCCGGAGGGCGGCATGACGCGGGCCCTCGTCTCGGGCCGTGTGCGCTACGGGGAGACGCTGCGCGAGGCGCTCTTCCGCCACCTCGAGAACGATCTCGGCCCGATGGCGTTCCCGCAGATGCCGTCGGCGCTCGTGCCGGCGCAGGTCGCCGAGTACTTCCCGATGCCCGGCATCTCGGCGTACGTCGACGAGCGCCAGCACGCGGTCTCGCTCGTGTACGTCGTGCCGGTGACGGGGTCGTGCAGCCCGAGGCAGGATGCTCTCGAGGTGACGTGGATGTCGCCGGAGGAGGCGCTGTCGCCCGAGATGCTCGACGAGATGTCGGGCGGCCGCGGCGCGCTGCTCAGGCAGGCATTGAGCACCGTCGGCTGCTGACCCCGTGAGTTCATTCGGATTTGCGATCTCATTCGGATGGAACCCGGTCGAATCGTCCGAGTGAGCTCGCAGATCCGAGGGAACACACGGGCTGCAGCGGGTCGGCCGGCGCCGACCCTTGCTGCGAGCGGCGGACGCTCACGGCAGTGGGCGACTCCCGCGAGGGTTCGGGACCGAAACCGGGTTGGGAGCAGCGGAGAAGTCCGCGGGCATTCCCTCCCCAGCCGCCTTCGGCCCTCGGCAAGCCCTGCGGAGCCGGGCGCGGCAGCCGCACGGTTCGACCCGGCGAGGTGGAGGTTCCCTTCGAAGCGCGGAGCCGTATGCACCACCGTGAGGGGCGCAATGGTGCTTTCGGCTCCACATGAGCCGATGATCGAGCTCGTGGGGGTATTGCGCCCCTACCCCTGGTATTGCCAGGTGATGATGTGCTCGCGCGAGAACCCCTTCGTGCACTGCCCGCAGGAGGTGACGCGGGTGGGTCTGCGGAACCGGTAGTGCCGATGCCCGGAGGGGCAGAGCCCGGCCCAGGGGGCGTGCTCGTGGGCGATGTCGCCGTCGTGGGTGCGACCGCCGACATAGCCGATCTCGCCCGCCGTGCGCTTCCACTTCGCCCCGTGGCCCGCGGCATGGCCGACCATGGCGTGGGCGATCTCGTGCAGCAGCACCTGGTGGATCTCGTCGTCGTCGAACTTCGCGGTGAGGTACCGGGACACCGTGATACGCCGGTCGGTGTAGTTGCAGAGGCCCGCGCGGCGCTTCGCGTGATCGAAGTCGAACGTCCACGAGCCCTCGCCGAAGAGGGGGTCGAGGTGCATCTTGATGAGCGCCCCGGCCCAGACCCGTACCCGTGCGAGGTCAGCCACGTTCGAACAGCTCCTTCGCGGGGAGCGGCGACGCCTGCGCGGTCGCGTCGGTGACGGCCTTCGCGCCGCGCACGAAGTCGTCGAGCTCGCGACCCACGAGCATGCGGGCGGGATGCGGGCCGCCCGCGAGCAGGCGCGGCAGCCAATCGAGGGGCTCGAGCTCATCGGCGGCCGTCGTCCCCGGTGCGCCGGCGGCGACGAGCACCACGTTGCCGAAGCGGCGGCCCTTGAACACCTGCGGTTCGGCGATGGCGGCGACCGCCCCGAAGAGCGTGCGCAGGGTCGCGACCTGGCCGCGCACGAAGTGCTGCCCGGCGCCGTCGGCGGCGTTGATGACGACGACGCCGTCGGGGGCGAGGAACGGGCGCAGCAGCTCGTAGAACTCGGTGCTCGAGACGTGCGCGGGAGTCTGCGCCCCCGCGAAGATGTCGACGACGACCGCGTCCATGGCGCCGTGCATGCCGGCGGGCAGGCGCTCGAGCACGGCTCGCGCATCGCCGCGCCGCACGCGGATGCTCGCGCGGCGCGGCAGCGGGGCCGCCCCGCGCACCAGGTCGACCAGCGCGCCCTCGAGCTCGATGACCTGCTGCCGGCTGCCGGGCCGGGTGGCCTCGACGTACCGGGGCAGGGTGAGGGCCCCGCCGCCGAGGTGCATGACCGAGATCGGCTTCCCCGGGGGCGCGATGAGGTCGAGTACGTGCCCGATGCGGCGCACGTACTCGAAGAAGAGGTCGGAGGGGTCGCGCAGGTTCACGTGCGACTGCGGGGTGCCGTCGACGACGAGCTGCAGGCTGCCCGGCACCCAGCGGTCCTCTTCCATCGCCGCGACGAGGCCCGACGAGAGCACGACGGGCTCGGGGAGGTTCACTCGGGTTCCCGGCCGGCGAGCCCGAGCTCGTCGATCTGCCGCAGCATGTCGGCGTTCGAGGGTTCGACCTGGTGGCTCGAATCGGGGTAGACGATCACCGGGATGTTCGTGCGGCCGCTGATCTCCCGTGCGATCTCCGCTGCGGCGGGTTCGGCGACGAGGTCGACGTAGCGGTACGGGGCGCCCGCGCGATCGAAGATGAGCTTCGCGCGGCGGCAATCGGCGCACCAGTCCGCGCCGAAGATGATGGTCTCGGTCATGCCGTCCAGCCTACGCTCGGCCGCCGGCACGATGGTTCGGCGCTGCCAGAGCCGCGTTGCGTAGGCGGAGCAGTTGTCTGTCTGTGAGGAGGTTCCATCGCCGCCAGACGAGTTTCCCGATGATCAGCGCGATCGCTGCGGTCAGGGAGATCGCGCCGGCGACGATCGAGACGATCGTGCGGTCCGTTGCCGCGACGTCGAGTACCGCGGCGAAGGTGAAGGTCCAGATCATTCCGAGGAAGAGGAGCGTGAAGCACAGTATCGTGCTTCGTTCGAGAGGACCGCCGGATGAGAAGTCTGCGGCGAGGCGCAATGCGAGTGAGAGGCTGATGATTCTCAGGGCGGCTGAGAGCACGGCCGCCCACA
This sequence comes from Leucobacter sp. gxy201, assembly GCF_051043335.1. Classification (NCBI taxonomy): domain Bacteria; kingdom Bacillati; phylum Actinomycetota; class Actinomycetes; order Micrococcales; family Microbacteriaceae; genus Leucobacter; species Leucobacter sp. gxy201. The sequence goes on from NZ_JAMXWS010000003.1 coordinate 143,465, forward strand.
CGCCGACCTCATGCAGCACGATATCGAAATCGGTGCCGAGGCCGAGGGCCAGGATGCAGAGCAGCACTGCGATGCGCCTATCGGCTCGAGGGTGAGGATGACGGATGCGCCAGAAGTTCTTGACGCGCCTCCGAGCGTTCTCGTTCTCGAGAATTCCCGGGTCGCGCCAGAACGCTGTGAAGAAGCTGCACGTCTCGAAGATGAGGAAGAGCACGAATGCGAGTAGCGATAGGGCCTGCAGCCACGTTCCTTCGAGGAGGAGCGAGTAGCAGATGAATGCATTGAGCGCTGCGAAGAAGACGAGTACGAGAGTGAGGGCGAGCCCGAGGGCCCGGGCGTCCGCGTATTCGCTCTTGATGTCGAGGACATCGTCGGCGTTCGCCTGCGCAGGTGCTCGAACGATCTGCCGCCACTGCTGGAACAGCCGTTCGCAACGACCTGCCACGCGGAGCAGCGAAACCGTGATGGCGACGCCGACCGCTGCCACGCCGGCGACCGCTGACCATGCGGTGCTGTCCCGGGTCTCCGGCTCGGAGAAACCGAGCGAGGACGGATACTCGGGAATGCTCGAGTATGCGATCATCGTGAGCAGCACCGCGAGCATCAATACGATGATGGAAACGGCGATCAAAGCGGGCAGCGCCTGTCCGGGGTGCGAAGTTCGCGAGGTCATACGAGGATTCTCGCGCAATAGGTCAATTCGGTGCGCGTGCGGGCTCGAGGCGAGGGGCCGGCCGAGTCCAGAGCGCGCGGGCGAGAATCGCGGCGGCGGCGCCGAGCAGGGCGCCCCCGATCGTGTCGCTCAGCCAGTGCGCTCCGAGCGCCGTGCGGCTCCACATCATGAGCACCGCCCAGGCGACCGCGGCGACTCCAGCGGCTCTGCGGGTGCGCGCGGATACCCCTTCGGCATATGCGAGGACGAGTGCGATCGACACCGCGAGCGCTGCGGCGCCCATCGAATGCCCCGAAGGGTACGAACTTCCGTGGGTCGGGTAGAGCGCTCCGCCCGGTCGGGGTCGGAGCACGAGCGACTTGAACAGCTCGGAAGCGAGTACGCCGAAGACGAGTGCGGTCGCGAGGGCCGCCGCGTCGCGCGGGCGGCGCTTCACGAGCAGCAGCGCGGCGCCGAGTGCCCCGGTCGCGGCGACTCCGGTGGCCGCCCCGATCTCGGCGCAGAACACGGCGACGGCGTACGGTGCCGATCCCTGCGCAACCGCCGCGACGCCGCGCCACCACGAGTCGATGCCGAGCGGCGATGCGTCGACGAATCTCAGGTACGCTCCGAACGCCGCCACCGCTGCGATCGCGATGATCGCGACAGGGATCGCCGCGGCCGGGAGAGATGGGACGTGCGGGCGGGCGGGGGAGCGGTGCATGCCGACACGATAGCCCGCGGCCGGAACGCCGGGCTGGGAACAGGGGAAGCGCCGATCCCCGGCGAGCCGACCGTCGCCCGCATCTCTGCACCTGTGCCGCGCCCGCTCGGTCGGGGCCCGCGCACCGCCGCTCGGACGGGTATCGGTAGCGCGGCGCAGAATGATAACGACTCGCGCTAGACAGGTCAAGACGAGCGTGTTAGTGTTGATAGCTGCACTACGGACACCAGTGTGCCTTCATATAGCGGAGGGCCTCGGGAGCTGGCGCGAAAGCGCAGATGAGCCTCGCCCGCGTGATCCGATGCACTTCTCGCAATACCAGGTCAACCGGCCCGACGGGGCCCACGGAGGTAGTTTCCTTGGCTGCTGCGCGCAACGCATCGTCAACTGATAACCCGAAGAACGGTCGCAACCACTCGCGACTCTCCTTCGCCAAGATTTCCGACACGCTGTCGGTGCCGAATCTTCTGGCACTGCAGCTCGAGAGCTTCGATTGGCTCGTCGGCAATGATGTGTGGAAGGAGCGCGTCAAACAGGCCCAGGCCGAAGGACGCGACGACATCGCACTCAAGAGCGGACTCGAGGAGATCTTCGACGAGATCTCACCGATCGAGGACAACGCCGGCACCATGCAGCTGTCGTTCGAGAACCCGATCCTCGACGAGCAGAAGTTCACGATCGAGGAGTGCAAGGAGCGCGGCAAGACCTACGCGGCACCCCTCTACGTCGAGGCGGCGTTCATCAACGCCGAGACCCGCGTCGTGAAGAGCCAGACGGTCTACATGGGCGATTTCCCCATCATGACCGACAAGGGCACCTTCATCATCAACGGCACCGAGCGCGTCATCGTGTCGCAGCTCGTGCGCAGCCCCGGCGTCTACTTCGAGCGCGCCCAGGAGAAGACGTCGGATAAGGACGTCTTCACCGCACGCGTGATCCCGAGCCGCGGCGCATGGCTCGAGTTCGAGGTCGACAAGCGCGATCAGGTCGGCGTGCGCATCGACCGCAAGCGCAAGCAGTCGGTCACCGTCTTCCTCAAGGCGCTCGGCATGACGAGCGAGGAGATCCTCGAGGAGTTCGCCGGCTACGAGTCGATCGCGCTCACCCTCGAGAAGGACGGCATCCTCACGCAGGAGGAGGCGCTCAAGGACATCTACCGCAAGCAGCGCCCGGGCGAGCAGGTCGCCATCGAGGCAGCGCGCGCCCTGCTCGACAACAGCTACTTCAACTCGAAGCGCTACGACCTCGCGAAGGTCGGCCGCTACAAGATCAACCGCAAGCTCGGCATCGACGCGCCCATCACCGATTCGGTGCTGTCGCTCGAGGACATCGTCGCGACGATCAAGTACCTCGTCGGCCTGCACGCCGGTACCGAGACGCTTCCGGGCGTGCGCGACGGCAATGAGGTCGAGGTTCGCCTCGACACCGATGACATCGACCACTTCGGCAACCGTCGCATCCGCGCCGTCGGCGAGCTCATCCAGAACCAGGTGCGCACCGGCCTCAGCCGCATGGAGCGCGTGGTGCGCGAGCGCATGACCACGCAGGACATCGAAGCGATCACCCCGAACACTCTGATCAATACGCGCCCCGTGCTGGCCGCGATCAAGGAGTTCTTCGGCACCTCGCAGCTGTCGCAGTTCATGGATCAGAACAACCCGCTCGCGGGCCTGACCAACAAGCGCCGCCTCTCGGCGCTCGGCCCCGGCGGCCTCTCGCGAGACCGCGCAGGCGTCGAGGTGCGAGACGTGCACCCGTCGCACTACGGCCGCATGTGCCCGATCGAGACCCCTGAAGGCCCGAACATCGGCCTGATCGGCGCGCTCGCGACGTTCGCGCGCATCAACGCATTCGGTTTCATCGAGACGCCGTACCGCCGCATCGTCGAGGGCAAGGTCACCGACCAGGTCGACTACCTCACCGCGCACGAGGAGGACGAGTTCCTCATCGCCCAGGCCGGCGCTCCGCTGACCGACGACGGCAAGTTCGCCGATGCCCAGGTGCTCGCGCGCCCCCGCGGCTCCGAGGTGATGCTCGTCGATTCCGAGCGCGTCCAGTACATGGACGTCTCGCCGCGCCAGATGGTGTCGGTCGCGACATCGCTCATCCCGTTCCTCGAGCACGACGATGCGAACCGCGCGCTCATGGGCGCGAACATGCAGCGCCAGGCCGTGCCGCTGCTGCGCAGCGAGTCGCCGATCGTCGGCACCGGCATGGAGGGCTACGCCGCAGTCGACGCCGGTGACGTGATCACCGCGCAGCGCGCTGGCGTCATCGCCGAGGTGTCGGCCGACTTCGTCACCGTCCAGGAGGACGAGGGCGGCACGAAGAGCTACTTCATGCGCAAGTTCGACCGCTCCAACCAGGGCACGAACTACAACCACCGCGTCATCGTCAAGGTCGGCGAGCGCATCGAGGCCGGCGAGGTCATCGCCGACGGCCCCGCGACCGAGGACGGCGAGCTCGCGCTCGGCAAGAACCTGCTCGTCGCGTTCATGTCGTGGGAGGGTCACAACTTCGAGGACGCGATCATCCTGAGCCAGAACCTGGTGAAGGACGACACCCTCTCGTCGATCCACATCGAGGAGTACGACATCGATGCGCGCGACACCAAGCTCGGCAAGGAGGAGATCACCCGCGATCTCCCCAACGCCAGCATGGAGGCGCTGAAGGATCTCGACGAGCGCGGCATCATCCGCATCGGCGCCGAGGTCAAGCAGGGCGACATCCTCGTCGGCAAGGTCACCCCGAAGGGCGAGACCGAGCTCTCTGCGGAGGAGCGCCTGCTGCGCGCCATCTTCAACGAGAAGAGCCGCGAGGTGCGCGACACGTCGCTCAAGGTGCCGCACGGCGTCTCGGGCACCGTCACCGCCGTCAAGGTCTTCGACGCGGAGAACGACAACGACGACGACCTCGGGTCGGGCGTCAACCAGCGCGTGGTCGTCTACATCGCCCAGAAGCGCAAGATCACCGAGGGCGACAAGCTCGCCGGACGCCACGGCAACAAGGGCGTCATCTCGAAGATCCTCCCGGTCGAGGACATGCCCTTCCTGGAAGACGGCACCCCGGTCGACGTGATCCTGAACCCGCTCGGCATTCCCGGCCGCATGAACTTCGGCCAGGTGCTCGAGATCCACCTCGGGTGGATCGCGAAGCAGGGCTGGAAGATCGACGGCAACCCGGAGTGGGCGGCCAACCTCTCGGAGGCCGCGCGCCAGGCCGCAGCCGGCACCAAGGTCGCGACCCCGGTGTTCGACGGCGCGACCGAGAAGGAGATCGCTGGTCTCCTCGACTCGACGCTCCCGACCCGCGACGGCGACCGCCTCGTCGACTCCAGCGGCAAGACGCGCCTCTTCGACGGCCGCTCCGGCGAACCGTTCCCGTACCCCGTGTCGGTCGGCTACATGTACATCCTGAAGCTGCACCACCTCGTCGACGACAAGATCCACGCGCGTTCGACCGGTCCGTACTCGATGATCACCCAGCAGCCGCTGGGCGGCAAGGCGCAGTTCGGCGGCCAGCGCTTCGGCGAGATGGAGGTGTGGGCGCTCGAGGCGTACGGCGCGGCATACGCGCTGCAGGAGCTGCTCACCGTCAAGTCCGATGACATCCTCGGCCGAGTCAAGGTCTACGAGGCCATCGTGCGCGGCGAGAACATTCCGGAGCCGGGCGTGCCCGAGTCGTTCCGAGTGCTCATGAAGGAGATGCAGTCGCTCTGCCTGAACGTCGAGGTGCTCGGCGCCGACGGCCAGGCCGTGAACCTGCGCGACAACGACGACGAGGCCCACCGCACTGCGGAGGAGCTCGGAATCAACCTCTCCAGCCGCTTCGAGACCTCGTCGGTAGACGAGATCTAAGCGATCGCCAGACTTACAGTTTTCTTTTACCCCAAGGAGAAACATTGCTCGAGGGAACAGATTTTAACGAGCTGCAGATCCGCCTCGCGACCGCTGAGGACATCCGCAGCTGGTCGTTCGGCGAGGTCAAGAAGCCGGAGACCATCAACTACCGCACGCTGAAGCCGGAGAAGGACGGTCTGTTCGGCGAACAGATCTTCGGCCCCAGCCGCGACTGGGAGTGCGCCTGCGGCAAGTACAAGCGCGTGCGCTACAAGGGCATCGTGTGCGAGCGCTGCGGCGTCGAGGTCACCAAGTCCTCGGTGCGCCGCGAGCGCATGGGCCACATCGAGCTCGCCGCCCCGGTGACGCACATCTGGTACTTCAAGGGTGTGCCGTCGCGTCTCGGCTACCTGCTCGACATGGCGCCGAAGGACCTCGAGAAGGTCATCTACTTCGCCGCCTACATGATCATCGACATCGATGACGAGGGCCGCCACGAAGACATGGCTGAGCTCGAGGCCGAACTGCGCCTCGAACTCAAGTCGCTCGCCGATCAGCGCGACATCGCGATCGCCCAGCGCCAGCAGCAGGCCGAGCAGGATCTCTCCGCGCTCGAGGCCGAGGGCGCCAAGGCCGACCAGCGCCGCCGCGCCGAGCAGTCGGCCGAGAAGGAGATGTCGGCGATCCGCAAGGGCTTCGACGACGACATCGCGCGTCTCGAGCGCGTCTGGGAGGACTTCCGGGGCCTCAAGGTGGGCGACCTCAAGCCCGAGGACGCGGTCTTCGCCGACCTCATGGACCGCTACGGCGACTACTTCGAGGCCTACATGGGCGCCGAGGCGATCAAGAAGCGTCTCGAGACCTTCGATCTGGAGGCCGAGAGCGAGGCGCTGCACCTGCAGATCGCCGAGGGCAAGGGCCAGAAGAAGATCCGCGCGATCAAGCGCCTGAAGGTCGTCAACTCGTTCCTCATCACGGGGGCGAGCCCGGCCGCGATGGTGCTCGACGTCGTCCCGGTCATCCCGCCGGAGCTGCGTCCGATGGTGCAGCTCGACGGCGGTCGCTTCGCGACCTCCGATCTGAACGACCTCTACCGTCGCGTCATCAATCGCAACAACCGTCTGCGCCGCCTGCTCGATCTCGGTGCCCCCGAGATCATCGTGAACAACGAGAAGCGCATGCTGCAGGAGGCCGTCGACGCGCTGTTCGACAACGGCCGCCGCGGCCGCCCCGTCACGGGCACCGGCAACCGCGCGCTGAAGTCGCTCTCGGACATGCTCAAGGGCAAGCAGGGCCGGTTCCGTCAGAACCTGCTCGGCAAGCGCGTCGACTACTCGGGCCGTTCGGTCATCGTCGTCGGCCCGCAGCTCAAGCTGCACCAGTGCGGTCTTCCCAAGCAGATGGCGCTCGAGCTGTTCAAGCCGTTCGTCATCAAGCGCCTCATGGATCTGTCGCACGCGCAGAACGTGAAGGCAGCGAAGCGCATGGTCGAGCGCGCGCGCTCCGAGGTGTGGGACGTGCTCGAGGAGATCATCCGCGAGCGCCCCGTGCTGCTGAACCGCGCACCGACGCTGCACCGTCTCGGCATCCAGGCGTTCGAGCCGCAGCTCGTCGAGGGCAAGGCCATCCAGCTGCACCCTCTCGTCTGCACCGCGTTCAACGCCGACTTCGACGGCGACCAGATGGCGGTCCACCTGCCCCTGTCGGTCGAGGCCCAGGCCGAGGCGCGCGTGCTCATGCTCGCCTCGAACAACATCCTGAAGCCGTCCGACGGCCGCCCGGTGACCCTGCCCTCGCAGGATATGATCATCGGTCTGCACTACCTGACCACGGTCAAGGCGGATGCGGCCGGCACCGGCCGCGCCTTCGGCTCGATCTCCGAGGCGATCCTGGCGATGGACGAGGGCACCCTCGACCTGGCCGCTCAGGTGAAGATCCGCCTCGAGGGCTACGCCGACGCGTCGGGCGTCATCTCCGAGAAGCCCGTCATCGTCGAGACGACCCTCGGCCGTGCCATCTTCAACGAGGCGCTGCCCGCCGACTACCCCTACTTCGAGCGCGTGGCGGACAAGGGCAGCCTCTCCGGGCTGGTCAACGACCTCGCCGAGCGCTACCCGAAGGTGGAGGTCGCGGCGACGCTTGACCGCATCAAGGACGCCGGTTTCCACTGGGCCTCGCGCTCGGGCATCACCGTCGCCCTCTCGGACGTCGTCACGCCCAGCAACAAGGGCGAGATCATCGCGACGCACGAGAAGCGCGCCGCGAAGGTCCAGCGCGACTACGACCGCGGCATGATCAGCGATTCGGATCGCCACAAGGCGCTCACCGAGATCTGGACCGAGGCGACCGACGAGGTCGCTCAGGCCATGCGCGACGCGTTCCCCGAGGACAACACCATCTTCCGCATGGTGTCGTCGGGCGCCCGTGGTAACTGGCTGCAGATCCGAAACATCGCCGGTATGCGCGGCCTCGTGTCGAACCCGAAGGGCGAGATCATCCCGCGCCCGATCATCAACTCGTACCGTGAGGGCCTGTCGGTGGCGGAGTACTTCATCGCGACCCACGGTGCGCGCAAGGGCCTCGCGGATACCGCGCTCCGTACCGCCGACTCGGGCTACCTGACCCGTCGTCTGGTGGACGTCTCGCAGGACGTCATCATCCGCGAAGAGGACTGCGGCACGAAGCGCGGTCTCGATCTGCCGATCGCGGCGGAGGACGCCGCGGGCGTGCTCGTGCGCGACGAGAACGTCGAGAACTCGGTCTACGCGCGGACCCTCGCGGTCGACGCGGTGGCCGCCGACGGCGCCGTCATCGCGACGGGCGGCGAGGACGTGGGCGATGTGCTCATCGAGAAGCTCGTCGCCGCGGGCGTGAACGAGATCAAGGTGCGCTCGGTGCTCACCTGCGAGTCGGCGGTCGGCGTCTGCGCCACCTGCTACGGCCGCTCGCTGGCCACCGGCAAGCGCGTCGACATCGGCGAAGCCGTCGGCATCATCGCGGCCCAGTCGATCGGCGAGCCGGGCACCCAGCTGACGATGCGTACCTTCCACACGGGCGGTTCGGCATCGGCGGACGACATCACGCAGGGTCTGCCCCGCGTGCAGGAGCTCTTCGAGGCGCGTACCCCCAAGGGCGCATCCCCGATCGCGGAGGCCGCAGGCCGCATCACGATCGAGGACACCGAGAAGAGCCGCCGCATTCTGCTCACGCCGGACGACGGCACCGAGGAGAAGCAGTACCCCGTGCTGAAGCGCGCCACGCTGCTCGTCGAGGACGGCGACCACGTCGAGCTCGGCCAGCCGTTCCTCCAGGGCACGCTCGACCCGAAGGACATCCTGCAGGTCGGCTCGACCGAGGCCGGCAAGCACATCCCGGGCGAGCGCGCGGTGCAGAAGTACCTCGTCGAGGGCGTGCAGGGCGTGTACCGTTCGCAGGGCGTGCCGATCCACGATAAGCACATCGAGGTCATCGTGCGCCAGATGCTGCGCAAGGTCACCGTCGTCGATCACGGCGAGACCGACCTGCTGCCGGGCGAGCTCGTCGACCGTGCGCGCTACCAGCGTCTGAACCGCGAGGCTCTGCTCGAGGGCAAGCGCGCCGCGACCGCTCGTCCCGAGGTCATGGGTATCACCAAGGCCTCGTTGGCGACCGAATCGTGGCTGTCGGCCGCATCGTTCCAGGAGACGACCCGCGTGCTCACGCAGGCTGCGATGGAAGGGTCGAAGGATCCGCTCATCGGCCTCAAGGAGAACGTCATCATCGGTAAGCTCATCCCGGCCGGTACCGGCCTGAGCGTCTACCGCGATATCGAGGTCGCGGCCACGGAGGAGGCGAAGGCGGAGCGCTACCCGAACCGCCTGTTCTCGACCGAGGGCACCTTCGACGAGAACGATCTCTCGTTCGTCGACTTCGACAGCTTCACCGCCGACGAGTTCAACCCGGGCAACTACAGCTAGCGCTGCAGTTCTCCAGCGAAAAGGCGTCCGCACGACCGTGCGGGCGCCTTTTTCGCGCCTTGCCGACGGCGGAACACGAAATCCGGGGCGCCGCATTGTACGGTGACGGGCAGATATATGTGTTCGAGGGATCGGACGCACCGCCCGACGAGAGGTACAGCGATGAGCGAGGACCGCGACACCCCCGCGCCGACGAGGGCAGCCGAGGCGCCGGAGACCGCAGGCAATCCCGGGGCGCCGGTGGAAGAGGTCGAGGCGAGCCGCACGGAGGTGCTCGAGGCCGTCGAGCGTGCGAAGGGCGCGGGCGACACCGCGAACCCCGCCGCTGCAGATGCGGGCGAAGCCGGCGATGCGGGCGACGCCGGCGACGCGGCGGGCTCCGCCGCCGAGGCGAAGCCGGCCGAGGCCGCCGATGGTGCGCAGCATGCCGACGCCGAGCAGCGGCACCGCGAAGAGGTGTCGCAGGTCGACACGCAGTTGGACCTCGAGATGCCCGGCAAGACGGATCGGCCCCGCATCGCCGAGACCGACGAGATGCCGAGCGCAGCGGCGAGCCCGCTCGCGAAGAAGCTCGAGGAGACGCCGGTGCGCGACGGCGAGATCCGCATCAGCGCCGACCACCCGATGGCCGCCCTCTACACGCAGACCCCGGCACCGCCCGAGATCAAGGGCAACCGCGGCGCGGGCGTGCTGATCTCGGTGCTCGCCGCCATCGGCTTCGCCGTCGTCTACGCGGGCGCGACCGCACTGCTGCTCGCGACGAGCTACCCGCCGTCGACGTTCCTCGAGCAGGGGCTGCTGCCGGCGGTGCTCTCGATCGGCTTCGGCGCGGCCGTCGCCGGCTTCCTGCTCGGCATGATCGTGCTCGTGCTCATCGCGGGCCGCGCGGGCTGGTGGGTGTACGCGATCGGCGGCTTCTTCGTCGGCGTCGCGGTGTGGGCCGCCACCGCCGTGGGCACGGCGCTGCACGATCGCTTCGTGCTCGGCCAGAACGTGTCGCTCGACGTCTTCGACCTGGTGCAGGATTACGGTCTGACGATTCCGGTGCTCGTGGCCGCGGTCGTGGCGCGCGAGGCCTGCGTCTGGTTCGGCGCCTGGATCGGTGCGCGCGGCCGCCGTATGAAGGCGCGCAACGCCGAGGCGCTCGCCGAGTACGAGCAGGCGCTGGCAGAGGTCCAGGCGCAGCCGCGATGACCCCGAGCGCCCCTCGTCGTGTGACACGCGGCTATGCGGCGGCGCTCATCTTCGCAGCCGTCATCGTGGCGACCGCGCTTCTCGTCGCCGTGTGGGGGCTCCTATCGGCGTTCGCCGGCCGCGACCCGGTGACGAGCCAGGTGAGGTTCTGGGCGGCCCCGTTCATCGTGCTGCTGCTGCTCGGCGTGCTCGCGGCCGCTCTGTGGCAGCAGACGCTGGTGCTGCTGCGCGGTCGGCACCGGCCCTCCTGGGGCATCATCGTCTCGCTCGGCGGGGGCGCCTACCTGCTGTGGTGCCTGCTCGGCATGCTCTTCGGCATGGACATCGCCGATACCTGGACCAGCCCGTTCGCGGGCGCCCTGGCCGCGGTCTGGGCGTTCGCATCGCTGCTCTTCTGGGCCGTGCTCGCCAGGCGGGTGTACACCGAACGGCCGCCTCCGCGGTGGCCGTGGGAACGCGATGGGGAGAACGACCGGCCGTGACGAATGGAATCGAGGGGCGCGTCGGCGTCGCTGTCGATGCGTGGCTGCGGTGGGTGCCGGGCTGGGCTCCCGGGTCGCAGCGCACCCGCGCCAGGCTGTGCCGGCGATGCACGGGCTCGCCCGTCGTGGCCGCTGCAGGGATCGGCCGGGACGTGCCGCATCAGGTGACGCACGCGCTCGTATCGCGCATGCAGCGCATCATCGACAAGGAGGTCGACGAGTTCACGGAGCGCGAGCTGCCGACGCTGCACGCCGAACTCGCGGGGGAGGACCTGTGGCGGGCGGGCGGGTACGACCCGTCGCACGGTCTCGAGCCCGAGCTCGACGGCGTCGATCTCGACCCCGACCCCGATGAGCAGGGGCAGCCGTTCCTCTTCACGCTCGCGGGGCTCGCCGAGGATTCGAAACCCGAGCCGCCGCTGCCGCGCCCGCCGCTCAGCGCGGAGGAGAAGCGCGCACTGCGCCACGAGATCGAGCTCGCCGACGCGCACGCGGAAGACGCCGGGCGATCCCTGTGCCTCGCCCTGGTGAGCCATCGGGGCCGTATTCAGACCGCGATCGCGCGCTTCGTCGAGCCGCAGATCGAGAGCATGCTCGACGAGCTGTCCAAGCACCTCGAGCCGCCGCAGTAGGCGGGGAGCGGCGCCGCGGGCCGAGCGCGGGCGCAACGATGCGGGCACCGATCGCAACAATGCGGCCCTTGCGGCGGGATTCAGGCCCCGCGCGCGGAGGAACCTCTAAACTGGGAGGCGGTGCTCGGATCAGACCCGGCACCTCGACGAGCGAGGCGACGACGTCCAGGGCGCGCCCGCACGAACCCCAAGGAGCGCATGGTGGCATTTATCGACGCGGTGATCGCCCGCGAGATCCTCGATTCTCGAGGCAACCCGACCGTTGAGGTCGAGGTCGGGCTCGACGACGGCTCGGTCGGACGGGCAGCGGTGCCCTCCGGTGCATCGACGGGCGCATTCGAAGCCTACGAGCTGCGCGACGGCGACCAGGATCGCTACCTCGGCAAGGGCGTGACGAAGGCCGTCGACGCGGTGTTCGACGAGCTCGGACCGGCGATCGAAGGCTTCGCAGCCGACGACCAGCGCATCATCGACTCGGTGCTCATCGAGATCGACGGCACCGACAACAAGTCGCGCGTCGGCGCGAACTCCATCCTCGGCATCAGCCTCGCGGTCGCCCAGGCGGCGGCCGACGCGGCCGACCTGCCGCTCTACCGCTACCTCGGCGGCCCGAACGCATCCACCCTGCCCGTGCCGCTCATGAACATCATCAACGGCGGTGCGCACGCCGACACCGGCGTCGACATCCAGGAGTTCATGGCGGTGCCGCTCGGTGCCGAAACCTTCTCGGAAGGCCTGCGCTGGGGCGTCGAGGTCTACCACGCGCTCAAGGCGCTGCTCAAGGAGCAGGGCCTCTCGACGGGTCTCGGCGACGAGGGCGGCTTCGCCCCCGATCTGCCCCACAACTCGGCAGCGCTCGACCTGATCGTCGAAGCGATCAAGCGGGCCGGGCTCGAGCCCGGACGCGATGTCGCCGTCGCTCTCGATGTCGCATCGTCCGAGTTCCACGAGAACGGCGTCTACAAGTTCGAGGGCCAGGACCGGACGGCCGAGGAGATGACCGCGTACTACGCCGATCTGCTCGACCGCTACCCGCTCGTCTCGATCGAGGACCCTCTCGACGAGAGCGACTGGGACGGCTGGAAGCACCTCACCGACGCGCTCGGCGACCGCGTGCAGCTCGTCGGCGACGACCTGTTCGTCACGAACCCCGAGCGTCTCGCCGACGGCATCGAGAAGGGCACCGCCAACTCGCTGCTCGTCAAGGTCAACCAGATCGGCACCCTGACCGAGACGCTCGACGCCGTGCAGCTCGCGCAGCGCTCGGGCTACACCGCCATCCTGTCGCACCGCTCGGGCGAGACGGAGGACGTGACGATCGCCGACCTCGCCGTCGCGACAGACTGCGGCCAGATCAAGACCGGTGCACCCGCGCGCTCGGAGCGCGTGGCGAAGTACAACCAGCTCCTCCGCATCGAGGAAGAGCTGGGCGGCGCAGCCGAGTACGCGGGGCGCGCGGCGTTCCCGCGCTTCTCGGCCTGATCGCCGAAACGCGCAGAGGGGCGGGCGAGCACGGTGGGACGCCGAACGGATGACCTCGGGGCATGGGCCTCGAGCGTGCGCTTCAGCGGCTTCACCGTGCTCGTCGTCGCCCTGATCGCGGCCGGCGCGGTCATCATCAGCCCCAGCCTGTCGACGTACGTGCAGCAGCGGCGCGAGGTCTCAGAGCTGCGCGCGAGCGTCGAGGAGCACCGCGGAGCGGTCGAGGACGTCGATGCGGAGCGCGCGCGCTGGAAGGACCCGGCCTACGTGCGCGCGCAGGCCCGCGACCGCCTCTTCTACGTGATGCCGGGTGAGACCCAGCTGAATGTGATCGACGACATCATGATGCCGGTCGAATCGTCCGAGGAGACGAGCGCCGAGCTCTCGCGCATCGACCGCAACTGGGCCCGCACCCTCGTGGGCTCGTTCATGATCGCCGGGACGACGGATCAGGCTCCGGACGCCGCAGCAGATACTCCGGCAGCAGAGACCCCCGCCGCGGAGACCCCGGCGGCAGAGACCCCCACAGACGAGGAACCCGCACCATGACCCGCCCGCCCTACGACCCGCCGACCGAAGCCGATATCGCGGCGGTGAGCGAACAGCTCGGCCGCGAAGCCCGCGGCGTCGTCGGTATCGCCGCACGCGCCGCAGACGGGTCGCCTGCGGTCGTCGCGACCGCCCCGCGCCTGCCCGACGGGTCGCCGTTCCCGACGTTCTACTACCTGTGCCACCCCGGAGCGGTGGCCGCGGCCTCGCGTCTCGAGGCGGTGGGCGTCATGAACGAGTACAACGACATGCTCGCGGAGAGCGAGGAGCTGCGCGAGGAGTACGCTCGAGCCCATGAGCAGTACATCGCCGACCGCGACGCCGTCGGCGAGGTGCCCGAGGTGGCCGGGGTCAGTGCCGGCGGCATGCCGACGCGCGTGAAATGCCTGCATGCTCTGATCGGCCATGCGCTCGCTGCGGGGCCCGGGGTCAACCCGATCGGCGATCTCGCTCTCGAGCGCAGCGGCTGGGGCCGATAGTCTCCGCATAAGTCGGCCAGTCTTCGTCGAACCGTCGCATTTTCGTCGGAAATTCGAACGATTACCGCCGATGTGGCTTCATCGACGGCTTTCCGGGGGTACTATAACCTGGTGGGCTGTAAGGGCCCGCTTTTTTACGTGCCTGCATATTTTTCTGATCAACGCATCAACAAGGAGACCGCTTCGTGGCGAAGAAGATTCTGATCGTTGGCGGTGGCTACGCTGGTTTCTACACCGCGTGGAAGCTCGAGAAGCTCCTTCGCGCCGGTGAGGCCGAAGTGACGATCGTCGACCCGCTGCCCTACATGGCCTACCTGCCCTTCCTCCCGGAGGTCGCCGCAGGTTCGATCGAGCCGCGTCACGCGATCGTCGCGCGCCGCCGCCATCTGAAGAGCACCGCGAACATCGCGGGCAAGGTGACGGGCATCTCGCACGCCACGAAGACGGCGACCATCACGCCGAACGACGGCGAGGCATTCGACTTCTCGTACGACCACATCGTCGTCACGACCGGCTCGGTCTCGCGCACCTTCCCGATCCCCGGCATCGCCGAGAACGCGATCGGCATGAAGACCATCGAAGAGGCCGTCGCCGTGCGCGACCGCCTCGTCGGCAACTTCGAGCGGGCCGCGTCGCTGCCCCAGGGCTCGGCCGAGCGCGAGCGCCTGCTCACCGTCACCGTCGTCGGCGGCGGCTTCGCCGGCATCGAGACCATCTCGGAGCTGCGCTCGTTCGCGACCGCGCTGCTGCGCCGCTACCCCGAGATCACCTTCGACGAGACCAAGTTCCACCTGGTCGAGGCCATGGGCCGCATCATGCCCGAGGTCACCGAGGCTCTCGCCGACTGGGTGGTCGCCGACCAGACCCGTCGCGGCGTCGACATCCACCTGAACACCCAGCTCGGTTCTGCCGTCGACGGCAACATCGAGCTCTCGACCGGCGAGAAGTTCGAGTCCGACCTCATCGTCTGGACCGCCGGCGTCATGCCCCGCCCGTTCCTGCGCGGCACCGACCTGCCGATCGGCCCCCGCGGCCACGTCATCGGCAGCCCCGAGCTGCGCATCACGACCGAAGAGGGCGAAGCCCTCGAAGGCGCATGGACCGCGGGCGACACCTCGCAGACCCCCGACATCTCGTCGACCCCCGGCCCCGGCGGCTTCTGCGTGCCCAACGCGCAGCACGCCGTGCGCCAGGGCCGTCTGCTCGCGAAGAACATCGCGGCCGACATCCGCGGCGAGGGCGTCACGCAGTACAACCACAAGAACCAGGGTGCGGTCGCCGGTCTCGGCGTCAACACCGGCGTGTTCAAGTCGGGCGGCGGCTTCGCGCTCAAGGGCTACTTCGCGTGGCTCGCGCACCGCTTCTACCACGGCCTCGCGATCCCCACGTGGGAGCGCAAGTGGCGCGTGTTCGGCGGCTGGGTCGGCCACTTCTTCCTGGGCCGCGACATCGTCAACATCGAGGCGGTCACCGAGCCGCGCGCGATCTTCGAGGAGTTCGCTTCGCGCCCGAAGCCCCCGGCAGCCGACTGATCGCGGCATGAGCCTGGGCCGATCCAGGCATCGAACGGCGCCCCGCCGAGCACTTCCGCTCGGCGGGGCGCCGTCGTATCCGCGCGGGTTCCCGCCGTCGCACGGACGGGAGCGCTGCTCCCCAGTACGCTGATGGAATGACGACGAGCGAACGGACCGGGCGCGTGCGCGGCTTCTGGGTGACGCCGTCGATCCGCGCCCGCACCGTCGGGCGCGCGTATTTCGCAGTGCAGGCCGGCGCAGGGCTGCTGTGGTGGGTCGGAGTCTTCGCGGTGCCCGGAGTGCGCGAGGCGACGCTCGGCGGCATCGAGGCCGTGCCGATGGCGATCGCCGATGTGCCGCTGTTCGTGGTCGCATCGGCGATCGCCGCGTCTCTCGGGCCGCGGGGAGCACCCGTCGCGGCGGGAACGGCAGCGATCTGGACGCTGCTCGTGACCCTCGGGCTCGCCGTCTACGCGACGATCACGGGAAGCGCGGGGTGGGGCGCGCTGCTGATGGCTGCGGCGTCTATCGGCGGGCTCGGATCTTGGATGCTGCTCGTGTTCGATCGGATCCCTGCGGACCGCGTGCTCATCGGCGCGCTCGGCATCCGGACGTCGCGTTCGGCCCCGCCGGGCTTCCAGCTCGCCCGCACGCTGCTCCAGCTCCTGGCGTTCTGGCTCATCTTCCTGGCGATACTCCCCGGGGCGATCCTATTCTTCGAGCACCGGTGGGGCCTGCATGCCGACTTCCCCGACCAGGCGGGCCCCGTCGGCGCCGCACTGCTGCTGCTCGCCAGTGCGCTCGGGCTGTGGGCGGCGTTCGCGATGTCGCTGAACGGCGACGGCACGCCGCTGCCGTCGGCGACCGCGAACCGTCTCGTGATCGCCGGACCCTACCGCTTCGTGCGCAATCCGATGGCGCTCGCGGGCATCGCGCAGGCGATGGGCGTCGGTCTGCTCGTGGAGTCCTGGCTCGTCGTGCTCTATGCGCTGGCGGGCATCGCCTACTGGAACGAGCTCGTGCGGCCCTTCGAAGAGGCCGATCTCGAAGCGCGCTTCGGCGATGACTACGCGCGGTACCGTGCGCAGGTGCGGTGCTGGGTGCCGCGCGTACCGCCCACCGCCGGCAACTGAGGGAAAGCGCGTAATCGGTGGCGTCGTGCGCGACCGACTGGCATGCTGTGGGGCAAGGGATACGTGGGCGCCGCCCGGCCGAAGCGGGCCGAGCGGCGCGGCGTCCGTAGATCAGCGGGCGCAAGACCGTAAGGGGTGCGATGGATGCGATCGTCTTTCTGCTGATACTCGGGGCGACGGGCGTCGCCGTGTTCGACGACCGGAAGTGGGTCGTGCTCGGCTCGTTCGCCATCGCTTTCGTCGCGGCCGCGGCGCTCTTCATGCATCACGTCACCGACCAGCTGCCGGTGAGTCTCTGATGACCGCCGCGCAGCAGGTCGCCGTCGAGCGCACTCCGTTCGGCGCGCTCCTCGGCGCGCTCTCGTTCTGGGCGCACGTGGCATTCGTCGTGGCGTATCTCGGCATTCTCAGCACCGCGATGTTCTGGTTCCAGTTCGGCCAGGGCGAGTATCCCTGCCCGCTCTGCATCACCCAGCGCATGGCGATGATGCTCGTCGTGATCGGCCCGATCTCCGTCGTCGTCCGCGCGCTCAAGGGGCGGGGGTCGCTCCAGACGGTCGCTACGGGCGCGGGCATCTCGATCATCAGCGCAGTGCTCGGCATGGCGATGTCGTCCCGGCAGGTGCTGCTGCACATCGCCCCGGGCGACCCCGGCTACGGCACCGCCGTCATGGGCATGCACCTCTACACCTGGGCGCTCGTCACCTTCGTCGTGGTGCTCCTGTTCTGCGGCGTCGTGCTGGCCTGCGGCGAGACCTTCGTACCGGTCGCCCCGAAGTCCCCGGCGCTGCGGGGCATCGCCCGAGTCGTCATCTGGCTCTTCATGGCGACGATCCTCATCAACGCGGTCGTCGTGTTCGCGGAGTCGGGCTGGCACTGGTACCTGCCCGATGACCCGACCGGCTACCGTCTGTTCGGAGGCTGACCGGCCGCTACGCCTCGTGCGAGTGCTTCTCGAGGAACTGGTACATCTCGGAGTCGTCGACGCCCGGGAAGGTGCCGGTCGGCAGCGGCGAGAGCACATGCGCGTGCATGCGCGCGCTCGGCCAGGCCTTGCCCTGCCAGCTGTCGAGCAGGGCCGCCGAGGGGGCGCGGCAGCAGCTCGGATCGGGGCAGGTCGACGATGCGCGCACGTGCGTGTCGCGGCCGCGGAACCAGCGGGCATCGTCGAAGGCGACGCCGCACGAGATCGCGAACGGCTCGTGCTCGGCCTCTCCGGTCTGCACGCTCTCCCAGAACGTGCCGTTCGGGGTGTCGGTGTACTGGTAGAACTCGCTCGTGCGGTTGCGGCGGTCGAACGCCGTGCGGCCGCCCCACTTGCGGCAGAGCATCTCGCCCTCGATCGAGGCCGACGGGTCGGCGGGGAAGGGCATGCCGTTGTTCTCGTAGCCGCGCAGCAGCGTGCCCTCGCGGTCGGCGCGGTAGTGGTGCACCCGGAGATCGAGATGGCGCGTCGCAAGATTCGTGAAGCGGTGCGTGGCGGCCTCGTGGGTCACGCCGAACGCGTCGCGCAGATCCTCGATCGCGAGGTTTCGGTTGCGCTTGGCCTGCTGCAAGAACTCTGCGGTGCGCATTTCGGGCATGAGGCAGGCAGCGGCGAAGTAGTTGATCTGCAGCCGCTGCTCGAGGAACTCGGCATAGCTCGCGGGTTCGCGGTGGCCGAGCACGCGGTGCGCCATGGCCTGCAGCGACAGGGATCGCAGGCCGTGCCCGCCCGGGATCGACGCGGGCGGCAGGTAGATGCGCCCGTTCTTCAGGTCGGTGATGCTGCGCGTGTTCGAGGGCAGGTCGTCGACGAAGATCAGAGTGAAGCCGAGCAGCTCCGCGAGCACTGCGACCTGGCGGTGCGTCACGGCGCCCGTCGTGTGGCCGATGCGGCGCATGAGGTCGGAGGCGATGACCTCGATCTCCTGGATGTAATTGTCGCGCTCGCGCATCTGCATGCGGATGACGGTGTTCGCCCGGCGCGCCTCCTCGGAGGTCGTCGCGGCGACTCGCGTGCGGCGGGCGAGCTCGCGGTGCAGCCCGACGAGCGCCTCGAGCGTGTCATCGTTCAACGAACGCGGGGTGCGCACGTGGGGGAGCGACAGGCTCGTGTAGGCCGGGGCGCTCTGCGCGCGCTCGAGCTCGACCTCGAGTGCGCTGCGGCGGTCGGGGGCCTCGCCCTTCATGAGCTCGGTCGTCGAGATGTCGAGTTCGCGCGAGATGGCCTGCAGCAGGCTCAGCTTCGGTTCGCGGCGGCCGTTCTCGAACAGGGAGAGCTGGCTCGCGACGACCCCGACGCGTTCGCCGAGCTGATCGAGCGTGAGGCCGGCACGAGTACGGAAGTGCCGGATGCGCTTGCCGAGCAGCAGACGGTCGAGGTCCGCCGAGCTCATGGAGGGTGTCGAGTCCTGGGTCATAAATTGACTATACGGCAAGAATTCAATTTTTTCTCTAACGAAATGGTGTCTTGGGGGTGAATGGCGCCCGCAAGATAGTTCTAAAGGCACATTCTTACCAACCCAGGAGTCGCACCATGAGCACGGCAGTCCTCCAGCAGTCCATCGCAGACCTGGTCCTCGAAGACGCGCCCACCACGAACCCCGAGGTTCTGCAGTGGGTGCTCGATGTCGCGAAGCTGACCCAGCCCAGCGATGTCGTGTGGTGCGACGGCTCGCAGGCGGAGTGGACCCGCCTCACCGACGAGATGGTCGAGGCCGGCTCGCTGATCCGCCTCAACCAGAACCTGCGCCCGGGCAGCTTCCTGGCGCGGTCGCACCCCGCCGATGTCGCACGCGTAGAGGATCGCACCTTCATCTGCTCGGAGCGGGAAGAGGATGCGGGCCCCACGAACAACTGGGTCGCGCCGGCCGAGATGAAGGCGGAGCTCATGCCGCTCTTCGAGGGTTCGATGCGCGGTCGCACCATGTACATCGTGCCGTTCTCGATGGGTCCCGTCGGCGGAGCCATCACCCAGCTCGGCATCGAGCTCACCGACTCGCCCTACGCCGTGCTCAACCTGCGCATCATGACCCGCATGGGGCAGGCCGCCCTCGCCGGCATCAAGCCGGGCGTCGAGTTCGTGCGCACCGTGCACTCGGTGGGCGCGCCCCTCGAAGCCGGGCAGGACGACGACGCCTGGCCCTGCAGCGACACGAAGTACATCACGCACTTCCCCGAGACGCTCGAGGTCTGGTCGTACGGCTCCGGCTACGGCGGCAACGCCCTGCTGTCGAAGAAGTGCTTCGCTCTGCGCATCGCCTCGGTGATGGGGCGCAAGGAGGGCTGGCTCGCGGAGCACATGCTGCTGCTCAAGCTCACCAACACCGATACCGGCAAGGCATACCACCTGACCGCGGCTTTCCCGTCTGCCTGCGGCAAGACCAACCTCGCCATGCTCCAGCCCACCATTCCGGGCTGGAAAGTCGAGACCATCGGCGACGACATCGCCTGGCTGCGCCCCGGTGGCGACGGCCGTCTCTACGCGATCAACCCCGAGGCCGGCTTCTTCGGCGTCGCGCCCGGCACCGGCGAGTCGACCAACCCGGTCGCCATGGAGACGCTGTGGGGCAACACCATCTTCACCAATGTCGCGCTGACCGACGACGGCGACGTGTGGTGGGAGGGCAAGACCGACGCCGTGCCCGAGCATCTCATCGACTGGCGGGGCGATGACTGGACGCCCGATTCGGGCCGCGTCGCCGCGCACCCGAACTCGCGCTTCACCGTGCCGATCCAGCAGACTCCGACGCTCGCCCAGGAATGGTACGAGCAGCACGGCGTGCCGGTCGACGCCATCCTCTTCGGCGGTCGCCGCGCCACGAACGTGCCGCTCGTCACGCGCTCGCTCTCGTGGGAGCACGGCGTGTTCATGGGGGCGACCATCTCGTCCGAGAAGACCGCTGCTGCCGAGGGCACCGTCGGGGAGCTGCGCCGCGATCCCTTCGCGATGCTGCCCTTCTGCGGCTACAACATGGCCGACTACTGGGGGCACTGGCTCGAAGTTGGCGAGAAGCTCGGCGAGCGGGCTCCGAAGATCTTCCAGGTGAACTGGTTCCGCAAGGGCGCCGACGGCCGCTTCCTGTGGCCCGGCTTCGGCGACAACTCGCGCGTGATCGACTGGATCATCCGCAGCGTCGAGGGCGAGCATGCCGGTCGCGAGATCGCCCTCGGCACCGTGCCCGCCGCCGGCGAGCTCAACCTCGACGGCGTCGAGATGCCCGAGGCCGATCTCGAGGAGCTCTTCGCGGTCGATGCCGAGTCGTGGTTCGCCGAGGCCGACATGACCGAGGAGTACTTCGCCCGGTTCGGAGATCGCCTGCCCGCCGAGATGCGCCAGCAACTGGTGAATCTCCGGGCCCGCCTGGGCGCGTAGCGCACCGGCTCCAGAGACCGTAGACCCCGCCGTTCTGCCCGACGGCGGGGTTTACTATTCCCGCGGCGTTGCTGCAGGAGACGCCATCGAAAGTGGTTTAGGTATCTTGACCATTATTAATTTAGGCGCCTAAACTAGATGTGTGACGCATCACACCATCACCTCCGCGCACGGCGGCCCGCGCAGTCCGAAGCCGCTCCGCTTCAAGATCGGCATCGGGCTCCTCGTTCTCTATCCGTTCCTGTACCTCGTCATCCCGATCGGGCCCTTCCTGCCGATCGCAGTCGGGGCCAGAGTCGGCGTCATCGCAGGCGTGCTGGCCGCCGCAGAAGCGATCTTCGTGCTCGGAGTCGCCTGCGTGGGCAAGGAGGCCTACCGGGCGATCAAGGCCAAGCTCGGGCTCGGGAAGAAGAAGCGCGCCCGTGAAGCAGCACGGCGCCTCGCCGCGGAGGCTTCGGTCGAGACCGAGACCGAGACCGAGGTCGAGGCCGACGTCGACCGCGATGAGCCGGCGCGGGCCGCGGGCGGATTCGGGGCGTCCCGCGATACGGTGGAGAGGGCTGCCGGTGACATCGTCGAACCGGCAGCTGCTCTCGAACACCACACGGAGAACGACCATGCCACAGCAATCGCCCGAAGCCCACGCGTACGCGATGCAGATCAATCAGCTGATCGTGGAGCTCTGGATGGCGACCGAGGGGCAAGCGCCGCGGCCTGAGGATTTCGAGCTCACCGGGCAACAGCACGCGGTACTCGAACTCATCGCCGCCGACTCGTCGCTCACGCCGCGTCTGCTCGCCGAAGCCCTCGGGGTCTCGAAGGGAGCGATCAGCCAGCATCTGACCGCGTTGGAGAACGGTGCCTACATCACCCGCACGCGCAGTGCCGTGGATGGCCGGGTGCAGGTGCTCCAGCTGGGAGTGCGCGGCGAGGAGTACCGCGAGAGCATGAACCGCTATGAGCAGTACATCGCCGACACCGCCGCGGAGAAGCTCTCCGCCCGAGACCTCGCGGAGATCGTCGCGGCCCTCGAGAAGCTCAAGTCGGCCTTCGCGCCCTGACCTGCGCCGGCGCGGGTCGCGGGGCAACGCTGGCGCGTTCCCTCCCGAGCGATCCGCGCGTGGGCAGCTGCGGTGGCGGCTGGGGCCACCTCGCAGGCAAAGCGGTGCTTTGCAAGACGCGAGGTGCCCTGCCCCTCGCTGCGCTCCGTGGGCAGCCGCGGTGGCGGCTGGGGCCACCTCGCAGGCAAAGCGGTGCTTTGCAAGACGCGAGGTGCCCTGCCCCTCGCTGCGCTCCGTGGGCAGCTGCGGTGGCGGCTGGGGCCACCTCGCAAGCAAAGCGGTGCTTTGCAAGACGCGAGGTGCCCCCACAGGGATTCGAACCCTGACTGTGCCGATTTTAAGTCGGCTGCCTCTGCCAGTTGGGCTATGGGGGCGGCGGGACCATCCTCCCACATCGCGCACGATGCGATCGCACGGTCCAGAAGAGACGGCCCATGCGCCGACCCTGGGCGCTACCGGGTGCGCAGCACGGCGCGAGTGCTCGCCTCCGGGCCGAGATCGAGCCGGCGCAGCAGCTGCGCATTGAGCGCGACCACGACGGTCGAGAGCGACATGAGGATCGCGCCGACGGACATCGGCAGTACGAAGCCGATCGGCGCCAGGATCCCTGCTGCGAGCGGCACCGAGAGCAGGTTGTAACCGGCGGCCCACCACAGGTTCTGCCGCATCTTCCGATACGCCGCGCGCGAGAGCTGGATGACGGAGAGCACCGAGCGCGGGTCGGAGCTCGCGAGGATCACACCCGCCGAGGCGATCGCGACGTCCGTGCCCGCTCCGATCGCGATGCCGACGTCGGCCTGCGCAAGCGCGGGAGCGTCGTTGACTCCATCGCCGACCATCGCGACCATGCGGCCCTCCTGCTGCAGCCGGGCGACCTTCGCGGACTTGTCCTCGGGACGTACCCCGGAAAACACGCGGGCGATACCGAGCTCCTTCGCGACTTCCTGCGCCACGGCGTCGGCATCGCCGGTGATCATGACGACCTCGACGCCCAGTTCGTGCAGAGCATCGACGGCCTCGCGCGACTCGGGGCGGATCTCGTCGGCCAGCTTCAGGCCGCCGATCACCTCGCCGTCGCGGAGCACGTGCAGGATGATGGCTCCCTCCTCGCCCCACTGCGCGGCGGCGTCGATCGCGGCCCGGCCCTCCTCGTGGAGCAGATGCGGGCCGCCGACGCGGATCTCGCGGCCGCCGACCATCGCGGTGACACCGACCGCGGGCGACGAAGCGAACCCGGTCGCGGGTTCGAGCGTCAGGCTCCGGGCCGCGGCGGCGGAGACGATCGCCCGCGCGAGCGGGTGCTCGCTGCCGGCTTCTGCGGAGGCCGCGAGCGCGAGTACCGCGTTGGCCCCCAGAGCGCCGGCCGGGGCCACCTCGATGACGGTCGGGTCGCCCCGAGTGAGCGTGCCGGTCTTATCGAACAGCACCGCGTCGACGCGGCGCATCGACTCCAGCGCGAGGCGATCCTTCACGAGCACCCCTCCGCGGGCGGCGCGCTCCGTGGCGATCGATACGACCAGGGGGATCGCCAGGCCGAGCGCGTGCGGGCAGGCGATCACCAGTACGGTGATGGTGCGCACGACGGCGTCGTCGGGCTGCCCGAAGAGGGTCCACACGACGGCGGTGATCAGGGCGGCCCCGAGAGCGAACCAGAACAGCAGCGCGGCCGCACGGTCGGCGACGCGCTGCGCACGCGAGGTCGAATTCTGAGCGGTCTCGACCAGGCGGTTGATGCCGGCGAGAGCGGTGTCGTCGCCGGTGGCCGTGACGCGCAGGCGCAGACCCGAGTCGGTCGCCACGGTGCCCGCGGTGACCGGGTCGCCGACTCCCCGGGAGACGGGGCGCGATTCGCCCGTGAGCATCGACTCGTCCATATCGGCGCGACCGTCCACGATCTCGCCGTCGGCCGGAACGCCGCCGCCGGGGCGCACGATGACGATATCGCCGACACGGAGCGCACCGGGAGAGACGGTGACGACCTCATCGCTCTCGATGCGCTCGGCTTCGTCGGGCAGCAGCGCGGCGAGGGAGTCGAGCGCCGAGGCGGTGCGGGCGAGGGAGCGCATCTCGATCCAGTGGCCGAGCAGCATGATGACGATCAGCAGTGCGAGCTCCCACCAGAACTCCAGCTCGTGGTGCACGAGCCCGAGGGTCGCCGCCCAGGAGGCGATGAAGGCGACGCTGATCGCCAGCGCGATCAGCAGCATCATTCCGGGCCGCCGGCCTCGCAGCTCCGACCAGGCTCCGGTGAGGAACGGGCGACCGCCCCACACGTACATGACCGTGCCGAGCACGGGCGCGACCCAGGTCGCCCAGCCGGGCACCGAGTACCCCAGCAGCATCGCGAACATGGGGGAGAGGGAGACGACAGGGATCGCGATGACGAGGTTGATCCAGAACAGGCGACGGAACTGCGCGACGTGGTCGCCATGCCCGCTGTGCCCGCTGTGCCCGCTGTGGTCGCCGTGCATGCCGCCGTGCCCGGTCGAGTGCTCGTGCGCCGTCACCGGTGCCGTCGAACGTTCGCCGTGCGGTCGGCTATCGCTGCCATGGTGGTGCTCGTGGTGCTCGTGGTGCTTGTGCTCGTTCATCGCTCTGCATCCTCGTTCCGGCCGCCGCGTCATCGGCGATCAGTAGCTCCAACCATATACCCCTATGGGGTATTCCGGGGGCAGTGGGGCGGGAACCATTCTCGCGTCGCTGTTCCGGCTTGCCGCAGCATGCGCCCGTGACGCCATTCGCGCCGGGCGACGAGCGGCACGGCGGGGGAGCGGCGGGTGGAACCGCAGCAGTCGCCCGCTTCGCAGAACAGATCGTTAGAGTGGGCGCATGAGAACCCGCGCCTTCGCCGCCACCGCGCTCGCCGCAGCCGCAGCCGCAGCTGCTCTGATCGTGCTCGCCGTGTCGGGGTGCACGGCCGGCCCGGCCGAGACGGTGGTCGACGCGCATGCGGGCAGTGCGACGGTCGCCCCGGGCGGCGAGCTCGTCGTCGATTTCGGCGAGGTCAACTTCTCGGTGGGCGACTCCTGGGAGATCGTGACCGCGCCCGACCCGATGGTGCTGTCTCCGGGCGAGATGGAGTCGGAGTACATCGGGCCGAAGAACAGCGTCGGCGGGCCGAGCGAGATGGTGTACCGCTTCGAGGCGATCGCACCGGGCACGACGGTCATCGAATTCGAGTACCGGTTCCGCGGCGGGGTGCCCGAAGACGCAGCCGACCAGGATCGGGCCCGCATCGAGGTCGTCGTCGAATAGCGCCATATACCCGTGAAGCGCTGAGCGCAAGGGGTATCGGCAGGCGCTGCCGCTCTTCGAGACTGGAGGTTCTCGAACTGGAAGGGGCGCAGGATGGACACTCAGAAGCACGTGAAGAGGGCGGCCGCGGCGACGGCGTGGAATCCGATGCGGATGCTGAACGGATGGGGCGTGAGGAGCTCGCACGCGTACAGCCTCGGACTGATCTCGGTCGGAGTCTCGTTCCTCGCGTGGATGCTGTCGCGCGGGAAGGGCGATGCCCGACCGCAGTCAGATCGCTGGGGCCTCTTCCTCGGCGAATGGGCGCCCACATTCTTCGCGATCGGAGTGGGCCTGAAGCTTGAGGAGGAATCATGAACGGCATATTCATCGCGATCATCATCATCGCGATCATCCTGGCGCTCGTCGGCGGCTTCGTGAAGGCGGTGAACTTTCTGCTCTGGGTGGGCCTCGTGCTGCTCATCATCGCGGTGATCGCGTGGCTGCTGCGCACCATCTCCGGGCGTAACCGGTAGCGGTATCGACGCGGCCCCGAACACAGGGTTTACCGGGGCTGCGTCGATATGATTCAGGCATGTCTCCCGGATGGATTGTCGCGCTCATCGCGATCGGTGTTCTCGTACTGCTGGTCGGCTATGTCTGGATCACGTACAACTCGCTCGTCACGCTGCGCGTGCGCGTCGACGAGGCGTGGAGCGACATCACCGTGCAGCTGAAGCGCCGGGCCGATCTGATCCCGAGCCTCGTCGAGACGGTGAAGGGCTACGCGGCTCACGAGCGCGGCGTCTTCGAAGAGGTCACCCGTGCGCGAGCCGAGACGATCTCGGCTCAGGGGCCGGCTGAGGCATCTGCGGCCGAGGGCCACATGCAGTCCGCGCTGAAGAGCATCTTCGCGGTCGCAGAGGCCTACCCGCAGCTGCAGGCGAGCCAGAACTTCCTGCAGCTGCAGAGCGAGCTCGTCGACACCGAGAACAAGGTGCAGGCGGCGCGGCGCTTCTACAACGGCGGGGTGCGCGAGTACAACACGAAGATCCAGGTCTTCCCGAACACGATCTTCGCGCGCGGCATGGGCTTCACCGAGCGCGAGTTCTTCGAAGTGGACGACGTCGCGTCGATCTCGGAGCCCCCGCGCATCCAGTTCTAGGCGGTCGCCGTGTATCGCGCAATCCGACGCAACAAGGTCAACAGCGCGCTGATCATCCTGCTGTTCATCGGCATCGTGGGCGGGCTCGGGTGGCTCGCGGCATCGATCTGCCGATCTCCAGGGATCATCGTCGCCGTACTCGCCGGCGCGATCCTCTTCGCCGTCTTCCAGTACTTCATGGCCGGCCGGCAGGCGATCTCGATGAGCGGCGCTCGCCGCATCACCGAGGCGGAGCACCCGCGGCTGTACCGCATCGTCGAGAACCTCGCGATCACGACCGGCACGCCGATGCCCGAGGTGTACATCGTGAACGACCCGGCGCCCAACGCCTTCGCGACCGGACGCGACCCCGAGCACGCCATGGTCGCGGCGACGACCGGACTGCTCGACATGATGACGGACGCCGAGCTCGAGGGCGTCATGGCGCACGAGCTCGGGCACGTGCGCAACTACGACATCCGCGTCTCCATGATCGTGTACGGCCTCGTCGTCGCCGTCGGCATGATCTCCGATGTGCTCGTGCGCATGGCGTTCTTCGGTCGTAACAACAGCAACGGCAATCCGGTCGTGCTGGTGTTCGGGCTCGTGGCGATGCTCGTCGCCCCGATCATCGCCACCGTGGTGCAGCTCGCGGTCTCGCGCCAGCGGGAATACCTCGCCGATGCCACCGGTGCGCTGACGACGCGGCACCCCGAGGCGCTCGCCAGCGCACTCCACAAGCTCTCGGAGTACGGGCAGCCGATGCAGCGGCAGCAGTCGAGCATGGCGCACCTGTGGATCGCCGACCCGCTGCGCCCGGGCGTCGTGCAGCGCCTCTTCGCGACGCACCCGCCCATCCCGGAGCGCATCCGCCGCCTGCTCGACATGGGCGGTAAGTTCTAATCATGCGTTGAACGCCCGCCAGTCGAAACCGAAGGAGGCCGTCCGGTCGTGTCGAAGATGTTTCGATCCCTGTCGGAGCGCAACTACCGAATCTGGTTCGGCGGCGCTCTCGTCTCCAACATCGGCGCCTGGATGCAGGCGACGACGCAGAGCTGGGTGGTGCTCACCGAACTGACCGACAACAACGCAGCGGCCGTCGGCACGACGATGGCGCTGCAGTTCGGCCCGCAGCTGCTGCTCGTACCGTTCAGCGGGGCAGTCGCCGACCGCTTCGACCGACGCCGGGTGCTGCTCGTCACGCAGAGCCTGCTGATGCTGCTCGCGGCAGGCCTCGGCGCGCTGCTCATCACCGGATCCGCCGAACTGTGGCACCTCTACGCGTTCGCGCTCGGCCTCGGCATCGTGAACTCCTTCGATACGACTTCGCGGCAGGCCTTCGTGTCCGATCTCGTCGGCACCGACAACCTGGCGAACGCGGTCGCGCTGAACTCGGCGTCGTTCAACTCGGCGCGCCTCGTGGGGCCGGCGGTCGCCGGCGTCCTGATCGCGGCCGTCGGGTCGGGCTGGGTGTTCGTGATCAACGCCGCGTCGTTCCTCGCGGTGCTCGGCGCGCTGCTGCTGATCGACACGGTGCATGAGCGGCCGCTGCCCGGCGCGCGGCGGGAATCCCAGGCGCAGCAGCTGATGGCGGGGTTCCGCTACGTGCGCCGCAGGCACGACCTGGTCGTGATCTTCATCATCGTGTTCATCGTCGGCGCGTTCAGCATGAACTTCCCGGTCATCTCGTCGACCATGGCGGTCGAGTTCGGGAGGGGCGCGAGCGACTACGGGCTGCTCTCGTCGGTGCTCGCGATCGGATCGCTCGCAGGGGCGCTGCTCGCCGCGCGGCGCACGGATGCGCGCATGCGCGTGGTGATCCTCTCGGTCGGCGCGCTCGGCGCCGTGAGTCTGCTCGCCGCGTTCATGCCCACGTTCTGGACGTTCGCGGCGACCCTGATCTTCTTCGGCTTCGCAGTCTCGACGATGCTGACGACCGCGAACGGGTTCGTGCAGACGACCGCCGACCCGGTGGTGCGCGGGCGCGTGCTCGCGCTCTACTTCGCCGTGCTGCAGGGAGGCACGCCGATCGGTGCCCCGCTCGTCGGCGCCGCGGCCGACGCGCTCGGGGCGCGCTCGACGCTCGTGATCAGCGGCGCGGCGGGACTCATCACCTTCTGCATCGGCGTGGGGTGGCTCATCACCGAACGGCAGCTGAGATTCCATCGCCGCGGGGGCCTGCGGCTCGGGGTCACCCACGCCGGCCGGCCGGGCATCGACGACGACCCGTCTCTGCAGTCCGAGACGCTCACCGCGCCGATCTCGGTGCTGCGCCGCGCCCCCGCGTCGAGCGGCCTCGGCGATTCCGCGCCGCAGGAGGGGGCGATCACCGCGACCGGCACGATCGACCTGAACGATGTCGACACCGGACCCGTCGGCACCGGCGGAACGCGGGACTAGACTCGGTCGCCGAGCCGGGGCATCGAAGCGCGACCGGCCCTGTTCTAGACGCAGTGCGTGCTGAGCGAGCCGATGCCCTCGATGGTCACCGTGACGTCCATACCGGGCATGAGATAGAGCGGCGGCTTGCGCGACCGGCCCGCGCCGCCGGGCGATCCGGTCGAGATGACCGTGCCGGGCAGCAGCGTCAACGACTGCGACAGCGCGGCGATCAGCTGTGCGACCGGGCGGATCATGTTGCCGGTCGTCGAATCCTGCACACGCAGCCGGCCGACATCGGTCGTGAGGCGCAGCGCCTGCGGATCGGGGATCTCGTCGCTCGTAACCACGACGGGGCCGATGGGTGTGAAGCCGTCGAACGACTTGCAGCGCGACCACTGCGGCTCCTGGAACTGGATGTTGCGCGCGGTGATGTCGTTGATCGCGGTGTACCCGAAGACGTAGTCGAGTGCCTCTTCGACCGGCACGTCCTTCGCCGCCTTGCCGATGATCACGCCGAGCTCGCCCTCGTAGTCGACCTCTTCGCTGAGGTGCAGCGGGATCGTGACCTCGCCGTCGTGGCCCGCCAGCGAGTTCGGGAAGAGGGAGAAGAGCACGGGGCCGGAGTCGTTGTCGAGATTCAGCTCGCTCGCGTGCTCGCTGTAGTTCAGGCCGACGGCGAGCACGATCGGGGGTCCGGTGACCGCCGGGCCGTAACTCGCGCCCTCGAGCGCCGAGCCCGCGGAATCGGGCTGCGCTTCGTACGCCGTGCGGACGGTGGCGAGGGCCTCGGGGCCGGCCTCGATCAGCTCTTGCAGCGTGGAGAACTCTGCGCCGAGCTCGGACATCGTGAAGTAGCGGTCGCCTCGTACGGCGACGAGCAGAGCAGGCGAATCGGGGGCGATGTTCAAGTGCGCGAATCTCACACCTCAAGGGTAGCCGACCCCGGCCCGCGGGCGGGAACGCGCATGATCGACGAGTTCCCTGAGAGCGAACGGATAGACGGCGAGCGCCAAACTCGGTCAGGATGGAACGCATGAGTGAATCAACCAGCACCAAGCCCGAGATCGAGTTCCACGAGGGCCCGGCTCCCGCCGAGCTCGTGATCGAGGACATCGTCGTCGGTACGGGCGAGGAAGCCGTCGCGAGCTCGACCGTCGATGTGCACTACCTCGGCGTCGACTACGAGTCGGGCGAGGAGTTCGATTCGTCGTGGAGCCGCGGCCAATCGATCAACTTCCCGCTGCGCTCCCTGATCCAGGGCTGGCAGACCGGCATCCCGGGCATGAAGGTCGGCGGCCGCCGCAAGCTCATCGTGCCGCCGGCTCAGGCCTACGGCACCTCGGGCGGGCACCCTCTCTCGGGCCGCACCCTCATCTTCGTCATCGACCTGCTGGGCGCCAGCTGATCAGCAGAGGCGATTTCTCGCCTCTGCAAGCTGGCGCCGAGCCCGTCTCGGGCTCGGTCGTCGGAGGTCGAAGCGCAGCTTCGTCTTCCAGTGGCTGATCAGCAGAGGCGATTTCTCGCCTCTGCAAGCTGGCGCCGAGCCCGTCTCGGGCTCGGTCGTGGGAGGTCGAAGCGCAGCTTCGTCGCCCAGGGGCTCAGGAGCTGCCTCTGCGAAGGCCCGTCCGGGTTCGCCGGGCGGGTCTTCGTGCGCCTGCGGGCGTGATAACGTTCTTCATGTTTTGCAACAAAACCTGAGGGGTGGAATATAGTGGCCGAGGCACCTGGCGCGGTAGTGGCGGATAGCGAAACAGGAGCCTCCGGCCCGCCGGCGAAGCGGGCGGGTGCGGTCGACCGCTACTTCAAGATCACGGAGCGCGGCTCCAGCTTCGCGGCGGAGATCCGCGGCGGTCTCGTCACCTTCGTCACGATGGCCTACATCGTGATCCTGAACCCGATCATCCTCACGAGCAGTGCAGATGTCGCGGGCGTCACCCTCGACTTCGGTGCGGTGAGCGCGGTCACCGCGCTGACCGCGGGCGTGATGACCATCCTCTTCGGCGTCGTGTCGAAGCTGCCGTTCGGTTTCGCCGCCGGCCTCGGCATCAACGCGTTCCTCGCGTTCTCGGTCGTGGGCCAGGTGACCTGGCCCGAGGCGATGGCCATCGTCATGATCAACGGTGCGCTGATCGTGCTGCTGTCGGCGACCGGCCTGCGGCGCATGATCTTCGATGCCGTTCCCGTGCAGCTGAAGCTCGCGATCACCGTCGGCATCGGCCTCTTCATCGCGTTCATCGGCTTCGTGAACTCGGGCTTCGTCACCGCGACGAAGCAGTCGTCGCCGCCCGTCGGCCTCGGCATCGGCGGCTCCGTCGTCACTATTCCGACGCTGATCTTCGTCATCACCCTCATCCTGACCGGCATCCTCGTCGCCGCGAAGGTGAAGGGCGGCCTGCTCATCGGTCTCGTCTCGGGCACCGTCATCGCGGTCGTCGTCGAGTCGATCTGGAAGCTCGGCCTCGCCGTCGACAACCCGGGCGGGTGGGGCCTCACCGTGCCGACGCTGAACGGCTCGCCCTTCAGCACGCCCGACCTGAGCCTCATCGGCGCCGTGAGCTTCGACTTCGGCCGCGTCGGTTTCGTGACCGTCGTCATGCTCGTCTTCACGCTGCTGTTCACGAACTTCTTCGACGCGATGGGCACCATGACGGGTCTGTCGCGCGAGGCCGGCCTTTCCGACCAGCACGGCAACTTCCCGAACATCAAGTCGGCCCTCATCGTCGAGGGCGTCGGCGCGGTCGCCGGCGGCTACACCTCGGCGTCGTCGAACACGGTCTTCATCGAGTCGGGCGCCGGCATCGGCGAGGGCGCCCGCACCGGTTTCGCGAACCTCATCACCGGTGGGGTGTTCCTGATCGCGATGTTCTTCACCCCGCTGACGCAGGTCGTGCCGACCGAAGTCGCCGCTGCGGCGCTCGTCATCGTCGGTGCGCTCATGATGGCGCAGATCAAGCACATCGACCTCACCGACTTCCGCGTGCTGCTGCCGGTGTTCCTCACGGTCAGCGTCATGCCGATGACCTACTCGATCGCGAACGGCATCGGCGCGGGCTTCATCGCCTGGGTCATGCTCCACGCGTTCAGCGGCAAGGCGAAGCAGGTGCACTGGCTGCTGTGGATCGTCTCGGCCGGGTTCGTCGTGTTCTTCGCGCGCGGCCCGATCGAGGCGCTCCTCGGAGTGTAGCGCCCGACTCCCACGGCGCCGCTCCGGAGGCGCCGTGGGAGTCAGACCGACGGCAACGCGCGAGCGGCGCATCTCCGGGCGCGCTCCTACAGCAGTTCGACGACCTTCCTGGCGGTCTTTTTCGCCGAGCCCGGGTTCTGGCCGGTGACCAGCCTGCCGTCGGTCACGGTGTAGGGGACGAAGGGGAGCCTCGCCTTCTCGTAGTGCGCGCCGCGCTGCTCCATCTCATTCTCGGCGTTGTAGGGGACGAGCTCGTCGACGCGGGCGAGCACCTCCTCCTGCCAGGCGAAACCGGTGACCTTCCGGCCGGCGACGAGCAGCGAGCCGTCGGACAGCCGGGTGTTGAGCAGGCCGCAGTACCCGTGGCAGACGGAGGCGACGATGCCGCCGTGCTCCCAGATCTCGCGAGCGATGCGCTGCAGGCCGGCGCTGTCGGGGAAGTCGTACATGACGGCATGGCCGCCGGTGAAGAAGACGGCGTCGTACTCGGCCGGGTCGACCTCTTCCGGGCTGAGGGTGGTCTCGAGCAGTGTCATCCGTTCGGGGTCGTCGTGCCAGGCTCGGGCCGTCCTGTCGTAGTTGGGGAACTTCAGCGATCGCGGCTCGAGCGGGGACGCGCCGCCCATCGGGCTGACGATGGCCTGTTCGAACCCGTGCGCCGCGAACACCTTCCAGGCGTGCGCGAGCTCGGACAACCACAGGCCGGTCGGACGGGCCGGGTCGTCGTAGTGGGAGACGTTCGTGACGACGTGCAGGATCTTCGTGCTCATGGGCGGGGTCCGATCTCGGTCAGACGACCCGTCGGCGCCGGTGCAGGGGAAGCCGGGCGGCCTTCGGGCAGGATCGCGGTGATGGCGGCACGGACACGGTCGGCGACTGCATCGGCGGGCGCGGGGCGGTACTTGCCGTCGAGGTGGAGGAATGCGAGCCCGTGCGCGAGGCCCCACAGCGCAGTGGCGAGCTCGGGGGATGTCCGATCCGGTAGGAGCCGGGCGAGGGCATCGCCGAGTGTCGTGCGCAGCGCCTGCGCGGCGCGCACCCGCTCGTCGTTCTCGTCGTCGCAGGGGTTGCCGAACATCAGGCGGAACATCGCAGGCCTTCGTAGGGCGAAACCGACGTAGACGACTCCCAGCTCCGCGAGCACCTGCGCGGCATCCGACGGGGTCGCTGATGCGCCGATGGCGTCGGCGAGCGACTCGCCGAGGTCGCGGAACCCTTCGACGGCGAGGGCGGAGTCCAACGCGTCACGGTCGGCGAAGTGCCGATACGGTGCGGTCGCCGATACTCCGGCATGGCGCGCGACGGCGCGCATCGAGTACATCCCATCGGTCTCCAGCAGTGCTGCAGCGCTGGTGACGAGTGCGGCCCGCAGGTCGCCGTGGTGGTATCCCCGTGGTGATGTTGACACTGCTCACTTCTCCTCGTATCCTCGATGTAAGCACTGCAAACATACTTCGTGATCGGCTTGATGTCCAGCACGACCGAGCGGTAGGAGAGGACGAGACCGAAAATGCAGACCATTCTGGGGGCGAGCGGACAGATCGCGATCGAACTGGCGCGCGAGCTCGACCGTGCGCATGGCGGAGCACTGCGCCTCGTGAGCCGCAATCCGAGACCGGTGAACGACACGGACACAGTGATGCGGGCCGATCTCCTCGACGCCCAGCAGACCCGAGCAGCCGTCGACGGCAGCGAAGTCGTCTACTTCACCGCAGGGCTTCCCGCGCGTACGGAGCTGTGGGAGGAGCAGTTCCCGACCATGCTGAGGCATGCGCTCGACGCCGCCCGGGATGCCGGCGCCAGGTTCGCCTACTTCGACAACACCTACATGTATCCGCAGGATGATCGCGTGCAGACCGAAGAAACCCCGTTCGAACCGGTCGGTCGCAAAGGCAGGGTCCGTGCCCGGATGGCGAGCATGGTGCTCGAAGAGATGGAGCGGGGCGAGATCCCTGTGCTCATCGCACGTGCCCCCGAATTCTACGGGCCCGGGCGCACGCAGGGATTCACCAACTCGCTCGTCATCGACCGGTTGAAGGCCGGCAAGAAGCCCCTGGTGCCGGTGCGCGACGATCGCCGACGCAGCCTGATATGGACGCCCGATGCGAGCCGCGGTCTGGCGGCCCTGGGCAATGCGCCAGATGCCTACGGGCAGACCTGGCACCTGCCGGTCGACGAGAGCCGGCCCACCTACCGGCAGTTCGTCGCGATGGCGGACCGAGAGCTCGGGTCTGATGAGAAGTACACGGTGATCCCGAAGCGAGTGCTCCGCGCGGCCGGTCTCTTCTCGCCGCAGGCGCGCGAGATCCGGGAGCTGCTGCCGAGATACGCGCACGACAACGTCTTCGATGCGACGAAATTCCGAACGCGGTTCCCGGATTTCGCCGCGACGCCGATCCGCGAAGGGCTTGCGATGATCCGCAGCGAACTGGAGCGGTGAGAGGCCCGTCCCCGGATGCACCGAGTCTCTGCTCCACGGTGCCGCTACTCCACTGCGTCGCTACTTCTCCGTGCCGGTACTACTCCGTGCCGGTCGCGATCGCGCGGAGGTTCTCTGCGAGCCCCGGGCTCGCCGCATAGAGCATCTCGGTGCCCGGCGGAGTGAGGGGATCCCGTCCGATGACCGCGGCCCCCGCCTCCTTCGCGATGAGCATGCCAGCGGCGTAATCCCATGCGTTCAGTCCGCGCTCGTAGTAGGCGTCGAGCCGTCCGCAGGCGACGAGGCACAGATCGTAGGCCGCCGAGCCGATGCGTCGCAGATCCCTGACCCTCGGCAGCAGCCGCTGCACCATCTCGAGCTGCTCGACCTTGCGCTCGACGGTGTAGCCGAAGCCGGTGCCGACGAGCGAGACCGCCGGGTCCGCCGTGCCCGACGGTGCGATCGCATCGCCGTTCAGTCGCGCACCGCCGCCCTCCCATGCTTCGAAGAGCTCGCGGGTGCTCGGGTTGTACACGGCGCCCGCGATGGTGCGGAAGCGCTCGTTCGACCACTCGGGGTCGGCGACCGTCGCCGCGATGCTGACGGCGTAGGCCGGGATGTCGTAGAAGTAGTTCGTCGTGCCGTCGATCGGGTCGATGATCCAGGTGATGCCGCTCGTGCCTTCGGTGTTCGACCCCTCCTCGCCGAGCACGCCGTCGTCGGGGCGTTCGGCGAGCAGCGCCGAGACGATCATGCGCTCGGCCTCCTGATCGGCTTCCGTCACCATGTCGACGGCGCTCGACTTCAACGCGGCGACGGCGACACCCCGACGACGCAGCTCGTAGATGCGGTCGCCGGCCGCGAGAGCGATGCGGGCGGCGATGCGCGTGAGGGCTTCGGGCGACGCGACGTACTGGTCCATGCCTCGACCTTAACGCCCGGGGAGTTCGTAGGCGTATGCCTCCTCGCCGTGCGCTCCGGAGTCGATGCCCTGCTCCTCGACCTCCGGCGGAACCCGCAGACCCGTGAGGCGCTTGACTCCGAGCGCGATGAGCAGGGAGGCGACGAACGAGTACGCCGCTACCGCGGTCACCGAGATCGCCTGCACGACCAGCAGGCCGAGGTCGCCGCCGGTGAAGAGCCCGTCATCGAATGCGAAGAAGCCGAGATAAAGCGAACCGATGACGCCCGCGACCAGGTGCAGGCCCACCACGTCCAGTGAATCGTCGTATCCGAGACGGTACTTCCACTCGATGGCGCAGGCGCAGGCGCTTCCGGCGATGAGGCCGAGCAGCAGCGCCCATAGCGGCGACAGATCCGCCGCGGCGGGGGTGATCGCGACGAGGCCCGCCACTGCGCCCGAAGCGGCGCCGGTCACTCCCGGCTTCTTGCCGCGCAGCGCGTCGACGAAGATCCAGCCGATGATGCCGGCGGACGGTGAGGCGAGCGTGTTCACGAGGATCAGGCCGGCCTCGCCGGCGCCCGAGGCCAGCCCCGAGTTGAATCCGATCCAACCGAACCAGAGCAGGGCGGCGCCGATCGTGACGAGCGGGATGCTGTGCGGCCGGTGCGATCCGCGAGCGAATCCGATGCGCTTGCCTACGACGATGGCCAGGGCGAGAGCCGCAGCGCCGGCATTGACGTGAATGACGGTGCCGCCGGCGAGGTCGATGGCATCGGGCATGCCGAGCGCGCTGCCCAGGTGCTCGATCCAGCCGCCGCCCCATACCCATGCGGCGACCGGAAAGTAGACCAGAGATGCCCACACGCCCGCGAAGAGCACCCACGAACCGAGCCCGACGCGATCCGCGATCGCACCCGAGATGAGCGCCGTCGAGATCATCGCGAACACCGCGCCGAACCCGACGCCGATGAACTCGTCCGGGGGAGTGCTCAGCAGACCGAAGTCCGCAAACGGGTCGCCCGCGAAACCGGTCGCTCCCGGAGCGAAGCTGTTCATGCTGTACCCGAACAGCACCCAGAGCACGCCGACGACGCCCATCGCGCTCACGCTGAAGAGCATCATGTTGACGACCGAGCGCACCCGCACCAGCCCGCCGTAGAAGAGGGCGAGCCCCGGGGTCATGACGAGCACGAGGGCCGTGCTCGTCAGCGTCCATACGTCCTGCGGGGTGAGATCCATGGCGTCTTCCTCTCCGTCGGGGACCCGTGCTGCGGGTCGTCGCTCCAGTGTCGGCCGGCTATGTTTCGCGACGGTCGCCGAACGGTTTCCGGCCCGTCGCCGGTGCGTTTCGGGATGGGTCTCAGGGTATGGGCTTCGAACTTTCGCGGGGAGGTGCTAAGCTGTTCAGGTTGCCGTCAGAACGGCCGCGGATCAAGAGAGCCCCAGCATTCGGCTGAAGGCGCCGCGCAGCAAGAGGAAAGGGGATCCCTATGGCACTGAGTGCAGAAGCCAAGAAGGCGATCATCGATGAGTACGCGACCAAGCCCGGTGACACCGGTTCCCCTGAGGTCCAGATCGCGATGCTCTCGCAGCGCATCAAGGACCTGACGGAGCACCTCAAGTCGCACAAGCACGACCACCACTCGCGCCGCGGCCTGCTGCTGCTCGTCGGCCAGCGTCGTCGTCTGCTGGGCTACCTCCAGAACGTCGACATCAACCGGTACCGCTCGCTCATCGAGCGCCTGGGCCTTCGCCGCTGAGCGAAGCCATTCGGCTTACTGCGAAACGCCCTCGATCCGCTTTCGGATCGGGGGCGTTTCCTGTTTCCGGAGCCGTGCCCGGCCCGTTCGAGCCCACCGGGCGTTACACGACGTAACCCGAATCGAGTAGACGGTGCCGACCGCGCGAGAATTGAGCGTTTCCTTCAGAAAGGCTCTCATGAAGCTCCGTCATCTCACCCCCGCGCTCCTGGTCGCGGCCGCCGTACTGCTGACCGGTTGCGTCAACGACGACGCGGGCGCATCCTCGACGAGTCAGACCGATGCACCCAGTGCCACGGTCGCACGTTCTTGGGAAGAGATCGAGGCGTCGGGCACGCTGCACGTGGGCACCATCGTCGATTACCCGCCGAACGAATTCAAGACCGACGACGGTACGCCGACCGGTTGGGCTGTCGACCTGGTCTCGGCGATCGCCGACGAGCTGGGACTCGACGTCGAATGGGAGATCCTGCAGTTCGACGGGATCCTGCCGCGCCTCGAGACGGGGAGCATCGACATGGGCGTCGGATCATTCGGCGACACCGTCGAACGGCAGGAAGTCGTCGACTTCGTCAACTACTACAACGCGGGCTCGTTGTGGGCGGCGAAGCCGGGAAGCGGCGTGGACCCCGATAGCGCGTGCGGTCTCACCGTCGCCGTCATGACGGCCGGCACCCAGCATCTCGTCGAACTGCCCGAGCGAAGCGCGCAGTGCGAGGCCGACGGCAAAGCGCCGATCGAGATCATGCCGTTCACCGGTCAGCCCGAGGTCACGAATGCGGTCGTCGTCGGCAAGGCAGACGCCTTCTCAGCGGATTCGCCCGTCACCCTCGATGCGGTCGCACAGCTCGACGGCGACCTCGAGGTCGTGGGCGACCTCTTCGACACGATGCCCTACGGCTTCCCCATCGTGAAGAACAGCGAGCTCTCCGAGCACGTGCGCGGTGCGCTGCAGACGCTCATCGACAACGGCACCTATCTGCAGATCCTGCAGTCGGGCCACTCCGAGCTCGGCGCGATCACCGAGGCCACGATCAACGCCGGCACCGAGTAAGCGGGCAGCGGCAGGGATCAGCGCGCGGCTGCCGCCACACGCTCGGCCAGACGCGCGATATCGGTCGTCGTCACCCGGCAGCAGCCGCCGATGAGCGCGACGCCGCGCGACAGCCAGGCATCGACGTAGTCGTCGATGCGCTCCGCCGAACCCGACCAGCTGCGGGTCTCCGGGTTCCAGACCTCGCCGGTGTTCGGGTAGACGAGCAGCGGCTTCGCGGAGGCGCCGGCGAGTGCACGGAGCGCGGCGTCCGCGTCGGGGAGCGCCGAGCAGTTCACGCCGATCGCGGAGATCTCGTCGACGCCCTCGGCGAGCGCGGCGAACTCCTCGAGGGAGCGCCCGGCTCGCAGCCCGGCGGAGTCGACGGTGACGCTGATCATGCTCGATACGCCGGTGCCGGCCATCTCGGCGCAGATCGCCTCGACTTCGTCGAGCAGCGGTACCGTCTCGAAGAGCAGTACGTCGGCGCCGGCCTCGGCAAGCGCATCGATGCGCGGTCGGTGCCAGGCGCGGAGCTCGGCGACGCTCAACCCGTAGTCGCCGTCGTACTCGGTGCCGCACCCCGGGCTCGACCCGTACGGGCCGACGGAGGCGGCGACCCAGGCCTCATCGGGGGAGAGGCCGGCATCGGCGCGTGCGAGCCCCGCGAGCTGCACGCTGCGGCGCAGCAGCGCGTTCACCTCGTCACGGCTCTCGGAAGCGAACCCCTCGTAGCTCACCTGGTACGAGCATGTAGTCGCGATGCGTGCACCGGACTCGAAGAAGTCGCGATGCGCGGCGCGCACCTCATCGGGGTCGTCGCGCAGGATCTTCGCCGACCAGAGCGCCGACGCGACGGAGTTTCCACGCGCCTCCAGATGGGTGCCGAGGCCGCCATCCAATACGACGGGGCCGGCTTCGATCGCTTCGAGCAGAGTGGGCATGGAATCAGCGTAGCGAAACCGAGCGCTGCGGCCCGACACTGCGCGTCGCGGGGCGTGCGTGCTGCGGCTATCGCGGAGGGAGGCTGCGCATGCGTTCAGAATGTTCGGATGTGCTCGCGCATCAGTAGAAGAGCGGCGCGAGCAGCCCGCTGAACAGGGAGAAGACGAACGAGATGATACCGAGCCCGGCCGAGACGACCGCGCCGATCGCCGTCCAGCGCAAGCGCGGCTGGTCCTTGCGCATCAGACCGAAGAGGCCGAGCACGCCGACCACGAGGACCCAGAAGAGATTGACGGCGCCGAGGACCAGGCTGATGGCCGAACTGTCCAGGTCGAGGTCGAAGGACAGTCGGAACACGAAGGCCGGCGTGAGGACGGAGAGCGCGGAGTGCAGGGCCGCGATGCTGAGCGCGACGACGCCGAGCACGTTCACGCGCTCGGACGCCGCGTTCCC
The DNA here is from genome assembly GCF_051043335.1 of Leucobacter sp. gxy201. NCBI lineage: Bacteria > Bacillati > Actinomycetota > Actinomycetes > Micrococcales > Microbacteriaceae > Leucobacter > Leucobacter sp. gxy201. The sequence continues at coordinate 182,977 of NZ_JAMXWS010000003.1, forward strand.
GACCAACGGCGCAACCTGCGGCTGCGCGTACGACTGATCGTACTGCGGTTGCGAGTACTGCGGCTGTGCGTACTGCGGCTGCTGCTGCTCATACTGTGGCTGTGGCTGTGGCTGTGGCTGTGGCTGCGGGAACTGGTGCTGCGGGTCCTGGGGCGGGTACGGCGCGCTCATGGGCCCAGCATAGCCCTCGGTGGAGACGGCAGGGGCCGTGCGCATCGATGGAACGATACGCACGGCCCCTGCCGTCCGCGAAGACTAGATCTTCGAGGAGGCGTCCTTCAGCACGCTGCGGAGGATGCCGCCGATCTCAGCGAACTCCGCCGGACCGATGGTCAGCGGGGGAGCGAGCTGGATGACGGGGTCTCCGCGGTCGTCGGCGCGGCAGTACAGACCGGCTTCCCACAGCGCGGGCGTCAGGTAGTCGCGCAGCAGACGATCCGACTCCTCGTCGTTGAACGTCTCCTTGGTGGCCTTGTCCTTCACCAGCTCGATGCCGAAGAAGTAGCCCTCGCCGCGCACGTCGCCGACGATGTCGATGTCGAGCAGCTTCTCGAGCTCGGCGCGGAACAGCGGGCTGTTCTCGCGCACGCGGCCGTTCAGATCCTCTTCCTCGAAGATGTCGAGGTTCTCGAGCGCCGCGGCAGCCGCTGCCGGGTGACCGGCGAAGGTGAAGCCGTGGTAGAACGTGTTCTCGGTCGAATTGAACGGCTCCGAGACCTTGTCCGAGACAATCATCGCGCCCAGGGGCACGTAGCCCGAGGTGATGCCCTTCGCCGAAGTGATGATGTCGGGCTCGTAGCCGAGGGCCTTCGAAGCGAAGAACTCGCCGACGCGGCCGTAGGCGCAGATGACCTCATCCGAGACGAGCAGCACGTCGTACTGGTCGCAGATCTCGCGCACGCGCTTGAAGTAGCCGGGGGGAGGCGGGAAGCAGCCGCCCGAGTTCTGCACCGGCTCGAGGAAGACGGCGGCGACGGTCTCGGGGCCCTCGAAGAGGATGGCCTCTTCGATGCGGTTCGCGGCCCACTGGCCGAAGGCCTCGAGGTCGTCCGAGGGTGCGCCCATCTCGGCGGCGCGGTAGAAGTTCGTGTTCGGCACGCGGTGACCGCCCGGGGTCAGCGGCTCGTAGAACTTCTTCATGTCGGGGATACCGGTGATCGCCAGGGCGCCCTGCGGGGTGCCGTGGTACGCGACCGAGCGCGAGATCACCTTGTGCTTCATCGGCTGGCCCTTGATCTTCCAGAAGTGCTTGGCCAGCTTGAATGCGGACTCGACGGCTTCGCCGCCGCCGGTGGTGAAGAACACCTTGTTCATCTCGCCGGGGGCGTACGACGAGAGGCGCTCCGACAGCTCGATCGCTGCCGGGTGCGCGTACGACCAGATCGGCATGAAGTCGAGCTGCTGCATCTGCTTGGCCGCAGCCTGCACGATGCGCTCGCGGCCGTGGCCGGCGTTCACGACGAAGAGGCCCGCGAGCCCGTCGATGTACTCCTTGCCGGCGGCGTCGTAGATGTGGTGGCCCGATGCCTTGGTGATGACGGGGATGCCGTCGTTCAGCACCTTGCGGTTGGTGAAGTGCGGCCACATGTGGCGCTTGGCCGAGGCCTGAAGGGCGGCGGTGTCGACCGCTGCTGTCGGATCGAATGACATGGTTATCGTGTTCCCCAGTCGTATTTCTGTTTGTTGAGTTGGAGGTAGACGAAGGTCTCCGTCGAAGCAACGCCGCTGATGGTGCGAATCTTCTCGTTCAGCAGCTCGATGAGGCCGTCATCGTCCTCGCAGACGACCTCGACGAGGATGTCGAACGTTCCGGCGCTCAGTACGACGTAACTGATCTCCGGAATCTCGGCGAGGCGGTCTGCGACGATTCGGGTATCGCCGGATACGCGGATGCCGAGCATCGCCTGCCTGCTGAAACCGAGCCGCATGGGATCGGTGACGGCGACGATCTGCATCACTCCGGCGTCTGTGAGCTTCTGCACGCGCTGGCGCACCGCGGCCTCGCTGAGGCCGACGGCTTTGCCGATCTCGGCGTACGAACGGCGGCCATCGATCTGCAATTGCTCGATGATCGCCTTCGACGTCGAGTCGAGTGTCGGAGTACTTCGTTTTGTGCTCACGCAACTGATTCTTACAGCAAGAGAGTGAAAAAGCAAAGGATTCCGCAGAAATTGATATTCAATACTTTGCATATGCGCACTTCTGGCGCAATTCTGAGGCGAAGGAATGTGTCTGCTGCGGGCTTCGGCGTGAGTTTCTTAAACCGAAGCCAAAATGCGACTCGGCAGTGCTTTTCGGCTTAAAAAGAAAATTTTGACACTGATTTCTAGAGATTGTATGCAGAAAACGACGAAAGGGCTATGCCGGTGGAGTGAGATGTGCCATATTTCCTCTATCGGTTCGTGACGGCGCGGTCGAAGCGTCGACGAGGCGCGCCGCAGGTTCTTAAAGGAGAGAGCATGACGAGTACCAAGACGGGTGTAGCGCGCGGCGCCTCCCTGAAGCGCAATCTCGGGCTCTGGGCCATCGTCGGCCTGGGGCTGGGATACATGACCCCGACAGTGGTCTTCGATACCTTCGGCATGGTCGCCCGCGACACCAACAACGTCGTGCCGCTCGCGTACCTCGTGGCGCTGATCGTGATGGTCTTCACCGCGATCAGCTACGGCAAGATGTCGGGCGCCATCCCGAGCGCGGGCTCCGCCTACACCTACGTGCGCGAGTCGATCCACCCGAACGTCGGCTTCCTGGTCGGCTGGACCTCGCTCATCGACTACATGCTGCTGCCGATGGTGAACTGCCTGATCATCCGCAGCTACCTCGAGGCCGTGTTCCCGTCGGTGCCCGGCTGGATCTGGGTCGTGCTCTACTGCATCCTCACGACGGGCATCATCTACTTGACCATGCGCGGCACTTCGAACGTGAACATGATCCTGCTCGTCTTCTCGATCGTCGTCATGACGGTGTTCGTCATCATGGTGTGGGCGCAGCTCGCCGGCGGCGAGGGCGTCGGCACGGTGGCCTCGATGCAGCCGTTCTTCCACGACGGCGTCACCGCAGGAGCGGTGCTCATGGGAGCGACGATCGTCTGCTTCTCGTTCATCGGCTTCGACGCGGTCACGATGTACGTAGAGGAGGCCCGCACGCCGAAGATCGTTCCGCGCGCACTGATTCTCACCGTGCTGATCGGCGGCGCCATCTTCCTCATCGCCGGGTACTTCACCCAGCTGCGCTTCACCGATTGGAATTTCTTCGCCCCCGGCGGCGACATGCAGTTCGTCGAGGATTCGACGCTGCCGATGATCGGCGACGCCGTCGGCGGCCCGGTGCTCATGGCCGTGCTGACCGCCGCGGGTTTCTGCGCGACCCTCGCCTCGGGCCTCGCCTCGCACGCCTCGGTCTCGCGCATGCTGCTCGTCATGGGCCGCAACGACGTGCTGCCCAAGAAGTTCTTCGGCTACATCAACCCGAAGACGCACACTCCGACGTTCAACATCGTGCTCACCGGCATCGTCTGCCTGACGGCCGTGGTGTTCACGCTCGAAATGATCGCCGCGTTCATCAACTACGGCGCCCTCATCGCGTTCTCGTTCGTGAACATCTCGGTGATCGCCTGGTTCGCGATCCGCCAGGGCCGCCGCAAGACGCCGAAGGACATCTTCAACTTCATCGTGCTGCCGCTCATCGGCGTCGCCATGACCGGTCTGCTCTGGGCGAACCTGCACGCCGATGCGCTCATCGGCGGTGTGATCTGGACGCTGCTCGGGCTCGTCTACCTCGTCTTCCTCACCAAGGGATTCAAGAAGAAGGTCGCCGCCTTCGACGAGGATCAGGCCGTCACCGGCTACAACAAGGTCGTCGGCTCCGACACCGAATAGCACCGCCACCGGTGCCCGTCACGAACGGCCCGTCGTCTCGGCCGGAGAGCGCAGGCTCTCCGCGCCCGGGGCGGCGGGCCGTTCGGCCTTCCGCCCGTGGCGCTCCGCATCGAAGAGGGGCAGGGTGATGCTGCAGAGCGGGCCGATGAGGAGGGCGAATGCGACGGTGCCCACGCCGGCGTTGCCGCCGAGCAGCCAGCCGATCGCGAGCACGGTGAGCTCGACCGACGTTCGGCCGGCCCAGACCGGCATACCGAATCGGGCATGCAGTCCCGTCATGAGGCCGTCGCGCGGGCCCGGCCCGAGTCGAGCCCCGATGTAGACGCCGCTCGCGATGGCGAGCAGCAGCATGCCGGTCGCGAAGAAGAGTACGCGCGCCCAGAGCGTTCCGGGCGAGGGGAGCAGCCAGAGCCCGAGGTCGATGCCCGGGCCGACCAGCAGGATATTGAGCACGGTGCCGAGCCCGGGCTTCTGGCGCAGCGGGATCCAGAGGAGGAGCACCGCGAGCCCGATGAGGTTCGTGAGGAGCCCGATGCTGAGCCCGGTATGCAATGAGACGCCCTGCGCGAAGACGGTCCAGGAGTCGACACCGATCGCCGCACGGATCATGAACGCGTCGGCGATGCCGTAGAGGAGCAGACCGGGAACGAGGCGGGCGAGACGGAAGAGCATAGTGATCAGTCCACTTCAGTTTGGACTGGTGAACAAGATGCCAATCTGCATATAGTGGCCATATGATCTCGCAACGACTCTCAGCACGTCGGTTCGCGCGGCTGCTCGGAGACTGGCGCGGAGACGGCTTCGGATACCAGGAGCTCGCCGACAGCGTCGTGCTGCTGATGCGCGACGGAGCGATCGCTCCGGGAACGTCGCTGCCCGCCGAGCGCGGGCTCGCGGAGGAGCTCGGCATCAGCCGCACCATGGTCGCGGCGGCCTATCGCATGCTCCGCGAATCGGGCCTGGCGCTCTCGAAGCAAGGGTCGGGAACCATCGTACGGGCGCCCCGCCGGGCGGATCTGGACGCGGCGGACGCAGCGGGAAGTGCGGCGATCGACCTGTCGACGGCGTGCCCCGAACCCTGGCCGGGCATGGAGGCCCTCGCCGCGCAGTCGCTGCACGCGGCCCCCGGGCTGTTCGCGCAGTCGGGCTTCGACACCATCGGCAGGCCCGATCTGCGCGCGGCGCTCGCCGACCGCTATACGAGGCGCGGCCTCGTCACGACGCCCGATCAGATCATGGTGACGCTCGGCGCCCAGCATGCCATCCACCTCGTCGCGCGCACACTGCTCGGACGCGGCGATCGCGCCCTGATCGAATCGCCGAGCTACCCCCACGCGCGCGAAGCGCTCGCGAGCACCGGCGCCCTCGTCGCCGAACTGCCGGTGTGGCAGCGCGAATACGACGCCGCGGGCATGCTCGACATCGCCGCTCGCGTGGCACCCCGCCTCGCATACCTCATCCCCGACCACCACAACCCGACCGGGCAGAGCATGCCGCGCGGACTCCGCACGCGTCTGATCGCAGCGCTCAGCGCGTCGGGCGCGCACATGCTGGTGGATGAGACCACCGCAGAGCTCATGCTCGGCGAGCACCGGCTCGTCGAACCCTTCGCGGCGGCCGCCGAGCAGCCGCATCAGCGCGACGCCATCATCACCGTCGGGTCGCTCGGCAAGACCGTCTGGGGCGGGCTGCGCATCGGCTGGATCCGGGCGACGCCCGACCTGATCGCACGCCTCGAAGCCGCTCGACGTGTCGGCGATCTGGGAACCGCCTCGTGGGAGCAGGTGGCCGCGGCTCTCGCACTCGAACGGTACGACGAGATCCTCGACTTCCGCACGCGCGAGCTCACGAAGCGGCACCGAGTACTCACGGAGCAGCTCGCCGCCCGGCTTCCCGACTGGCGAACGACCGCGGCAGTCGGAGGCGTCTGCCTCTGGGTCGACATCGGCGAGCATCGGAGTACGGCCCTCAGCCGCGAGGCCGCGCGTCGCGGAGTACGGCTGCCGCCGGGCCCCCGCTTCGGCAGCCCCGGGATGTTCGAACGGTTCGTGCGGCTGCCGTTCTCGTTGCCCGAAACCCGGCTGATCGATGCCGTGGCCGTGCTCGGCGAGGCCCGCGAAGCCGCGCCGTCGACGAGAACGGAGCCGATCGAGATGGACGCCGTCATCTGACCGGGACGGTAGAGTTGGTGCATCATGCTTGATCTCGATTTCAACGCCCGCTTCAAGGCGCTGCGCGCCACATACGCCGACATCGCGGCGGTGTCAGACCTGCCCCGCCTCGATCGCGAGATCGCGGAGCTCGAGGAGCAGGCCGCCGCCCCCGGCCTCTGGGACGACCCCGCCGCCGCCCAGAAGGTGACGAGCGGCCTGAGCCACCGCCAGGCCCGCGTGAAGCGCCTGCGCGGCGTCGAGAGCCGCCTCGACGACCTCGAGGTGCTCGTCGAGCTCTCGCAGGAGATGGAGGACGCGGATTCCGAAGCCGAAGCGACGCAGGAGCTCGCCGACCTCGAAACCGTGCTGCAGGATCTCGAGGTGCAGACCATGCTCTCGGGGGAGTACGACGAGCGCTCCGCCGTCGTCACCATCCGTTCGGGCGCGGGCGGCGACGACGCCACCGACTTCGCCGAGATCCTGCTGCGCATGTACCTGCGCTGGGCCGAGCACCACGACATCCCGACCAAGGTGCTCGACACCTCGTACGCCGAGGGCGCCGGTATCAAGTCGGCGACCTTCGAGGTCGACGCGCCCTACGCGTTCGGCAAGCTCTCCGTCGAGGCCGGCACGCACCGCCTCGCCCGCATCAGCCCGTTCGGCTCCGCAGACAAGCGGCAGACCAGCTTCGCCGGCGTCGAGGTCATCCCGCTGCTCGAAGAGGCGACCGAAGTGGACATCCCCGAGACCGACATCCGCGTCGACGTCTACCGCTCCTCGGGCCCCGGGGGCCAGTCGGTGAACACGACCGACTCCGCGGTGCGCATCACCCACCTCCCCACGGGCATCGTCATCTCGATGCAGAACGAGAAGTCCCAGATCCAGAACCGCGCCGCGGCGATGCGCCTCCTGCAGACCCGCCTGCTCCTGCTGCAGAAAGAACAGGAAGCGGCGAAGAAGAAGGAGCTCGCGGGCTCCGTCACCGCCAGCTGGGGCGACCAGATCCGCTCCTACTTCCTTTACGGCCAGCAGCTCGTGAAGGATCTGCGCACCGGCCACGAATCCTCGCAGCCCGATGCCGTGTTCGACGGCGATCTCGACGGTTTCATCGCCGCCGGCATCCGCTGGCGATCCCTGTCGAAGAACGACTGAATCGCCGCTGAGATCGCCCCGCTCCGCGCGCCGCCGCGGCCCCTCCCTGCGACTTCCCGCAGAATGGCTGCAGAAGCGCCGCGTGGCTGCGTGTCGCGCGCAGACCAGAGAGTAGGGTCGAACCCGTCATGATCCTCTTCGAGAACGTCACCAAGAAATATCGCGGCACGGCGAAGCCCGCGCTCGACGGCATCGACCTCAAAATCGATCGCGGCGAGTTCGTGTTCATCGTCGGCGCTTCGGGCTCAGGCAAGTCGAGCTGTCTGAGACTCATTCTGCGCGAAGACCAGCCGAGTGCGGGCAAAGTGCACGTGCTGGGGCAGGACCTCAGCAAGATCTCGTCGCGCAAGGTGCCCTACTTCAGACGCAACCTCGGCACGGTCTTCCAGGATTTCCGACTGCTGACCAATAAGACCGTCTACGACAACGTCGCCTTCACGCTGCAGGTCATCGGCAAGTCGCGCGGATTCATCCAGGAGGCCGTGCCCGACACCCTCGAGATGGTCGGGCTCGCGAACAAGGCCAAACGCTACCCCCACGAGCTGTCGGGCGGCGAGCAGCAGCGCGTCGCCATCGCGCGCGCGATCGTGAACAAGCCCGCCATCCTGCTCGCCGATGAGCCGACGGGCAACCTCGACCCGGCCACCAGCCTCGGCATCATGCAGCTGCTGCGCGCGATCAACGCGGCCGGCACGACCGTCGTCATGGCGACACACGAAGCCGCATTCGTCGACATCATGCAGCAGCGCGTCGTCGAGCTGTCGCAGGGCGTCGTCGTGCGCGACGAAGTCGGCGGCGGCTACGGCGAGACCGCATCGATCCCTGTCGCCGATCTCTCGGCCGAAGGCATGCAGGTGCTGCGCACCACCGAAGCGGTCGTGCGCGCCGCCCTCGCCCCGGACGATGCAGCGGCCGCAGCGGCAGCCGCGGAAGCCGTCGCGGAGAGCACCGCGACGGTGGAGGCCGCGGCCTCGGCCGTCGCCGCCGAAGTTCTCGCAAGCGCTGATCGGTCGCAGCCCGTCGACGGGAACGACCGCATCGAAGCCAGCGTCTTCGAGGAGCCGAACCCGTTCGACGACCAGCACGACGACGAGGACGACTTCGACGACACCCGCCGGGCGGGGGACGAGAGGCGCATTCCCGCCTTCCTCGAACCCGCCGATGCCGCGGACGAGCAGGCGAACCGGAAACCCCGCGGCCCGCTGCCGCCCATGGACCCCGTGCGCATGTCCGAGACCGGCAACCTCGCCGAAGCACTCGGGCTCAACCGCAAGGACAATGGCGATCAGACTGATGTGGGGCCGGTGCGATGAGATTCGGTTTGGTGATCGGCGAGGTCTGGAACGGCCTGCGCCGCAATATGTCCGTCGTCATCTCGGTGGTGCTCGTGACCTTCGTGTCGCTCACCTTCGTCGGCGCTGCCATCATCATGCAGCTGCAGATCCAGCAGATGAAGACCTTCTGGTACGACCGCGCCCAGGTGGCCGTCTACCTGTGCACCGAGTACGACGAGAGCGCGACCTGCTCGGGCACCGACGCCGGCGAGGCCGAGATCACGGCGGTCGAGGATGCGCTGAACTCCGAGACGCTGCAGCCCTACGTCGACGACTACTTCTTCGTGGATCACGAGCAGGCGTACGACGAGTTCACGAAGCAGTTCGCAGGCAACCCGATCGTCGACATCACGAAGCCCGAGCAGCTCAACCAGACCTTCTGGCTGAAGCTCAAGGACCCGTCGCGCTCCGAGATCATCCAGGAGACCTTCTCGGGCATCCCCGGGGTGCAGAGCGTCTCCGATCAGCGCAGCCTGCTCGACCGCATCTTCCTCTTCCTCGGCGTAGCGAGCTACACCGCGATCGCGATCGCGGGCCTCATGCTCATCGCGGCGATGCTCCTGATCTCCACGACCATCCGCCTCTCTGCATACTCCAGGCGCCGCGAGATCGGCATCATGCGGCTCGTCGGCGCCTCCAACAGGTTCATCCAGACGCCGTTCATCATCGAAGGCATCATCGCGTCGCTCGTCGGCGCCGTGCTCGCGAGCGCGGCATCGGTGTCGATCGTGAAGTTCTTCGTACAGGATTTCCTGGTGCAGGAGATACCGTTCACGAGCTACATCACCGTCGAACAATCGCTCATCGTGCCCCCGGTGCTCATCGTGCTCGGCGTCGCGCTCTCGGCGATCGCGGCGAAGATCGCGATCACCCGGTACCTGCGCGTATAGCGGGACTGCCGTCCGCATGCGATCTGCCGAGAATCTGACTTCTGCCGCGATCCGGCCCCAGATACTCGGCAGATCGCATATCGACGGGCGGGCGTTCGCCCGGCGCCGGCCGGGCCCGCCCGGGGAGTCGGGGCGCGTCGGTGCGGTATGCTGATGGACTGCGCTACCGGGAGAGGATGTGACATGAGCCCCAAGGAAACCGGTGAGAAGCTCGTCGCCTCGAACAAGAAGGCGCGGCACGAGTACCTCATCATCGACACCTACGAGGCCGGAATGGTGCTGACCGGCAGCGAGGTGAAATCGCTGCGCATGGGGCGGGCATCGCTCGTCGACGGCTACGTGTTCATCGAACGCGGTGAGGCCTGGCTCGATGCCGTCTACATCCCCGAGTACCTGAACGGTTCGTGGACCAACCATGCGCCGCGCCGCAAGCGCAAGCTGCTGCTGCACCGGCAGCAGATCGACAAGCTCTTCCAGAAGACTCGCGACGGCGGAATGACGATCGTCCCGCTGCGGCTCTACTTCCTCGATGGTCGCGCGAAGGTCGAGATCGCGCTGGCCAAAGGCAAGAAGGAATACGACAAGCGCCAGACACTGCGCGAGCGGCAGGACAAGCGCGAGGCCGAGCGGGCCATGCGCACCAAGAACCGAATGGGCGAGTAGCGCTCGGAGAGAACGCCCATTTCTGGGCGTTCTCGCGCTACTCGCCGGGGCCGTCTCGGCCCGGGGTCTAGCTCAGAGGAAACAGCCGTTTCTGGCTGTTTCCGCGTCACTCGCCGGGGCCGTCCCGGAATCGGACGTCGATACTGCACCAACTGCGCGCGGCCAGGCCGATGCACCTGCTACATTGCGTGCTAGGGGCCCGCGCGGGCGGAGCTCCGCGACGTGCGAGCGTCGGCGACCGTCGGCTTCGATGCGAGGGGGCATACGATGACGGATACCGGGATCAGCGGACCCCCGGCCGAGACTGCTCCAGTGGGGGAGTCGAAGCCCAGACGGGCGGCTTCAGCGCTTGTCATCGTGCTGGCCGCGCTCTGCAGCATTCTGCTCCTCGCATCCGTCGGCCTTACGGTCGCCGTGGTCGCGGTCGCGCAGGATCGTGCGAGGCAGACGGCCGAGCTGAGCAGCGTACGGCAGGAGCTGAGCGAGCGCACCCACGGTACGGTGCACGAGGTCGACGGCATCGAGATCCGAGTGATCTCGGACCTCGAATTCGAGTCGCCGTCCATCATCCAAACGGAGGAGTCGGAGTACTGGTCGCTCGTCACTCTGGTCGCGAACGCCGACGAGCAGCAGGCGGCGGAGGCGTTCTTCGATGTCACCGCGTACGACGAGAACGGCGCCATCCTCGACCGGGTGCCGGCGATCAACTATCTGCTGCCCGGTCAGCGGTCGGTCTTCGAGGGGGCGTTCACCTCGGAGTCGCTCGAAGCTGCGTCCATCGTGATCGAGCAGACCCGCCTCGAATTCGGTGAACCGAGCGTGCCCGGCGGCTATTCGGTGGGGGAGTTCTCGGGGACTCCGCAGGGCAGGGTCGAGGTCGAGATCACCTCGTCGCTCGGCGCGGTCGCAGAGTTCACGAGCATCTACATCGTCGGTTTCGTCGGCGACGAGATCTTCGCCGTGTGCGATGACTATCAGGATGTTCCGGCGGAGGGCGCCTTCACTGCAACGTGCGTGCTGGACATCAGCAAGGAGGTCCCGATGGCGGAGGGGGCAGACGGGCCGGCGATTCCGGAGAACGCGGAGTTCGGGGCATACCTCGCGCTCGACCTGCCGTTCTGAACGCGAACCCGCGGAACCCGCAGAGGCCGCCCGGCGCGGAATGCGTTGGGCGGCCTCTGCAGATTCCGCAGTGCGTGATGCGAATAGCTCGGTGGAGCCGCGGGGAATCGAACCCCGGTCCACTTCGACGATTCCGTGCCTTCTACGAGCGTAGTTCGTGAAAACGTTCTACTCGGCCCCGTTCTTTGTCGCGAACACCTAGAACGACAGGCCCAGCCTCAGTGAAAGTCCCGGCGCGCCCTGAGACACGACGCACCAGCAAGCCCCCTAGATGACGCCAGGAAACCGGGGCGGAGGCCCACCCGACCTGACGGACTCGGTCTCGTGCTTAGGCAGCGAGAGCGAAGTCGGTGCGCTTAGCGTTGGCACCTATGATTTGCGAAGGGCGTTAACGAGATAACTCCGCATCCTCGGCCCGCTTCTCACAGTCTCAAATCGACGTGTCGAAACCGATCGGCCCCGTGCACTGCGCCGGTGAGGGCCCAGTCGAGGTATTCGCATCACGCACTGTGGAATTGTCAAACCAGGGCGAACCCCGGCCCTACAGGATACCTCTTCGCGCGGGCAAAACCAAGCCCGGCAGGAAACCGCTCCGTGCGCAGGCGGTAGACTGGTTCACCGTGAGACGGGTGGCGGTGGTGGTGCTTGAGGGGGCGAAACCTCTCGACGTCGGCATTCCGGCGCAGGTGTTCACGACCCGCGCGAGCATGCCCTATACGGTCGATGTCTGCGGCGTGCGCCCGGGCCTCATCGCGGGCGGCGACGGGCTCTCGTACCATGTCGAGCACGGGCTCGAAGCGTTGGAGATCGCCGATCTCATCTTCGTGCCCGGGTACCGCGTGCCCGACCAGGATCCGCCCCCGCAGGTGCTGTCCGAGGCGCTCGGCCGCGCCCACGCTCGGGGGGCGCGCATTGCGGCGATCTCGACCGGCGCGTTCGCGCTCGCGGCGGCCGGGCTGCTGAACGGGCGGCGCGCGACCACGCACTGGCACTATTCGCGTACGCTCGCCGAGAAGTATCCCGAGATCAATGTCGATGAGCGCGTGCTCTTCGTGGATGAGGGATCGGTGCTGACCTCCGCCGGCGCGGCGTCGGGCATCGATCTGTGCCTGCACATCCTGCGCAAGGAGGCGGGGATGGCGGTGGCGAACCATGCTGCGAGGCGCCTCGTGGCCGCGCCGTACCGCAGCGGCGGCCAGGCCCAGTACGTGCCCCACAGCGTGCCCGAGTCGCACGGCGAGCGGTTCACGCACACCCGCGACTGGGCGCTGCAGCACCTCGCCGAGCCGCTCGCGATCGAGGAGCTCGCGGCGCACGCGCGGGTCTCGCCGCGGACGCTCTCACGCCGATTCCGCGACGAGACCGGGTACACGCCGATGCAGTGGATCATGCGCGCGCGGCTCGACCGGGCGCGCGAGCTGCTCGAAGAGACCGATCTGAGCGTCGAACTGATCGCGGTGCAGGTCGGCCTCGGCACGGCCACGAACCTCCGCCGCTACTTCCGCCGTGTGCTCGGCACGACGCCGACCGAGTACCGGCGTACGTTCTCCGACGCATGAGCGGCTCGGCACCGACCCGTTCCCCATCGGATACCGCGCGTTCAGAGTTTGGCGCGAATCGTTTGCACTGTGGCATTACTGCCACTGGTGATCGGTGGAGGATCGCGAGAAACTTGAACCAGAATCAATCCAGTGTTGTCGAAAGGGACTGAACTCCATGACTGGACGTATTGCGATCAACGGCTTCGGGCGCATCGGCCGCGGCGTGCTCCGCGCCATCCTCGCGCAGGATGCCGACATCGAGGTCGTAGCGATCAACGACCTCACCGACGGTGCGACCCTCGCTCACCTGCTCGAGTGGGACAGCGTGTACGGCCGCCTCGGCACCGAGGTCTCGTACGCCGACGGTGAGCTGCACGTCGGCGATCGCAGCATCAAGGTCTACGCCTCGGCCAACCCGGCCGAGCTGCCCTGGGGCCAGCTCGGCGTCGACGCCGTGCTCGAGTCGACGGGCCGCTTCACCAAGGCCGCCGATGCGAACAAGCACATCGAGGCGGGCGCTCGCCGCGTACTCATCAGCGCCCCCGCGACCGGTGCCGACCTCACCGTCGTCGTCGGTGTGAACGACCACCTGTACGACCCCGAGAAGCACACGATCGTCTCGAACGCATCGTGCACCACGAACGCCTTCGCGCCGCTCGCCGACGTGCTCGACAAGCTCGCGGGCATCGACCACGGCTTCATGACCACCGTGCACGCCTACACGCAGGATCAGAACCTCATCGACGGGCCGCACAGCGACCCCCGTCGTGCGCGCGCTGCGGCGCTCAACATCGTGCCGACGACGACCGGCGCCGCGAAGGCCATCGGCCTCGTGCTGCCCCAGCTCGACGGCAAGCTCGAGGGCACTTCGATCCGCGTTCCCGTTCCCGTCGGCTCGATCGTCGAGCTCAACGCGACCGTGTCTCGCGACGTGACCCTCGAAGAGGTGCTCGCGGCATACCGCCAGGCCGCCGACCACGGGCCGCTCAAGGGCATCATGCAGTACTCGGAAGACCCGCTGGTCTCCTCCGATATCGTCGGAAACCCCTACTCGTCGATCTTCGACTCCGACCTCACGCAGGCCGGCGGCCGCTACGTGAAGGTCGTCGCCTGGTACGACAACGAGTGGGGCTTCTCGAACCGAGCAGCCCACATGCTCGAAAGGCTCTCGGCCTAAGCGTTTAGTCCGAGAACACGAAACCCCCGAGGGCAGTCGGGGGTTTCGTCATTTTCGGGGCCCGTTCCGGAGCTCGGGCGCTGAGCGCCCCGCGTGCTACTCCGCGCGGCGGCCGCGCAGTCGCAGTGCGAGCAGCGCGATGGCGCGCCATCCGATGAACAGCACTCCGATCGCTCCGGTGGCGACGAGTACGAAGGGGAGCGCGGTGCCGGCCCCCGATACGAGGCGCAGCAGCATGCCGATGAGCACGGTGCCGAGCCAGAGCGGGATGCCGATGCGCACGATGCTCAGCGGGCGTCGCCAGGCGAGCAGCACGAGCCACATGAGGCCGAGGCCTGCCAGAAACGGCCAGGCGGTCTGCAGCAGGCCGACGAGTGTCGCGTCGCGCGCATGGCTGCGGCGTCCGGACGCGGCGAAGACCAGCACGAGCGCCGCATCGCACAGCAGTGCGAGGAGTGCTGTGCGGGCCGTGGGCACGGCGCGGCCGGCGTTCGCAGTGCTCATCGCGCGCCCTCGGCCCGGGCTCGCGCGATGGTCGTGATCACCGCGTCGTGCAGTGCACCGTTCGTGGCGAGCGAGCTGCCGTTCCAGGCGCTCTCGGCGCCCGTGACGTCGGTGAAGCGGCCGCCGGCCTCGCGCACGATCGGGATGTGGGCGGCGAGATCGTAGGCCTTCACATCGAACTCGGCGACGATATCGAGGAGGCCCTCGGCGAGCAGCATGTACGACCAGGCGTCGCCGTAGGCGCGGTCGCGCCACACCCGCTCTTCGAGGGCGAGCAGCGACGGCAGGTGGCCTGCGAGGCGCCATTGCTCGATCGACTGGAAGCTGAGCGAGGCGTGCTCCAGGTCGGCGATGCCGCTGACGCCGATGCGCCGGGGTGCGGTGGCGGCTCCCGTGGCGCGGTGATCCTGCCGCCACGCGCCGCCGCCGGTCTCCGCGAACCAGCGCGATCCCATGGCGGGCATGCTCACGACGCCCGTCTCGACGACGCCGTCGACTTCGAGGGCGATGAGGGTCGCCCAGTTGGGCACGCCGCGCAGATAGTTGGAGGTGCCGTCGATGGGGTCGAGGATCCACCGGCGCGCGCCCTTCTCGGTGCGGCCCGACTCCTCGCCGAAGAAGCTGTCGTCGGAGCGGTGGTGTTCGATGCGCTCGCGCAGTGCGTCTTCGACCGCCTTGTCGGCGTCGGTGACGAAGGTGCGGTCGGGCTTCGTCTCGATGGTCAGGTCTGCCGCGCGGAATCGCGGCAGCGAGATGGAATCGGCGAGATCGGCGAGTTCCAGGGCGAACGCGAGATCTGCGGAGGGGAGTGGGGGAGCGACTGCCATCATGACCTTCCCGCAAGGACCCGGACGTGCTCCGGATACAAGAAAAGCCCCACTGGTCAGTGGGGCTTTTCTCTTGCTGTGCGCCCTCACGGGCTCGAACCGTGGACCCGCTGATTAAGAGTCAGCTGCTCTACCAACTGAGCTAAAGGCGCCTGCTGCTCCCTGAGCAACAGAACTAAGTTAGCACAGCTTTTCGGGAGGGCTCAAATCGTGGCCGGATGCGCGGTTCGCCGGGTGTGTCGGTGCACCCGCCCGGTCGCGGATCGCTACTTCTGCTTGCGCTTCGGACGCACGAGGAGCGTCGCGGCGACGACGATGGAGAGGAGCGAGCCGACCATGACCGCGAGCGCACCGGTGTCGGCGTGGGTCTCGTCGGTGAAGCTCAGGTCGGCGACGAGCAGTGCGACGGTGAAGCCGACACCCGCGAGCGCCGCGACGCCGATGAGCTGGCTCCACTTCACCGAATCGTCGAGGCGCGCCCGCGTGAACTGGGTCACGAGCCAGGTCGTGAGCGTGATGCCGATCGGCTTGCCGAGCACGAGGCCCGCCATGATGCCGAGGGCGATCGGGCTGAACGGGAACTCGGAGTTGCCGCTGATGGCCACGCCGGCGGCGAAGAACGCGAACACCGGCACCGCGATGCCGGTCGACAGCGGGCGGAAGCGGTGCTCGAGCGTCTCGGCGAGTGCGACGCCCTTGCCGCGCACGGGTACGAGGAAGGCGAGGATGACGCCGGCGATGGTCGCGTGGATGCCCGAGGCGTGGAAGAGGCCCCAGGCGACGATGCCGATCGGCAGCAGCACGAGCCACGGCCCCCACATCGAGCCCGCGAGCTGCTGCGGCAAGCGGCGGGCGACGAAGGCGTAGAGGGCCATCGGGATGAGCGAGAGCAGCAGGGGGACGAAGTTCACACCGCCGGTGTAGAAGATCGCGATGATGGCGATCGCGATGAGGTCGTCGACGACGGCGAGGGTGAGCAGGAACATGCGCAGGGCCGCCGGCACGCCGGGGGCGATGAGGCCGAGCACGGTGACGGCGAAGGCGATATCGGTGGCGGTCGGGATCGCCCAGCCGTGGGCCCCCGGGCCGCCCGCGTTGAACGCGACGTAGATGAGCGCCGGCACTGCGACACCGCCGAACGCCGCGGCGACCGGCACGATCGCGGTCGAGAACCGGCTCAGCGCGCCCTCGACGAACTCGCGTTTGAGTTCGAGGCCCGTCATGAAGAAGAAGATCGCGAGCAGGCCGTCGGAGGCCCAGGTGCCGACGGTGAGGTCGAGGCCGAGCGACTCGGGCCCGATGCGGAAGTCGCGCAGCGCGAAGAACCACTCCGCGAGCGGGGAGTTCGCGGCGAGGAAGCCGAGCAGCGCCGCGCCCATGATGATGACGCCGCCGATGAGCTCGGCGCGCAGCAGACGCGCGACGCGGTTGGCCTCGCGCCGGTTCACCAGGGTGAAGATGCGGATCGTCCGTGTACGGGTGCTGGGCGCACCGGGCAGATGGATCGGTGAAGTTTCATTACGGTTCATTAATCTTGTCCTCTTCGACGGGGCTCTGAAACGCTCGTCGACCAGACTTCCCGACACACCGTGTTCACATAGTACGGCATCGACGGCGCCCGAGAACCATCGACAGGGATCGGCGGTCGCAGCGACGCGCGATCCCTGGAGGCCCGGCGCCGAGGCGACGCCCGGAGCGTGCTGCAGCGCTAGCGGCCAGAGCCCTCCGCGGCGTACTCCTCGTCCTGCTCCTGCATGGCGACGCTCGCGACGGCGAGTGCGAGGCCGGCGAGCCAGACGCCCCAGACGAGGAAGCGGCGCCAGTCGTTGCGCATCGACTTCGTGCGGCGCGCGGTCGTCATCGCGCCGAAGGCCGCGCCGATGACTCCGGGGTTGGTGACGTACTTGCCGATCTGCACGACGTGTCCCTCATTCCTATTCGCTGGTGCTCGCGTCTTCGGGCTTCCCACCACACTACCCGTGGCCGGTGCATCGTCGTGGGGCATCGGGAGAGGGATAGACTGGACGACATGGCAGAAATCGATATCAAGCCGCGAAGTCGCGACGTCACCGATGGCATCGAGAAGGCCGCAGCGAGGGGCATGCTCCGCGCGGTCGGCATGGGAGACGAGGACTGGGATAAACCCCAGATCGGTATCGCGAGCTCGTGGAACGAGATCACGCCGTGCAACCTCAGTCTCGACCGTCTCGCCCAGGGCGCCAAGATGGGCGTCCATGCGGGCGGCGGCTACCCGATGGAGTTCGGCACCATCTCGGTCTCGGACGGCATCTCGATGGGGCACGAGGGCATGCACTTCTCGCTCGTGTCGCGCGAGGTCATCACCGACTCCGTCGAGACCGTCGTCATGGCGGAGCGTCTCGACGGCACCGTGCTGCTCGCGGGCTGCGACAAGTCGCTGCCGGGAATGCTCATGGCGGCCGCGCGCCTCGATCTGTCCTCGGTCTTCCTGTACGCCGGTTCGATCGCGCCCGGCTGGGTGAAGCTCTCGGACGGCACCGAGAAGCAGGTCACGATCATCGACGCGTTCGAGGCCGTCGGCGCCTGCGTCGCGGGTACCCTCAGCGAAGAAGACCTGAAGCGCGTCGAATGCGCGATCGCGCCGGGCGAGGGCGCCTGCGGCGGCATGTACACCGCGAACACGATGGCGTGCGTCGCCGAGGCGCTCGGCATGAGCCTGCCGGGTTCGGCCGCGCCCCCGAGCGCGGACCGCCGCCGCGACTACTTCGCCCACCGCTCGGGCGAGGCCGTCGTCGAGCTGCTGCGCCGCGGCATCACCGCGCGCGACATCCTCACGAAGGAAGCCTTCGAGAACGCGATCACCGTGGCGATGGTGCTGGGCGGTTCGACGAACGCCGTGCTACACCTGCTCGCCATCGCGCGGGAAGCCGAGGTCGAGCTCACGCTCGAGGACTTCACCCGCATCGGCGCGACGACGCCGCACCTCGCCGACATGAAGCCGTTCGGCCAGTACGTCGCCGAGGACTTCGACCGCGTCGGCGGCATGCCGGTCATCATGAAGGCCCTGCTCGATGCCGGCCTGCTGCACGGCGATGCGCTCACCGTCACGGGCAAGACCGTCGCCGAGAACCTCGCCGACGTCGACACCGCGATCGACGGCAAGGTGATCCGCCGACTCGACGACCCGCTGCACGCCAACGGCGGGCTCACGATCCTCTCGGGCTCGCTCGCGCCCGAGGGCGCCGTCGTGAAGACCGCGGGCTTCGACGCCGAGCACTTCGAGGGCCCCGCACGCGTCTTCGAGCGCGAACGCGCCGCGATGGACGCCCTCGAGAACGGGAGCATCCAGAAGGGCGACATCGTCGTCATCCGCTACGAGGGGCCGAAGGGCGGCCCGGGCATGCGCGAGATGCTCGCGATCACCGCGGCCATCAAGGGCGCGGGCCTCGGAAAAGATGTACTACTATTGACGGACGGACGATTCTCAGGCGGCACAACCGGCCTGTGCATCGGCCATATCGCACCGGAAGCGACGGACGGTGGTCCGATCGCCCTGGTCCGCGACGGCGACCTGATTCGGGTCGACATCGTCGCACAGACGCTCGACCTGCTGGTAGAACCCGCTGAGCTCGAGGCCCGCAGAGACACCTGGGCCCCGCTACCCCCGCGGTACACACGTGGCGTTCTCGCGAAGTACGCGAAGCTCGTCCGGTCCGCCTCCGAGGGTGCCGTCACCGGCTGATCCTCGCCCGACCGACGAGCGGTTCTCCCGTGCGTCCGCACGCCCGAAGCGAACCGATACCCCCATCGAGCCAAAGAAAGCAAGCAATGACCTCGGAATCGAGTGCAAACCCCTTGAAGAATCCGCCCCAAGGCGAACGGATCACCGGCGCGCAGGCCGTCGTCCGCAGCCTTGAAGCGCTGGGAGTGACCGATGTCTTCGGTCTTCCCGGCGGCGCGGTGCTTCCGCTCTACGACACCCTCATGGGCGATGAGCACCTCCGTCATGTGCTCGTGCGCCACGAGCAGGGCGCCGGCCACGCCGCCGAGGGCTACGCCTCGGCCAGCGGCCGCGTCGGCGTGTGCATCGCCACCTCCGGTCCGGGCGCGACGAACCTCGTCACCGCCATCGCCGACGCCTACATGGACTCGGTGCCGCTGCTCGCGATCACCGGCCAGGTCTTCTCGCACCTCATGGGCACCGATGCCTTCCAGGAGGCAGACATCGTGGGCATCACGATGCCGGTGACGAAGCACTCCTTCCTCGTCAAGCGGCCCGAGGAGATTCCCGGCGCCATCGCGGCCGCCTACCACCTGGCATCGACCGGCCGTCCCGGCCCCGTGCTCGTCGACATCACGAAGGACGCGCAGGAGGGCGAACTCGACTTCGCCTGGGACCCGCGCGTCGAGCTCGTGGGCTACCGTCCGATCACGAAGGCCAACAGCAAGCAGATCCAGGCCGCCGCCGAACTGATCGCCGAAGCGAAGAAGCCCGTCTTCTACGTGGGCGGCGGCGTGATCCGCGCCCGCGCTTCGGAGGAGCTGCTGCAGCTCGCCGAGCTCGTCGGCGCTCCCGTCGTGACCACGCTCATGGGCCGCGGCGCATTCCCCGACTCGCACGAGCAGCACCTCGGCATGCCCGGCATGCACGGCACGGTCCCGGCCGTGCTCGCGCTGCAGGAATCCGACCTGCTCATCACCCTCGGCGCCCGCTTCGACGACCGCGTCACGGGCCGTGCGGCGCTCTTCGCGCCCGAGGCGAAGATCATCCATGCCGATATCGACCCGGCCGAGATCGGCAAGATCCGCGCCGCGGATGTGCCAATCGTGGGCGACGCCGCCGAGGTGATCGCCGACCTGATCGCGGCGGTCTCGACCGCCAAGCTCGCGCGCGACTTCGCCGACCTGACGCCGTGGTGGGAGCGCCTGAGCCAGTTGCGCGAGACCTACCCGCTCGGCTACCAGCCCACGAGCGACGGGCTGCTGTCGCCGCAGCACATCATCCAGCGCATCGGCGAGCTCACCGGCCCCGAAGCCGTCTACGCCGCCGGCGTGGGCCAGCACCAGATGTGGGCCGCGCAGTTCATCAAGTACGACCGGCCGAACTCGTGGCTGAACTCGGGCGGCGCCGGCACCATGGGCTACGGCGTTCCGGCCGCCATGGGCGCCAAGGTCGCCGAGCCCGACCGCGTGGTCTGGGCGATCGACGGCGACGGCTGCTTCCAGATGACGAACCAGGAGCTCGCCACCTGCGTGGTGAACAACATCCCGATCAAGGTCGCGGTCATCAACAACTCCTCGCTCGGCATGGTGCGCCAGTGGCAGACCCTCATCTACGACGGCCGCTACTCGAACACCGACCTGAACACGGGGCACGGCTCGCAGCGCATCCCCGATTTCGTGAAGCTCGGCGACGCGTACGGGTGCCTCGCGATCCGCGTCGAGCGCGAGGAGGAGATCGACGATGCGATCAAGCTCGCGCTCGAGACGAACGATCGCCCCGTCGTCATCGACTTCGTGGTGAGCGCCGACGCCATGGTGTGGCCGATGGTGCGCCAGGGCACGTCGAACAGCGATATCCAGTACGCCCTCGAGAACAGCCCCGAGTGGGGAGAGGAGTAATCATGAGCCGCCACGTACTCAGCCTCCTCGTCGAGGACAAGCCGGGTCTGCTGACCCGAGTCGCCGGGCTCTTCGCCCGCCGTGGATTCAACATCGAGTCGCTCGCCGTCGGCCCGACCGAGATGCGCGGACTCTCGCGCATCACCGTCGTCGTCGACGAGGACGAGGTGCTGCTCGAGCAGGTCACCAAGCAGCTGAACAAGCTCGTCAACGTCATCAAGGTCGTCGAGCTCGACGATTCGAGCTCGGTGCAGCGCGAGCACGTGCTCATCAAGGTGCGCGCCGACAATCAGACCCGTTCGCACGTGCTCGAGGCGGTCACACTGTTCCGCGCTCGGGTCGTCGACGTCGTCCCGGATGCCCTCACGATCGAGGTCACCGGCGACACCGGCAAGATCGACGCCTTCCTCAGGGTGCTCGAGCCGTACGGCATCAAGGAGATCGCGCAGTCCGGACTCATCGCTCTCGGCCGCGGCGCGAAATCGATCAGCGAGCGGGTCTTCAAGAACTGACGCCCGGCCGCGCCGAACGGCCTCTCGGCCCCGGATCGGACCGAGAGCTCCATATTCCACCAGCACCAGCGGGCACTGCGGATTCCCGCAGCATCGCCCGAGAAACCAACACAACACAAGGAGAAACCCAAGTGGCAGAGATGTACTACGACGCTGACGCCGACCTCTCGATCGTCCAGGGCAAGAAGGTAGCCGTCGTCGGCTACGGCTCGCAGGGCCACGCGCACGCGATGAACCTGCGCGATTCGGGCGTCGAGGTCGTCATCGCGCTCAAGGAGGGCTCGAAGTCGATCCAGAAGGCCGAAGAAGCGGGCTTCGAGGTCAAGAACGTCGCCGACGCATCCGAGTGGGCCGACCTCATCATGATCCTGGCGCCCGACCAGCACCAGCGCTCGATCTACAACGATCAGATCAAGGACAAGCTGACCGCGGGCAAGACCCTCGCCTTCGCGCACGGCTTCAACATCCGCTTCGGCTACATCGAGACCCCCGAGGGCGTCGACGTGATCCTTGTCGCCCCGAAGGCTCCCGGCCACACCGTGCGCCGCGAGTTCGAGGCCGGCCGCGGCATCCCCGACATCATCGCCGTCGAGGTTGACGCTTCGGGCACCGCATGGGAGACCGCGAAGTCGTACGCCAAGGCGATCGGCGGCACCCGCGCCGGCGTCATCAAGACGACCTTCACCGAAGAGACCGAGACCGACCTCTTCGGCGAGCAGGCCGTGCTCTGCGGCGGCACCAGCCACCTGGTGCAGGCCGGCTTCGAGGTGCTGACCGAGGCGGGCTACCAGCCCGAGATCGCCTACTTCGAGGTGCTGCACGAGCTGAAGCTCATCGTCGACCTCATGTGGGAGGGCGGCATCGCGAAGCAGCGCTGGTCGATCTCGGACACCGCCGAGTTCGGCGACTACGTGTCGGGCCCGCGCGTCATCGACGCCGGCGTCAAGGAGCGCATGCAGGGCGTGCTCGCCGACATCCAGTCGGGTGCGTTCGCGAAGCGCTTCATCGACGATCAGGATGCTGGTGCGCCCGAGTTCACCGCGCTGCGCGCGCAGGAGGAGCAGCACCCGATCGAGAAGACCGGTGTCGAACTGCGCAAGCTGTTCGCCTGGCAGCAGAGCGATTCGGACTATGTCGACGGCAGCGCCGCGCGCTGACGCGACGGAGTCGCAGACCAGCACTGCTTCGCGCAGGCCGCGTGCGGTATGCGCTCGTCGACGGCAGCGCCGCGCGCTGAGCTGCTGAGTTCGAGCGGAGGGTCCGGGAGCGAATCGCTCCCGGACCCTTTGCGTTCACCGGGCGCTTGCTCTCAGCACTCCGTTTCTCGCTACACTGTGACTCAATCACTGCGAGGAACGAGGATGATCTCATGGGACTGCTGAAGGCTGCGACTGGTGCGATCGGCGGTACTCTCGCCGATCAGTGGAAAGACTTCTATACGGTGCCGACGGGACTCGCGCCGACCGCCGCGCTGTTCGCCGCGGTGCCCCAGGGCACGAATGCCGGCCGCGGTTCGAACACCAGCGGCTCCGACGGCGTCATCACGAACGGCAGCCGGATCGTCGTGCCCGAGGGCTACGGCCTCATCCTGATGCAGGAGGGCGCGATCACCGGCTTCACTTCCGAGGCCGGCGGCTACGAGTGGAACTCGGAGGCGCAGGATTCGCAGTCGATCTTCACCGGCGGCGGCTTCGTGAGCGCGCTCATCAAGACCTCGTGGGAGCGCTTCAAGTTCGGCGGGCGGCCCGGGGCGCAGCAGCGCGCCTACTTCGTCGCGCTCAAGGAGCTGCCGAACAACCGCTTCGGCACGCAGTCCGAGATCTACTGGGATGACGCCTACATGAACGCCCAGGTCGGCGCGATCACTCGGGGCACCTACACGCTCAAGATCTCCGACCCGATCCTCTTCGTCAAGAATTGGCTGCCGGCGAAGTACCTCGAGCCGGGTCAGGTGTTCGACTTCACCGATATCGACAACGATGCGGCGTCGCAGCTCTTCAACGAGGTCGTCGGTTCGCTCGCGCCCGCGTTCTCGATGTATACGAACGACCCGGCCAAGGGCAACCGCATCACCAAGATCCAGCAGGATTCGGTGGGCTTCGCGCAGAGCCTCTCGGCCGCCGTCGAGGCCAACTACCAGTGGAGCACCGGCCGCGGCCTCGAGATCGCGAGTACCGCGATCGTCGCGATCGAGTACGACGAGAACACCCGCGAACTGCTGAAGAACGTGCAGCGCGCGGATGCCCTCGCGGGCGCGCGCGGCAACTCGAATCTGCAGGCATCGGTCGCCGCCGGGTTCGAGTCGGCGGGCGAGAACGCCGGCGCGGGCGGCATCTTCGGTATGGGCATGGCCGCGGGCCAGGCCGGTCTTGGCGGGCTGCAGCAGCCGGTGCCGGGAGTGGGGGCGCAGTCGGCACCGGCACCGGCGCAGGCGCCGGCCGCGGCGGAGCCTGCCGCCGACGACCCGATGGCCAAGCTCACCCAGCTGAAGAGCATGCTCGACGCCGGGCTCATCACCGAGGACGATTACAACGCTGCGAAGGCGAAGGCGCTCGGCCTCTAGCCGCGGCCCCGACCCTCGACTGTTCGGATCAGGTATGAACGAGATTCCCGATCCGGCGCGGGGCGGCGCTGTTCCGGCGCCGGGTGCTCCAGACCCGGTGCCGGCGGCGTCGACCGCGCCGGTCACACCGTCGCCGGCCGATGCGTCCGCTCCATCCGCGCCGCACCCGGCGCCCGATGCGGCGCTGCCCGATGCGCTCGCCCCGCAGGGGCCGACGACCATCGACACCCGGAACGACCGTCTCGGCGACGGCGTGAACCGGTGCCCGCGCTGCGGCTCGACCGAGATCCAGCTGCGCCCGGCCACGGGCATGCTGATCTGCCTCTTCTGCCGCTACGAGTGGACGGAGGCGCAGATCGCCGAGGCGCTCCCGGAGGAGGTGCCGCTGAGCGAGCTCTCGGGCACGACCATCGCGTCGGGCGCCGCCGACATCGACCCCGCGGTCGCGGGGGTGCTGACGCTCAAGTGCGGCGGCTGCGGCGCCGAGGTCGTCGTGAACACGGCAGAGGCCATGTCGTCGCGCTGCCACTGGTGCCGCCATGTGCTGACGGTCAACGAGCAGGTGCCGAACGGCGCGGTGCCCGACGCGGTGCTCCCGTTCCAGCTCACCCACCAGGAGGCGGTCGAGCGCATCCGCGCGTTCGCCGGCAAGCGCCGCACCTTCGCCCATGCGCGCTTCAAGCGCGAGTTCACCCCTGAGAACGTCGTGGGCGTCTACATGCCCTACATGGTCGTCGACGGCAACGCTTCGGCCGATGTCGCGGGCTACGGCGAAGTGCTGACGCGCCGTTACACCCGCGGCAGCGGCGATGACGAGGAGACCTATTACGACGCCGACATCTACCAGGTGCAGCGCCATGTCGACTTCACTGTCGACGACCTCACGATCGAGTCGTCGGCCGAGCGGGCGAACATGGACGCGCTCGTGAACACGAACAACATCATCAACACGATCCTGCCGTTCGACACCAAGAACGCGGTGCAGTGGAACGCGAGCTATCTGACGGGCTTCACCTCGGAGCGCCGTGATCAGGACGTCTCGCAGATCGAGCCGGTGCTCGAGGGCCAGCTGCTCTCGATCGCGCGCTCGGAGGTCTCGCCCACGCTCGCCGGCTACAACCGGGGCGTGCGCTGGGAGACGGAGCGGCTCGACGTGCATGGCACGCGGTGGGTGTCGATGTACTTGCCGGTGTGGCTGTACTCGTACTACCAGGAGAAGGGCGGTCGCGGCATGGTGCACTATATCGCCGTTAACGGCCGCACTGGCGAGACCATGGGTAGCGTGCCGGTCTCGCAGGGGCGTCTGCTCACCGCCGCCATCACCGCGGGTACCGTGGTCGAGGGCCTGGCCATCGCGATTCTGGTGGCGACGGCATGAGCGCGCTCCTCCTCGACCTGGTCGACGCGCTCGGCGCCGTCTCCCCGCAGTCCGCAGCGCTGGTCGCGCTCCTCGCACCGTTCGCCGATGCGGTTCCTGCGGTCGCGGCCGTGCTGGTCGATGCGGGCGTCTCGGTCGGCAACGTGCTCGCCTCCTCTGACGAGGGCAGCCCGGCCTGGCTGCTCGCGGCGGGCCCGGCAGCCGGCGGCGGCATCTACTGGACCCTGTTCCGCTACTACCGCAACACCGACAAGTCGCACCAGTTCGAGCGCGAGACGATCATCGAATCGCAGCCGGTGCAGGGCTCGGATGTGAAGGTCGACGAGGTGCGCGGTACGAAGCGCAGCCGCATCGACGGCGACAACGGCAGCAACTACCGGCAGCGGGTGCAGCGGGTGAGGTAGCCCGCGTCGCGGGTCAGGCCCGTCCGCCGCCCGCGCGAGTGGTGCGGGCGGTGGCCTGCGCCGTCCACGGGTCTTCGGGCCACGGATGCTTCGGATATCTGCCGCGCATCTCCTTGCGCACCTCCTGGTAGGGGCCGTTCCAGAACGATGACAGGTCGCCGGTGACGGCGAGGGGACGCCGCGCCGGCGAGAGCAGGTGGAAGAGCACGGGCACCCGGCCGTCGGCGAGGCGCGGCGTTTCCGCGAGCCCGAACGCCTCCTGCAGCTTCACGGCGACGACCGGCAGCGCTTCGGGGTCGTCGGCCGTCGGGTAGTCGATGCGCACCCGCGATCCCGACGGCACGGCGAGGCGCTCCGGGGCCAGCTCGTCGAAGCGTGCAGCCTCCGGCCACGGCAGCAGGCGTCTGAGCGCGGCCGCGGTGTCGAGCTGCTGCAGCGAAGCCGCAGGGTGCAGCCGTGCGAGGTCGGGGCCGAGCCAGTCGGCGAGGCGCGCGAGCAACGACTCGTCGTCGACTTCGGGCCAGGGATCGCCGAGCGTGCGGCGCAGCAGCGCGAGGCGGCCCCGCAGCGTCTGCGCTTCGGCGGGCCAGGCGAGGGCGCTGAGCCCCGCTTCGCGCAGGTGCCGTGCGAACGCGGGCTCCGTGTCGGCGCTGGTCGGGCTGACGGGGGCCGAGGCGAGCCCGATCGCGCCGAGCCTGCGCTCTTCGCGCACCCGGACGCGTCCGTCGTCGATGCGGGCGATGCGTTCGGCGACGAGGAGGGACCGGCCGATGCGCAGAGCGGCATGCTCGTCGAGCGGTGCGGCGAGGCGGATCACGGCGCCGGTGCCGTCGGCCGCGCGTCCGGCGGCGCGCTGCACCTCGTGGACGGCGAGCCAGTCGACGCCCGCGAGCCCGCTGCCCTCCGGGAGCGCGGCGCGGGTGCCGCTCGCGAGCAGGTAGCCGCGGCCCCGCCGGTCTTCCCCCGGCACGCGGCGCGCGATCCACTCGGGGCGGGCGAGCGCGACGATGGTGCCGGGGCCGTGCTCCCGGTCGGCGATGCCGACCTCCGCTCCGGTTCGGGCTCCGGAGCCGGTCTGCTCCCGGCGCGCGAGATCGAGCAGCCGTCGCGCCTCTCGTCGCCAGCGGTCCGCCCCGGGAGCGCGGCCGGTGCGCAGCTCGCGCATGAGCCGGGTGAGGTCGGCGCCCGCCTCGCGATGGTCATCGCTGATCGCGGCGACGATCTCGGCCGCGACTCGCGCATCACCGAGTTCGTCCGCGCCGGCGATGAGCGCTCGGGCAGTGCGAGCGCCGATCGGGAGCCGGGCGATGCGTGCGCCGGCCGCGGTGACCCGGCCCGACGCATCGACGAGGTCGAGCGACCGCAGCACCGATTCCGCCTGAGCGATCGCTGCCGGCGGGGGAGCGGTCGGCAGCCGCAGGCCCTCGCCCCGCGGGGTGCCCCAAGCGGCGAGCAGCAGCGCCGAGTCGACGAGGTCGGCCGAGGCGATCTCGGGAGCGGAGGCCTGCGGCATGCGGGCGAAGTCGGTCTCGGCGTACGCGCGCACGGCTCGGCCCGGCCCCTGGCGCCCGGCGCGGCCGGCCCGCTGCTCGGCGCTCGCGCGCGAAGCGCTGACGGTCACGAGCCCGGTCATATCCCGTGCGCGGTCGCGCCGGACCTCGCGGGAGAGCCCGGCGTCGACGACCACGCGCACTCCGGGCACCGTGAGCGAGCTCTCGGCGAGAGCGGTGCTCACCACGATGCGCGGCGCGTCCTCCGGGCCGCGGCCCGATACGGCGCGATCCTGATCGCGCGCGGGCAGGCGGCCGTGCAGGGGGAGCACCTCGACCTCGCCGGCCCGCCCGGCGTTCGGCGCCTCGCGCAGGAGCCGCACGACCTCGTCGACCTCGCGCGCTCCGGGTACGAACACGAGGGCGTCGCACGCGTCGGGGTGCTCCGTCGCCGCTCGGGCCTGCGCCTGCCGCGCGGTTCGGGCCACATGGGCGAGGTACCCCCGGGTCACCCCGCGCTCGTCGAGGCGCGCCTCGACGGCGGGCGCGTAGTCGATGCGCAACGGGTGCAGCGGCGATGGCACGTCGATGACAGTCGCTGGTCGCGATCCCTGGCCAGACCCCAGTACCTCGGCGATGCGCCCGGCGTCGAGCGTCGCCGACATCGCGATCACCAGCAGATCGTCGCGCAGCTCGCGCACCTCGGCGAGCATGCCGAGCAGCAGATCGCCGTCGACCGAGCGCTCGTGCACCTCGTCGAGGATGACGGCGCCGACGCCATCGAGCCCGGGGTCGGCGAGGAGCCGGCGCAGCAGCACGCCGGGGGTGAGGGCCTCGATGCGCGAGCGCTCGCCGATCTTGCGTTCGCCGCGCACGGTGAAGCCCACCGGCCCGCCGACCGGGCTGCCGTCGAGCGCGGCGATGCGGTGCGCCGCTGCACGGACCGCAACGCGACGGGGCTGGGTGAGCAGTACGCGGCCGCCGGCCCGCTCCGCGAGGAGGTTCGCGAGGAGCGGCGGCACGAACGTCGTCTTGCCGGTGCCCGGGGGAGCGGTGATGACGAGTGCGCCCGTCGCGGCGGCCTCGATCTCGCTCCGGGCGGAGGCGACCGGCAGCTCCGCGCCGATGCGATCGAGGTCGAAGAGATGCGGCGTCACCCGTCCAGCCTACGGCGCGCCGCGCCGATCAACCGCCCTGCGGTCGCGCTCGCGGATGGCGTCGTGGAGGGGCAGGGCGGCCCGAATCGGCTCGGCAGGCACCGTCGGTGCCGCCTCGACCGGTTCTTGCGCCGGTATCGAAGCCCGGGCCGGACCGGGCCGGGCCCTCCCGAACCGGCCGCCTCCTCTGCGACCCGCTCGCAATCGCAGACATGCTTAGGTATGCTTCATTAACATCAGATGAAGTGCGTTGAAGGGACACCCCTTGGCAGTGAGCAATATCGCGGTCGATCATGCCGATACCGGATTGATGACCGCAGCAGTCGAACGGGCGGAACGCATCTCACCGCATTTCGTGCGCGTCACACTCGGCGGCGAAGCTCTGGAGCACTGGCGCCACCTCGGCTTCGACCAGTGGTTCAGACTGGCGCTGCCGGTTTCGAGCGCCACGACCCTCGATGGCCTCGGCGACCGCTTCGACATGCGCGGCTACCTGCGGTATCTCGCTCTTCCCAAGGCCACGAAGCCGGTGATCCGCAACTACACCGTGCGCGAGTTCCGCCCCGAGGCGCTCGAGCTCGACATCGACTTCGTCGTGCACGGCACCGCCGGCGTCGCAGGCCCCTGGGCCGCGTCCATGCCGGTCGGGGCGACGGTCGGGCTCATCGACCAGGGCTGCGGCTACCGCCCGGTGCCCGGAGCCGGCGAGGTCGTGCTCGCGGGCGACGAGAGCGCGATGCCCGCCTTGCTCGGTATCCTCAGGGATCTCCCGGCCCGCACCACCGGCAGCGCCATCATCGAGATCCCGGACGCCGCCGACCGGCAGCCGACGATCGCCCCCGACGGCGTCGACGTGCACTGGATCGTGCGCAGCGGCAGCCGGCGCCCGGGCGCCGAGGCGCTCGACGCCCTGCGATCCCTGCAGAAGCCCGCGGGCCCCGTGTCGGCCTTCATCGCCGGCGAGCAGCAGCTCGCGACCGGCGGGCGCCGCCACCTCGTGAACGAGCTCGGCGTCGACAAGAGCGCGATCGACTTCTCGGGGTACTGGCGCCAGAAGTAGCGGCGCGAAGCGCCCACAGCGATTCGGGAGCGCGCTGCCGATACGCTGGGGGAATGCGCAAGAAGAGACCCGAGGAGCCGCGGGAGAGCCTGATCGCGAGCGGGTGGACGGTCGAAGCCGAGCCCGTGCAGGAGCCCGCCGCAGCACCGGTCGACGCGCCCCTCGCGGCTTCGGACGACGCCGAGGCGCTCGCCGCAGACCCGCGCCCCCAGTACTCGAACGCCGCGCTCGTCGTGCTCGGTCTGTGCGGCGGTCTCTACCTGCTGTACGCCTGGATCTGGCTGAGCTGGGCCCAGTACTACGCGCCCGTGAACGCGAATCTCGCGGCATCGGCCGGTGCGCTCGGCGGCACCGCCCAGAACATCGTCTACTGGATCGCACCGCTCGCTCCGATCCTCTGGTTCCTCGCCGCGCTGCTCATGAATCGCGGCCGGCTGCGCGCGCTCCTGCTCTGGATCGGTATCGGCGCTGTCGTGCTGGTCCCGCTGCCCGTGTTCGACGGATGGAGCTTCTGATGGGGTCGAAGATCACCGCCTGGGTGCTCGGGGCCCTCATCACCCTGCTCTACGCAGCCACCGTCGCGGCCGCGGTGGGCAATCTCGTGCTGCTGCCGCGCATGGGCGCCGAGATCGGTTACGCGATCAGCGCCTTCGGCTGGTTCTGGCTGTGGTTCGGCATCCTCGTGCCCGTCGTCGTGTTCGGCCTCGCTCTCGTCATCGCGCGTGGGCGGCGCGCGGCCATGCGGCTGCTCGTGCTCGTCGCGGGTCTCGCCATCGTCGGCATGATCCAGCTCGAGGTCATGCACCTCGTGCCCCAGTCGCTGTTCTTCACCGCCTGACGGGTGCGCACGGGGCGTACGCCGCACCCGTCGGCCGCGCTCGATCCCGGCGCCCGGTCCCGGCGCCCTCGGGTCGCACCGCGACACATTCGGGGCTGCGCACGACCGGGAGTCTAGACTGGGACCCGGCCCTTGCGGCCGAATCCCGCAGATCGCCCATTCCCGGAGGAACCATCTGATGCCTGCGCCGGTCGTATTGATCGCCGAACAACTCTCGCCCGCCACGATGGCCGCCCTCGGCCCCGACTTCGAGGTGGTGCACGCCGACGGCACCGACCGCGATGCGCTGCGCGACGCACTCGCGAAGGCCGACGCCGTGCTCGTGCGATCCGCGACCCAGCTCGATGCCGAAGCGATCTCGTGGGCCCCGAACCTCAAGGTCATCGCCCGCGCCGGCGTCGGCCTCGACAACGTCGACATCAAGGCGGCGACCCAGGCCGGCGTGATGGTGGTCAACGCCCCGACCTCGAACATCATCAGCGCCGCGGAGCTCACGGTCACCCACATCCTGAGCCTCGCACGCCACGTGCCCCGTGCGCACGCCTCGCTGTCGGCGGGGGAGTGGAAGCGCTCCGCCTTCACCGGCATCGAGCTCTACGAGAAGACGATCGGCATCATCGGCCTCGGTCGCATCGGCGGCCTCGTCGCCGAGCGCCTGCGCGGCTTCGGCGTCGAGCTCATCGCATTCGACCCCTACGTCACCGCCGCCCGAGCGCAGCAGCTCGGCGTGCAGCTCGTCACGCTCGAAGAGCTCGTCGAGCGCTCCGACTTCCTGACCATCCACATGCCCCGCACCCCCGACACGCTCGGCATGATCGGCGCCGAGCAGCTCGCCGCGATGAAGCCGACCGCCTACGTCGTCAACGTCGCCCGTGGCGGACTCATCGACGAGGCGGCGCTCGCCGAGGCGCTCGCCGACGGGCAGATCGCCGGTGCCGCCCTCGACGTGTTCGTGCAGGAGCCGCCGGCCGACGGCGCGCTCACCTCGCTGCCGAACGTGAACGTCACCCCGCACCTCGGCGCATCGACCGCTGAAGCCCAGGAGAAGGCGGGCGTGGCCGTCGCCAAGTCGGTGCGGCTCGCCCTCGCCGGCGACCTCGTGCCCGACGCCGTGAACCTCGCCGGCGCCAGCATCGACGAGTACGTGCGCCCCGGCCTGCCCCTCACCGAGAAGCTCGGCCAGGTGTTCGCCGGCCTCGCGAACGGCCCCATCGCCTCGCTCGACATCGAGGTGCACGGCGACCTCTCCGAGCACCGCGTCGGCGCACTGCGACTCGCAGCGCTCAAGGGCCTCTTCTCGAAGATCGTCAGCGACCCCGTGTCGTACGTCAACGCTCCGCTCATCGCCGAGCAGCGCGACCTCGAGGTGCGCTTCACGGTCGACGCGGTGTCCGAGAGCTACCGCAACGTCATCACGCTGCGAGGAGCGCTCACTGACGGCCGTCAGATCTCGGTCTCGGGCACGCTGACCGGCCCGAAGCAGATCGAGAAGATCGTCGAGGTCAACGGCTTCGAAGTCGAGCTGCCCGTGCCCGCGCACCTGCTCGTGCTCAGCTACAACGACCGCCCGGGCGTCGTCGCGGCCTACGGCGGGCTGCTCGGCGAGGCCGGTGTGAACATCGCGGGCCTGCAGATCGCGCGCGACGAGAAGGCCGGCACGGCGCTCTCGGTGCTCTCGGTCGACGCTCCGGTCTCGGAAGGCCTCGTCGAGGGGCTGCACGGCGCCGTCGACGCGGAGTACCTCTGCGTCATCGATATCGACGCGTAGTCCTCGATTCCGAGATTTCTCTCGACGCTTTCGGCCGGGTCCGCATCGCGCGAGCCCGGCCGTTGCTCGTCGCGCGTCGCGCTTTGCTCGTCGCGCGCTGGTTGCTGGTTGCTGGTTGCTGGTTGAGTGTTGAGTGTTGAGTGTTGAGCGCCGCCGCTCGCGCTTCGCCGTGTGGAGCCGGATGCACCACCGAGGCCCCTCGAACGGTGCATCCGGCTCCACACCTCGCAGCATGAGCGACAGGGATCGCCTTCCTCCCCAAGGCCGTTCCCGGCCCTTTTCGCGGTGACCTCTCCACAATCGGCGAAACGCACTGGCCCATCGCTGCCGAACCGGCGACGATGCATGCATGTCGCCCGCCCGTTCACCGATTCCCCGAGGTCTTCGAGGGAGCGCGTTCACCGCCGCCGGCGCTGCGAGATTCGGCGTCGGGAGAGCGAAGCTGCGCGGTCAGCAGTATCGACGGCTGCATCGCGGCGTGTATCGCGTCGCGGAAGAGATCGAGACGCCATCCCGTTTCGTGGAGGCGCGCGTGCTCCAGGCCGCGCGAGACTATGCACCGCTGCTGAGGAGCGGTGAGGCGTTCAGCCACACCACGGCGCTGCTGCTCTACGGCGCTCCCATCGACGCGACCGATGCACTGCATACGACGACGCACTGGTCGCAGTCGCCGGCGAGGGGAGCCGCGGTTCGGGGGCACCGTACCCGTATCCCGTTCGGGCCCGGAGCCGCACCGCACGGGCTCATCTGCGTGCCTCCCGAACTCGCCCTGGTGCAATGCGCGAGGCTGCTGCCGTTCAGAGAACTCGTGGTCGCGATCGACGCGCTGATCCTGCCGCAGCGCGGCCCGCGCGGTCGAGCGATCGTCAGTCGGGAAGACCTCGCGATACGGCTGCGCGAGATCTCGGCACCCGGTATCGATCGGGTTCGTGCAGCCCTCGAGGTATCGCGCGTAGGCGCTGAATCCCGGTACGAGACCCTCATGAGGTTCGAAGCGGCTCGTGCCGGCATCGATCACCTCGAGCTCCAAGGCGACCTCTTCGACGAACAGGGCATGTGGATCGGCCGGTTCGATCTCGTGGATCGCGTCACACGCAAGATCGCCGAGTTCGACGGTGAGCAGCACCGACTCGACCGACGCCAGTACCTGAAAGATCTCCGACGGCTGGAGCTCGTTCGCACGGTCGACTTCGACGTGCTGCGCCTGCACGCCGAGAACTTCGCCCCGGGCGAGCTCGCCGCGACGCGGTTGCGACTCTGCTCGTTCTTCGAAGTGCACCCCCGATCCCCGGCACCGCATCTCGCACGGTACT
Organism: Leucobacter sp. gxy201; assembly: GCF_051043335.1. Classification (NCBI taxonomy): domain Bacteria; kingdom Bacillati; phylum Actinomycetota; class Actinomycetes; order Micrococcales; family Microbacteriaceae; genus Leucobacter; species Leucobacter sp. gxy201. The sequence goes on from NZ_JAMXWS010000003.1 coordinate 216,302, forward strand.
TCGCCGAATCCACCGATCTCCGGTGAGTCGTGGAGCTGAACGAACCATCAAGGCCCCTCGGGCGGTGCATTCGGCTCCACGCTTCGCACGGCAACGGACCGGGGCGAGTCGGAGCGTGCCGGAGCGGGCGTCAGTGGGCGGAAATGCGCGGGAGGTGCGCGGGGGAGGGAGGGAGGGAGGGAGGGAGGGAGGGAGGGAGGGGCGAGAGGGAGGGGCGAGAGGGAGAGGGATTCGGGGCGTCGGGCGGTCAGAGCATCTCGGGGTCGGGCAGCGTGATGGGCCCCGTCAGCGGCTGTTCGAAGCGGCCGACGCTGATCGCGAGGCGCCGCAGCAGCGTCGCGAGGCGATCGCGCTCGGAGCGCGGCATGCTGCCGAGCAGACGCTCCTCGGCATCGCTGAGTCGGGTCATCGCGGCGTCGACGAGGGTCTGACCGAGAGGCAGCATCTCGACGAGCACGCCTCGACCGTCGTTCGGGTCGGTGAGCCTGCGCACGAGGCCGCGCTCCGCGAGACGGTCGATGCGGTTCGTCATCGTGCCGCTCGACACCATCGTCTGCTGCACCAGCACCTTCGGGCTCTGCCGATATGGGGCGCCGCCGCGTCGCAGCACCGCCAGCACGTCGAACTCCCACGACATGAGCCCCGAACGCTCGAACGCGTGCGAGCGGGCCCGGTCGAGATGCTTCGCGATGCGCGAGAGCCGCGAGAACACGGCGAGCGGAGCGAGATCGAGGTCAGGCCGAGCGGCTTGCCATTCGGCCAGAATGCGGTCGACCTCGTCCTCGTGCTTCATAGGCTCATCTTATTCGAGCGCCGTGCGCGGCACCTGACACACGGGTGCCGGCGGGCGCCCGCTTCGTCCGACGCGTACGGCGACGGCTCCGAGATCTGGCAGACTATTATGCGTGCCCACGGGCATGTTCCGCCTTGGTGTAATGGCAGCACGACAGCCTTTGGAGCTGTGAGGTCCAGGTTCGAGCCCTGGGGGCGGAGCGGGTGAGCAAGGCGCAGCCTTGATCACTTGCTCCGAAAGCGGCGCCCACAGGCGCCGTGCATTGGGGGAGGCGTAGCCTCTTCGGTGTGTCGGGAGCGGCGCCAATGAAAGGGAAAAGCACATGGCAGAACGTTCACTCGCCGTCGTGATCCTCGCAGCAGGGCAGGGCACGCGCATGAAGTCCCACCTGCCGAAGGTCCTGCACCCGATCGGCGGTCGATCCCTGATCTCGCACGTGCTCGACACCGCATCGGCGCTGTCGCCCGAGATCGTCGTCTCGGTCGTGCGCCACGACCGCGATCGTGTCGCGGCGGCGATCCTCGAGCATGCACCCGATACCCTCATCGTCGACCAGGATGCGGTGCCGGGCACGGGCCGCGCCGTGGAACAGGCGCTCTCGGCCCTCCCCGACTCTTTCGCCGGCTCGGTCGTGGTGCTCTCGGGCGATGTTCCGCTGATCGACTCCGCGACGCTCGAGCGCCTGATCGGCGGGCATCTCGAGCAGAACCGCAGCATGACGATGCTCTCGGCGATCTACGAGAATCCCACGGGGCTCGGCCGTATTCTGCGCGGCGGCGACGGCGCTGTCACGGGCATCGTCGAGGAGAAGGATGCGACCGAGTCGCAGCGCCGCATCACCGAGATCAACGGCGGCATCTACGTGTTCGCGCGCCGCGCGCTCGAGGAGGCCCTTTCGGGCATCGATACGAACAATGCGCAGGGCGAGAAGTATCTGACGGATGCTGCGACGCGCATCCTCTCGACCGGTGGCATCGTCGAGGCGATCGCGACCGACGACCCATGGCTGATCGCCGGCGTCAACGACCGCGCCCAGCTCGCCGAAGCGGGGCGCGAGATGAACGCCCGCATCGTGCGTGCGCACCAGCGCGCGGGCGTGTCGATCCAGGATCCGGCGACGACGTGGATCGAGGCGGACGTCTCGATCGGCATGGACGCCGAGATCCTGCCCGGCACCCATCTGAAGGGCGCGACCTCGATCGCGAGCGGCGCCATCGTCGGCCCCGACACGACGCTCGTCGACTGCGAGGTGGGCGAGGGCGCCCGCATCCGCCGCAGCGAGGCCACTCTCGCGGTGATCGCCGCGGGCTCGGAGGTCGGACCGTTCGCGTACCTGCGCCCGGGCACCGAGCTCGGCGAGAACGGCAAGATCGGTGCGTACGTCGAGACGAAGAATGCGAAGATCGGCGACGGCAGCAAGGTGCCGCACCTCAGCTATGTCGGCGACGCCGAGATCGGCACCGGTTCGAACATCGGCGCCGGCACGATCTTCGCGAACTACGACGGGGTGAACAAGCATCGGGCGGTCGTCGGCGATGCCGTGCGCATCGGCTCGAAGAACGTGCTCATCGCACCGGTTACTATTGAAGACGGAACCTACACGGCGGCGGGAACGCTGGTGCGCAAGAACGTGCCGGCGGGTTCGCTGGCGGTCGGTGTGATGCCGCAGCGCAACATCGAGGGCTGGGTCGCCGAGAACCGGCCCGGCACGTCGACGGACGCGGCGGCGCGAGCGGCCAAGCCCGAGGCGACGCAGACCGATTCCGAATGAACAGCTGAACAACGACAGATTGAGGAACCAGCGTCGATGAGCCAGATCGAGATGGCGGGACAGAAGAAGCTCGTCTTGATTACGGGCCGGGCCTACCCGGAGCTCGCAGAGCAGGTCGCGGAGGAACTCGGCGCGGAACTCGTTCCCACTGATGCGCGCACCTTCGCGAACGGCGAGCTCTACGCCCGCTTCGATGAGAGCGTGCGCGGCTCCGACGCGTTCGTGATCCAGTCGCACACGAACCCGATCAACGAGTGGCTCATGGAGCAGCTCATCATGGTCGACGCGCTCAAGCGCGCTTCGGCGAAGCGCATCACCGTGGTCGCTCCGTTCTACCCGTACTCGCGCCAGGACAAGAAGGGGCGCGGCCGCGAGCCCATCTCGGCGCGGCTCGTCGCCGACCTCTTCAAGGCCGCCGGTGCCGACCGCATCATGTCGGTCGACCTGCACGCCCCGCAGATCCAGGGCTTCTTCGACGGCCCCGTAGACCATCTGTTCGCGATGCCGGTGCTGCTCGAGCACTTCAAGAAGACCATCGGCCGCGACGACATCACCGTCGTCTCGCCCGACATGGGGCGCGTGCGCGTCGCCGACGTGTGGAGCGACAAGCTCGGTGCGCCGCTCGCGATCATCCACAAGCGCCGCGACCCGAAGGTCGCGAACCAGGCTTCGGTGCACGGCATCGTCGGCGACGTCAAGGATCGCTGGTGCATCATGGTCGATGACATGATCGATACCGGCGGCACCATCTCGAAGGCCGCGCAGGCGCTCAAGGACAACGGTGCGAAGGGCGTCACCATCGCCTGCACTCACGCGATCTTCTCGGGCAGCGCGATCGAGCACCTGTCGCAGGAGTTCATCGACCAGGTCGTCGTCACCGACACGCTGCCGCTGCCTCCCGAGAAGCGCTTCGAGAAGCTCACCGTGCTGTCGATCGCTCCGCTGCTCGCGAAAGCGATCCACGAGGTATTCGAAGACGGTTCGGTCACCAGCATGTTCGAGGGTGCGGCGTAGCCGAAATCGCGGACCAGCGATTCTTGCTACGCCGCGCGACGCCACAGCGTCGCCGGAGAACAGCGTCAGCGTTTCGCCAGGCTGCGGTGCCGCACACGGCGGCAGCCCAGTGCGCACGGAGCGCTAGCGACGTACTGGATGGCAGCATAGAGGTGTGACCTCGCACATCGAGCCCCGACCGCTGCTCGCGGCGGGGCTCGTCGTGCTCTCGGCCCCCGCGTTCTTCGTGTTCGGGTGGACGCTCGCGGGGGTCGCGCTGCTCCTCGCCGGCCTCGCCATGGCCTGGTGGGCGGAGCGGCGGCGATCCCTGGCGGGCGATGCGCCTGCGCGTGCCGAACCGTCGCTGCTGCGGGACCTGTCACTCATCGCGGTCGGGCTGGCCATCGTGCGCAGCATCCCGCTCGCGGCGGAGCTCGACGACTGGGCGATGGGGCGCTTCACGCTCGCGCTCGGCGGGGCCGTGCTCGTGCCCTATCTCGTCTCCCGAGCGATCTACAGGGATCGCGCCATCCGTTTTCCGTGGCGCACCGGCCACGACGGGCGGCCGAATCCGCGCTGGGGCTGGCTGCACTGGGGGTGGCTCGCGGCCGTGCTCGTGCTCGGCTGGCTGATCCTGCCGTGGTACTTCATCGGCTCGGGCGTGTATCGGAACTGGCCGGTCGTCGAGACGCCCGACCTCGTCGCGCGTCTGTTCGTCGGGGTCGGTGCCGTCGGCATCTGGGACGAGCTCTTCTTCATCTGCACCGTGTTCGCCGTGCTGCTGCGGCACTTCCCGGCCTGGACCGCGAACGCGCTGCAAGCCGTAGTCTTCGTGTCGTTCCTCTGGGAGCTCGGCTATCGGGCCTGGGGGCCGCTGCTCACCATCCCGTTCGCGCTGGTGCAGGGATTCATCTTCCTGCGCACGCGGTCTCTGTCGTACGTCGTGGCAGTGCATCTGCTCTTCGACGCGGTCGTGTTCGCAGTGCTGGTGCACGCGCACCACCCCGAGCTCTTCGACATCTTCCCGACCGCGCCGTAGCCGGCGGGCGGTTATCCCGCGATGAGCGCGGCGAGACGGCGTACCGCGAACTCGTAGCCCTGCAGGCCGCAGCCGACGATCGCGCAGGAGGCGATGCCCGAGATGTACGAGTGGTGTCGGAACTCCTCGCGTGCATGCACGTTCGAGATGTGCACCTCGGCGACGGGCAGTGCGACCCCGGAGAGCGCGTCGCGCAGCGCGATCGAGGTATGCGTGAGGGCTCCCGGGTTGATGATGATGGCATTGCAGGTGCCGCGCGCCGCATGGATGGCGTCGATGAGCACGCCCTCGTGGTTCGACTGCACCGCGTGCACGCCGAGCCCGAAATCGCCGGCGACCCGCTCGACGAGCGCCTCGACGTCGGCGAGCGTCTCGTTCCCGTAGATCTCGGGTTCGCGAGTGCCCAAGAGATTCAGGTTGGGCCCGTTCACCAGTAGGATCTTCCCGGTCATGATCGTTCTCCTCCGATGGATAGCCGTCCACTCATCGTAGCGTTGCCGGCCATTCGTGCCCGGAGGCGGTGCGCGGGGCGAGTCGGGGTTTTCGCGCCGCATCGGTTACCGTAGACGGGTGACCGAGCAGACCTCCCCCTCGCGCAAGAGCTTCGACCCCACCACCTTTCGGGACAAGCCCGTCTCGTTCGTACGCCGCGGCGGTCGCATGACGGCCTCGCAGGAGTACGCGTGGGAGCACCTGCGCCCCCACTACGTGCTCGACATCGAACACGGGCCGGCCGCGACGAGCGTCGCCGACGGCGCGCACGGCGACCCGGCCGAGATCTTCGGCCGGGAGGCTCCGCTCGTCGTCGAGATCGGTTCGGGGCAGGGCCACGCCATTCTCCACGCCGCCGAGCAGCATCCCGGCACGAACTTCCTCGCCGTCGAGGTGTTCCGCGCAGGTCTCGCCCGTACCATGCTGCGCGCCGAGAGCGCGGAGATCGACAACCTGCGCCTGGCCGAGGTGAACGCCCCCGAGCTGCTCGAGAAGTATCTGCCCGCCGGATCGATCGACGAGCTGTGGGTGTTCTTCCCGGACCCGTGGAAGAAGACGCGACACATCAAGCGCCGCCTCGTGAACGACGACTTCACGCGCATCGTACGCGGTGCCCTGCGCCCCGGGGGCGTGCTGCGCCTGGCGACTGACTGGGAGGACTACGCCGAGCAGATGCGCCGGGTGCTCGACGAGGCCGAAGGGTTCGAGCGGGAGTTCGCGGGGGAGTGGGCCGAGCGCTTCGACGGCCGCGTGCTGACCGCGTTCGAGCGCAAGGGCGCGGAGAAGGGCCGCGAGATCCGCGATCTCGCCTACCGCCGCATCTGATGTCATAATCCGGCGGCGCTCCTCGCCGGAGGAGTACTTTGGGTGGTATGACCGACCATGCCACGCACCGCGTCATCGACCCGAGCGTGCTCTATCTGGGCACGCCCGCATACCTCGTCGCAACGCTGAACCCCGACGGCACCCCGAATCTGGCGCCGGCATCGAGCCATTTCGCGCTCGGCCGCACCATCGTGCTCGGGCTCGAGGAGGGCGGGCAGTCGCTCGACAATGCGCGCCGGCACCCGCAGCTGACGGTGAACTTCCCGTCGGCCGGGCAGTGGCAGCACGTCGAACGGCTCGCGGGCGTGACCGGCAGGGATCCGGTGCCCGACGAGAAGCGTGCGGGCTACGTCTTCGAGCCACGCAAGTTCGAGCGGGCGGGGCTGACCCCGGCGCCGTCCGACCTCGTGGCCCCGCCGCGGGTGGAGGAGGCGCCGATCCAGCTCGAGGCCGAGGTGCGGCGCATCACGCCGAGTCTCGACGGGGCCTTCGGCATCGTCGAGGCCGAGGTCGTGCGCGTGCATGCGGCGAGCGAGGTGGCCGTCGACGGCACGGATCATATCGACCCCGAGGCCTGGCATCCGCTCATCTACGCCTATCGGCACTTCTACGATCGCGGCGCCGAGGTCGGGTGGACGCGCAAGAGCCCCATCGCGCAGCTGCCCGCCGCGGTCGACCGCTGGGATCTCGCCGGCGGCACCTGGCGCGTCGTATCTGCGGACGACGAGTCGGCGGTCGTGGACCTGATGCGCTGCGACGGCGGAGAGGTCATCGAGCAGGTGAGGCTCGACGACCCCCGGGAGGTGCGCTGGGCGCAGGTGCAGCAGGCGGCCGCCGCGCCGACGGCCTCCGCCGAGCCGGGAGCCTCGGCGACTGTGCGGCCTGGCGCTCCGACCTCTACGATGAACTCATGACCTCAACGACGTCGCAGCGGCAGAACTCGATCGCGGAGCGGCTCGATGGGCTCCCGTTCACGCGCAAGCACGGCAAGGTGCTCACCGGCTCGGGCATCGGCTGGGCGCTCGACGCCATGGATGTCGGGCTCATCTCGTTCATCATCGCGGCGCTCGTCGAGCACTGGGGCATCACGAAGGGCGAGAGCGGGCTCATCGCGTCGATCGGCTTCGTCGGCATGGCGATCGGTGCGAGCTTCGGCGGGTTGCTCGCCGACCGCATCGGCCGCCGCCAGGTGTTCGCGCTGACGCTGCTCGTCTACGGCATCGCCACGGGCGCGAGCGCGCTCGTCGGCGGCATCGGCATGCTGCTCGTGCTGCGCTTCTTCGTGGGGCTCGGTCTCGGCGCCGAACTGCCGGTCGCCTCGACCTACGTCAGCGAGCTGGCGCCCGCCCGCATCCGCGGCCGCCTCATCGTCATCCTCGAAGCCTTCTGGGCCGTCGGCTGGACCGCCGCGGCGCTCATCGGCTACTTCGTCGTGCCGAACAGCGCCGCGGGTTGGCGCTGGGCTTTCGCCCTCGGCGCGATTCCCGCGGTCTACGCGCTCATCGTGCGCTGGGGCCTGCCCGAGTCGGCGCGCTGGCTCGCGAGCCGTGGGCGCACGGCCGAAGCCGAGGCCGTGGTCGCCGATTTCGAACGTTCTGCAGGGATCGCGGCCCTGAGCGGCACGGCCGACCCGGAGGCGGCCGATGCCTCGGCTGCATCGGCGAGCGCCTCCGCGGCCGCGGCCGAGACTGCCGTGCCTGCCGCGCCGCAGCGGGCCCGGCCGGGCAACCGCATCGCGGCGCTCTGGGCGCCGGAGTTCCGCACTCGCACCGTGTCGATCTGGCTGACCTGGTTCTGCGTGAACTTCGCCTACTACGGCGCATTCATCTGGATCCCGAGCATCCTCGTCGACGCCGGCTTCAGCCTGGTGCGCTCGTTCGGGTTCACCCTGCTCATCACGCTCGCCCAGCTGCCCGGCTACGCGGTCGCCGCCTGGCTGATCGAGGTGTGGGGCCGCCGGCTCACTCTGTCCGTGTTCCTCATCGGTTCGGCGGCCTCGGCGATCGTGTTCGGCACGGTGCACACGGCGCCGGCGATCATCGCCTCGGGCATGGCGCTGTCGTTCTTCAACCTGGGCGCCTGGGGCGCGCTCTACGCCGTGACGCCCGAGCTGTACCCGACGTCGTTGCGGGGCACGGGTTCGGGCTGGGCGGCCGGCGTCGGCCGCATCGCGTCGATCATCGCGCCGCTCGCGGTGCCCGCGATGCTCGTCGCGGGCGGTGCGGGCCTCACCTTCACCGTGTTCGCGGTGTTCTTCGTGGTCGCGGCCGGGGCGGCGTGGGGGCTCGTCGAGCACAAGGGGCGGCCGCTCGACGACCGCTAGGATCCCTGGCGGCGCGGCGCGGCGTTGGTCTGCCGGCTTGGGGCTTGCCCTGCCCCGTGAGCCCACTCGGAGCTGCGAGCTCGTTCGGACGTTTTTCGCCAGAATCGGTCCGAGCGAGCTCCAGGATCCGAACGAACGCACGCCCGCCGGATCGCATCAGTCAGTCGTCGTCGACGGTGTCCGAGAGGAAGCCGCGCAAGAGCGCCGCAGACCCCTCGATGTGCTCGGCCATCGCCTCTGCGGCGGCCTCGGGGCGCCCCGCCAGAATCGCCGTCACGATCGCCGTGTGCTGCTCGGTCGAGTGCACGATGTTGGGTTCGAGCACCGGGATGGCCTCGAGCAGCGCGTTGACGCGGGTGCGGATGTTCGCGGCGAGCGGCACGAGGCTCGGCGACCCCGAGAGCTCGGCGATGAGCAGGTGCAGGCGCGAGTCGAGCCGGCGGTGGTCGTCGGGCGGGCACGACGTGCAGGCCTCGAGCGCCTGCGTCAGCGAGGAACGCTCGACCGAGGTGAGATCGCGGGCGGCCGCCTCGCGGGCCGCCCCGATCTCGAGCACGCGGCGCAGCACCGACACGTCTTCCACCTCTTCGGCGGTGACGACCGCTGCGGTGCCGGTCAGCGGCCCGTGCGGCAGCTCGTCGACGACGAAGGTGCCCCCGTACCGGCCCCTGCGCGAGATCACGTACCCCGCATCGGCCAGCGTCGAGAGCGCTTCGCGCACCGTGTCGCGGCTGACCTTGAGCATTCCGGCGAGGTCGCGCTCGGCCGGCAGCCGCTGCCCGGGTGGGATCACTCCGAGCCTGATCGACTGCAGCAGGCGCTGCATCGACTCCTCGTACGCATTGGTGGGCCGCACCGCCCTGATGAGCAGTTCGGCTTCATCGCCCGTGCGCTCCATCGGTTCCTCCTTGAAACGAGCACGGGGTTCGCAGGGAGACCTGCGAACCCCGTGAGTACGAGTCTATCCGGGCGCCTGTTCGCGACCGGACGGCTCGGCTCAGAGCGGCGTCGTGTACGCGCTCGACAGGCCGCCGTCGACGAGGAACGTCGACGCGGTGATGAACGAGGCGTCATCGCTCGCGAGGAACGCGACCGAGGCCGCGAGCTCCTCGGGCTTCGCGAAACGGCCGACCGGCACGTGCACGAGACGGCGTGCGGCGCGCTCCGGATCCTTCGCGAACAGCTCCTGCAGCAGCGGGGTGTTCACCGGCCCGGGGCAGAGCGCGTTCACGCGGATGCCCTGGCGGGCGAACTGCACGCCGAGCTCGCGGGTCATGGCCAGCACGCCGCCCTTCGACGCGGTGTACGAGATCTGCGAGGTGGCGGAGCCCATCACTGCGACGAACGAAGCGGTGTTGATGATCGAGCCCGACCCCTGCTGCGTCATGTGGCGCAGCGCGGCGCGCGAGCACAGGTACACGCTCTTGAGGTTGACGTCCTGCACCTTCTGCCACGCGGGCAGCTCGGTAGTCTCGATCGAGTCGTCGTCGTCGGGCGAGATGCCGGCGTTGTTGAAGGCGATGTCGACCGAACCGTACTCGCGGGCGGCCGTGTCGAAGAGATTGTTGACCTGATCCTCGTCGGTGACGTTGACCTGCACGAAGAGGCCGTCGACCTCGGCGGCCGCGGCCTCGCCCGACTCGGGGTTCATGTCGCCGATGACGATCTGGGCGCCCTCGGCGCGCATGCGCTTCGCGGTGGCCAGGCCGATGCCGCTCGCGCCGCCGGTGATGACGGCGACCTTGCCGGCAAGCCGCTGGGTGAGGTCGATGGGGGTGATATCGCTCATAGTCGTTTCCTTGAGTGTGAGGTGGTTCTGGAGAAGAGGGGAAGTGGTTATTCGGAGGCGAAGAAGACGTTCTTCGTCTCGGTGAAGTGCTCGGCGGCATCGGGGCCGAGCTCGCGGCCGAGCCCCGACTGCTTGAAGCCGCCGAAGGGGGTCGAGTAGCGCACCGAGGAGTGCGAGTTGACCGAGAGGTTGCCGCCCTCGACGCCGCGCGCCATGCGGATGCCGCGGGCGAGGTCGTTCGTCCAGATCGAGCCGCTGAGGCCGTACTCGGTGTCGTTGGCGATGCGCAGCGCATCGGCCTCGTCATCGAAAGGGATGACCGAGACGACCGGGCCGAAGATCTCCTCGGTCGACAGGCGGTCGCCGTGGCTACCCTCGACGACGGTCGGCGCGAACCAGGCGCCCGGGCCCTCGGGGGCCGAACCGCGGAAGGCGACCTTCACGTCATCGGTGATGAACGAGGCGACGCTGTCGCGGTGCGCGAGGGTGACGAGCGGGCCGACCTCGGTGTCTTCGAGCGAGGGATCGCCCACCTTGACGCCCTTGACCGCCTGTTCGAAGTGTTCCATGAAGCGGTCGTAGGCGCTGCGCTGCACGAGCAGGCGGCTGCGTGCGCAGCAATCCTGCCCGGCATTGTCGAAGACCGAGTAGGGGGCGGTGGCCGCCGCCTTCTCGATGTCTGCGTCGTCGAACACGATGTTCGCGCTCTTGCCGCCGAGTTCGAGGGTGACGCGCTTGACCTGCTCGGCCGCGCCCGACATGATGCGCTTGCCGACCGCGGTCGAGCCGGTGAAGACGAGCTTGCGCACCGAGGGGTTGGTGACGAAGCGTTCGCCGACGACCGAGCCGCGGCCCGCGAGCACCTGGAAGAGGCCCTCGGGGAGCCCGGCCTCGAGCGCGAGCTCGCCGAGACGGAGGCTCGTGAGCGGGGTCCATTCGGCGGGCTTCAGCACGACCGCGTTGCCGGCCGCGAGGGCGGGGGCGAAGCCCCAGGCCGCGATCGTCATCGGGAAGTTCCACGGGGTGATGACGCCGACGACGCCCAGCGGTTCGTGGAAGGTGACGTCCATGCCGCCGGCGACGGGGATCTGCTGGCCGATGAGGCGCTCGGGCGATGCCGAGTAGTACTCGAGCACGTCGCGCACGTGGCCGGCCTCCCAGCGCGATTGCGAGATCGGGTGGCCCGAGTTCGTCGTCTCGAGCGAGGCGAGGTGCTCGATGTCGGCGTCGACCGAGGCGGCGAAGCGGCGCAGCGCCTTCGCGCGGTCGGCCGGGGCGACCCTGGCCCATTCCCGCTGCGCGGCGACGGCCGCGGCGATGGCGCGATCGGTGCCCTCGATGTCGAGGTGCTCGACCTCGGCGACGACGGATTCGTTCGCCGGGTTGATGACGGTGTAGCTCATGCGTTCTCCTTGCGGACTGCGCCCGATGCTCGGGCGGTGCGGGAAGTGCTGGTGGCGCGGTATTCGCGCGCGGCATCGACGAGGCCCTGGAACAGGCGGCGGTCTTCGACGTTCTCTTCGGGGTGCCACTGGACGGCGACTCCGAAGGGGATCGAGGTGAGCTCGATCGACTCGATGATGCCGTCTTCGGTGCGGCTCGTCACGGTGAGGCCGTCGCCGACCTCGCCGATGGCCTGATGGTGGTAGAGGTGCGCGCCGGCGGTGCGGTCGTCGCCGTAGATCTCGGCGATGCGGGTGCCCGCGTCGACCTCGACCTCGACCTCGTTGAAGACGCCGGCGCCGATCTGGTAGCGGTCGTCGCCGACGACGTCAGGAAGGTGCTGCAGCAGAGTGCCGCCCATCTCGACGTTCAGCATCTGGGCGCCGCGGCAGATGCCGAGCAGGGGCAGCTCGGCCTCGATCGCGGCTTCGATGAGCGCGGCCTCGAACTCGTCGCGGTCGACGCGCGGCGCCCCGGTGCGGTCGTGCGGGGTCTCGCCGTAGCGCGCGGGGTCGACATCGGCGCCGCCCGACAGGATGAGCCCGTCGAGGGTGCCGACGATGGCGCGCGCGGCATCGGCGGTGATCGGTTGGGGCGGCAGCACGAGTACGGTGCCGCCGACGTCGGTGACCGCGTTCATGTAGACCTGGGGCAGGAAGGACGCCTTGACATCCCACACCCCGGTCTGGGCCTGTTCGAGATAGCTGGTGATGCCGATGATCGGCGCGGGCGAGCCGGCGCCGATCGACTCGGCGTCGGTCGACTCAGAGACGCTCAAAGCCGCGGATCCTCTCCCAATCGGTGATGGCGGCGTCGAAGGCCTGGACCTCGACGCGGGCCGCGTGGACGTAGTGGTCGACGACCTCGTCGCCGAAGATCTCGCGCGCGATCGTCGACCGGTCGAAGAGATCGGCTGCCTCGCGAAGCGTCGTCGGTACTCGGTCGACGTCGCTCGTGTAGGCGTTGCCGGTCAGCGCATCCTCGAGCTCGAGCTCGTGCTCGATGCCGTAGAGGCCCGAGGCGAGCAGGCCCGACACGGCGAGGTACTGGTTGACGTCGGCACCGGGCACGCGGTTCTCGACGCGCATGCTGCCTCCTCGGCCGACGACGCGCAGCGCGCAGCTGCGGTTGTCGAAGCCCCATGCGATGGCGGTCGGGGCGAAGCTGCCGTCGACGAAGCGCTTGTACGAGTTGATGTTCGGCGCGTAGAGCAGCGTGAACTCGCGCATCAGCTTGAGCTGGCCGGCGATGAAGTGGCGGAAGGTGTCGGACATGCCGTTCTCGGCCGATTCGTCGGCGAACACCGGGTTGCCGGCGCCGTCGCGCAGACTCGCGTGGATGTGGCAGCTCGATCCCTCGCGCTCGTTGAACTTCGCCATGAAGGTGATCGACTTGCCGTGGGTGTCGGCGATCTCCTTCGACCCGCTCTTGTAGATGGAGTGGTTGTCGCAGGTGGCGAGGGCGTGGGCGTAGCGGAAGGCGATCTCCTGCTGGCCGAGGTTGCACTCGCCCTTGACGCCCTCGTTGTACATGCCCGCGCCGTCCATCGAGTTGCGGATGTCGCGCAGCAGCGGCTCCATGCGGGTCGATGCGTGCAGGGCGTAGTCGATGTTGTAGTCGCTCGAGGTGGCGAGGTCGTTGTAGCGCTTCTTCCACGCGGTGCGGTAGTCGTCGTCGAAGACGATGAACTCGAGCTCGGTGGCGACGTTGGTGTGGAGGTCGCGCTCGGCGAGGCGGTCGATCTGGCGCTGCAGCACCGAACGGGGAGCGACAGGGATCGGCTCGTGCCCGTTGGCGCTGACGAGGTCGGCCATGACGAGCGCCGTACCGGGGATCCACGGGGTGCGGCGGAGGGTGCCGAGGTCGGGGACCATCGCCATGTCGCCGTAGCCGCTCTCCCAACTGGTGAGGGCGTAGCCGTCGACGGTGTTGAGATCGACGTCGACCGCGAGGAGGTAGTTGCAGCACTCGGCGTGGCCGTTCATCGTGTCCTCGAGGAAGAGCCTCGCGGAGATGCGCTTGCCGACGAGACGGCCCTGCATATCGGTGAATGCGACGATCACCGTATCGATCTCGCCCGACGCGACGGCCTCGCGCAGTTCCTGCGGGTTCAGATTTCCGCTCACGGGATTCATGGAATCTCCTTCAAATGTCTCTTCGTTGAGTGCCCGATTGTGCGCCTGATCTGGAGCCGAGCTCGGGCTTTCGGGGAGCTGCTCGCCGGGCGAACCGGAAAGCGTGCCGGGTTTATGGTCTGCTCGTCGACCATTAAAGCATGAAAACTTCCGGTGAGGGGAGACCTGTTCCCGGAATCCTCATTGGATCGCTGGGAATCCATTGCACTGAGGCGGGTCCGCACCGCAGGGGTCGAGCGAAAATTGGCTAAAGGTGGATTAGTAGACCAATAGACACTATAGTTTCGAGTTGCAACCGCAGACACCCTCGGCTCCAGTGCAATGCAGTACCGGCCGGGGTGCCGTCACAGTGAAGTGAAATACAGAGGAAGCAATGACAAAAGACACGCTGAAAGTCTCAGGTGTGACCTACACCACGGCTGATACGGGCTACTTCGAGAAGCGGAGCCTGAAGCGCTCGGCCGGCATCTGGGGCCTCTGGGGGCTCGCCGTCGGCGCCGTCATCTCGGGCAACTTCTCGGGCTGGAACTTCGGCATCGAGGCCGCCGGCTTCGGCGGCATGCTCATCGCCTTCGCCATTCTGGTCGTGATGTACTACGGTCTGGTCTTCGCGATCGGCGAGATGGCCGCGGCGATGCCGCACACGGGCGGCGCCTACTCCTTCGGCCGCGCGGCGATGGGCCCCTGGGGCGGCTTCGTCACGGGCCTCGCCGAGTCGATCGAGTACGTCGCGACGACCGCCGTGATCGTGTTCTTCTCGGCCAACTACGCCAACGGCGTCACCGAGGGCCTCATGGGCTTCACGCTGCCGACCTGGCTGTGGTGGATCATCCTCTACACGATCTTCGTGGGCCTCAATACCGCGGGCACCTCGATCTCCCTGAAGTTCGCCGTCATCGTATCGTTCGTCTCGATCGGCGTCATCGCGCTGTTCGGCGTCATGGCGTTCGTGAGCGGCGCGGTCAACTGGAGCAGCCTCTTCGACATCGTCCCCGACCCCGGTCAGTCGGCGTTCCTGCCCCACGGCGTGCTTCCCATCCTCTTCGCGCTGCCATTCGCGATGTGGCTCTTCCTCGGTATCGAGGAGCTCCCGCTCGCGGCCGAGGAGTCGCACAACCCGGTGCGCGACATCCCCCGCGCGGGCCTCTGGGCGCGCGGCACGCTGATCGCCACCGGCCTCGTCGTGCTGTTCCTCAACACCGCGGTGCTCGGGGCTTCGAAGACCGGTGCCGCCGGCGAGCCGCTGCTCGACGGCTTCCGCGCCATCCTCGGCGACGACCTCGCCTGGGTCGCAGGTCTGCTCGCTCTGTTCGCCCTGTTCGGCCTGCTCGCCTCGCTGCAGGGCATCATGTTCGCGTACGGCCGCAACCTGTACTCGCTCTCGCGCGCGGGCTACTACCCGCGGTTCCTCTCGCTCACCGGCAAGCGCCAGACCCCCTGGGTCGCGCTCATCGCGGGTGCGCTCATCGGCCTCACCGCGCTCATCGTGGTCGAGATCACCGGTGGCGAAGGCGGCGTCGGCGGCGCCGTCGTGCTGAACATCGCCGTGTGGGGCGCGGTGCTCGCGTACTTCATGCAGATGCTCTCCTTCATCATCCTGCGCAAGAAGTACCCGAACGCGAACCGCCCGTACAAGAGCCCGTGGGGCAAGTTCGGCGCGTACGCCGCGGCGTTCATTTCCGCGCTCATCTTCCTCGGCTTCCTGCTGAATGAGTCGTTCCGCCCTGCGATCGTCGCGATCGTGATCGTCTACGTGATCGGCCTCGTCATCTTCGGCGTCTACACGCGCCACCGCCTCATCCTCTCGCCCGAGGAGGAGTACGCGGTCTCGGGCGGCCTGCACGGCGACCCGCAGAAGGAGGGCTACGGCGGCGCCGTCGAGGAGGAGCTCCTCGCGCTGGACGGCGTCGACGAACCCGAAGCGAAGTAGCGTTCTCGGCAGGGATCACCGATCGTTCGACTTGGTGACCCGAGGCCAATAAATAGGCGGGCTGCGCCCGCTCCTTCCGGCATCGCCGGGGGAGCGGCGCAGCCCGCTTTCGCATGCCGCGCGCGGCCGAGAAAGCGGTTGCGAGGGAACGCCGGGATGGTGTTACTATGAGCAGACTTCTGAATATCGGCTATCAAGCCGCAGCGGGAGAGTCCGGGTGAGACCCGGCGCCGTAGGAGCAATATCCCTCCCCGGGAATCTCTCAGGCCCCCGTACCGCTGCAGCATGGCAACTCTGGAAAAAACGACGATCCCTGTCGTTTACCGAAGGTGCAACGGAGCACGGCGCACGCCTCCGCTCCCGAATCTCTCAGGTCCCATAACAGAGCGGGGAGGATCCCATACTCATTCGCGCCCTCAGCGGGCCATACGACGGAGATCCTCTTGAGCATCAGCCCTGAAGTACGCAACTTCTCGGATCGCCACATCGGCGTGACCACACCGGCCGACATCGCAGCCATGCTCGCGCGCACCGGCTACGACAGCATCGACGCGCTCGTCGACACCGCGGTCCCGTCCGTGATTCGCAAGGGCGAGCCCCTCGACCTCCCCGCCGCGCGCAGCGAAGAGGAGATCCTCGCCGACCTCCGCGAGTTCGCGGGCAAGAACACCCTCAAGACCCAGATGATCGGTCAGGGCTTCTACGACACGCACACGCCGCCGGTGATCCGCCGCAACGTGCTCGAGAGCCCCGCCTGGTACACCGCCTACACGCCGTACCAGCCCGAGATCTCGCAGGGCCGCCTCGAGGCGCTCCTCAACTTCCAGACCATGGTCTCGGACCTCACCGGCCTCGAGGTCGCCAACGCCTCCATGCTCGACGAATCCTCGGCCGCCGCCGAGGCCGTGCTGCTCATGCGCCGCGCGAGCAAGGCGAAGCCGACCGCGAAGGCCGTCGTCGACGCGAACGTCTTCCCCCAGACCCTCGCCGTGATCCAGGGCCGCGCCTCGGCGCTCGACTTCGAGGTCGAGGTCGCCGACCTCTCGCAGGGCCTGCCCGAGGGCGACATCTTCGGCATCGTCGTGCAGCAGCCCGCGAGCGACGGCTCGATCGTCGACCAGTCGGCGCTCATCGCCCAGGCGAAGGAGCGCGGCGCGATGGCCACCGTCATCGCCGACCTCCTCGCGCTGACTCTCATCACCTCGCCCGGCGAGCAGGGCGCCGACGTCGCCGTCGGCAACACCCAGCGCTTCGGCGTGCCCCTCTTCTTCGGCGGGCCGCACGCCGCGTTCCTGTCGATCCGCGCGGGCCTCGAGCGCTCGCTCCCGGGCCGCCTGGTCGGCGTCTCGAAGGATGCGAACGGCCGCCAGGCGTACCGCCTCGCGCTGCAGACCCGCGAGCAGCACATCCGCCGCGAGAAGGCCACCAGCAACATCTGCACCGCGCAGGCGCTGCTCGCCATCACCGCATCGATGTACGCCGTGTACCACGGCCCCGCGGGTCTCAAGGCCATCGCCGAACGCACCCACGCGCACGCCCGCACCATCGCCGCCTCGCTCCGCGCCGTCGGCATCGAGCTCGCCTCCACCGCGTTCTTCGACACCGTGGTCGCCACTGTTCCGGGCCGCGCCGACGAGATCATCGCCGCCGCCTCGGACACGGGCATCAACCTGCGCCGCATCGACGAGAACACCGTCGGCGTCTCGACCGACGAGACCACGACGGCAGCGCACGTCGCCGCGGTCGCCGCCGCATTCGGCGCCGAGCCCGCCGAGGCCGTCGCCGCAGGCGACTACGGATTCGACGCCGCATCGGTGCGCACGAGCGACTACCTCACGCACCCGATCTTCAACTCGATGCGATCCGAGACCCAGATGCTGCGCTACCTGCGCCGCCTCGCCGATCGCGACCTCGCGCTCGACCGCACCATGATCCCGCTCGGCTCGTGCACCATGAAGCTCAACTCGACCGCCGAGATGGAGTCCATCTCATGGCCCGAGTTCGCAGGCATCCACCCCTACGTGCCCGAGGAGCAGAGCCGCGGCTGGCGCGAGCTCATCGCCGACCTCGAGGGCCGTCTCGTCGAGATCACCGGCTATGCGGGCGTCTCGATGCAGCCGAACTCGGGCGCCCAGGGCGAGTACGCGGGCCTCAACGCGATCAGCCTCTACCACCGCGCGAACGGTCAGGAGCAGCGCGACGTCTGCCTCATCCCGGCATCGGCGCACGGCACCAACGCCGCATCGGCCGTGCTCGCGGGCATGAAGGTCGTCGTGGTCAAGAACACCGAGGCCGGCACCATCGACATGGACGACCTGCGCGCGAAGGTCGAGGCGAACCGCGAGGTGCTCGCCGCCATCATGATCACCTACCCGTCGACCTACGGCCTCTACGACGCCGATGTGCGCGAGGTCTGCGACCTCGTCCACGAGGCCGGCGGCCAGGTCTACATCGACGGCGCGAACATGAACGCCCTCGTCGGCCTCGCCCAGCCGGGCAAGTTCGGCGGCGACGTCTCGCACCTGAACCTGCACAAGACCTTCGCCATCCCGCACGGCGGCGGCGGCCCCGGCATCGGCCCGATCGGCGTCGCGGAGCACCTGCTCCCGTACCTGCCGAACGACCCGACCGGCACCTACTCGGTCAGCCAGGGCATCCCCGTCGTGGCGACGCTCTTCGGCTCGGCCGGCGTGCTCCCAATTTCGTACGCCTACATCGCGATGATGGGCGCCGATGGCCTCACCCGGGCGACGAAGACCGCGCTGCTCGGCGCGAACTACATCGCCGCGCGCCTCGACGAGTACTTCCCGGTGCTCTTCCGCGGCAACGAGGGCCTCGTCGCCCACGAGTGCATCCTCGACCTGCGCGAGCTCACCGCCCGGTCGGGCGTCACCGCCGAAGACGTCGCGAAGCGCCTCATCGACTACGGCTTCCACGCGCCGACCCTCGCTTTCCCGGTCGCGGGAACGCTGATGGTCGAGCCGACGGAGTCGGAGGACCTCGGCGAGATCGAGCGCTTCATCGAGGCGATGATCACCATCCGCGCCGAAATCGAAGAGGTCATCACGGGAGCGCGCGAACTCGCCGAGTCGCCGCTGCGCCTCGCACCGCACTCGGCGGAGACCGTCATCGCGGGCGAGTGGGATCGCTCCTACTCGCGCGAGCAGGCCGTCTTCCCGGTCGCGCGCCTGCGCAGCGACAAGTACTTCCCGCCCGTGGACCGCATCGACGGCGCCTTCGGCGACCGCAACCTCGTCTGCTCGTGCCCGGCGCCCGAGGCGTTCGAGACGCCCGCCGACTGAGTTCCGCCGCCGATCCGTTCGGCGGCCCCAGGCCCGCCCCCGGTCCGCCGGACCAGGGGCGGGCGCCCAGCGGGCGCAGAGACTCCCGGCACCTCCCACCGGCCCGGCGCACGGGCCCACCCAGCACCTGAAGGACAATGATGACTGACACGAAGCACACCGCCCTGCACGCCGAGCACGAGAAGCTCGGCGCCTCGTTCACCGACTTCGGCGGCTGGGACATGCCGCTGAAGTACGGTTCGGAACTCGCCGAGCACCGCGCCGTACGCGAGGCCGCCGGCCTGTTCGATCTGTCGCACATGGGCGAGATCCGCGTGCAGGGCCCCGACGCCGCCGCCTTCCTCAACACCGCCCTCGCGGGCAACCTCGGCGTCATCGCCGTCGGCCGCGCCAAGTACTCGCTCATCCTGAACGAGGCGGGCGGCATCGTCGACGACCTCATCAGCTACCGCCTCGGCGAGAACGAGTACCTCGTCGTGCCGAACGCCGGCAACGCCCCCGTCGTCGCAGGGCTCTTCGCCGAGCGCGCCGCCGGCTTCGACGTCACGGTCACCGACGAGTCGGGCGAGACCGGCCTCGTCGCCGTGCAGGGCCCCCGGTCCGTCGAGATCCTGCACCGCATCGTGCCCGCCGAGCAGCACGCGATCGTCGAGGACATGAAGTACTACTCGGCCGCCGAGGTCACTGCGGCCGGCATCACGGTGCTGCTCGCACGCACCGGCTACACCGGCGAGGACGGCTTCGAGCTGTACGTGCCGAACGGGCAGGCCGCCGAGCTGTGGAGCGCGCTGCTCGCGGCGGGGGAGCCCTCCGGGCTGATCCCTGCAGGTCTCGCCTCGCGCGACTCGCTGCGCCTCGAAGCCGGCATGCCGCTCTACGGCAACGAGCTGAGCCTCGACGTGAACCCCTTCGAGGCGGGCCTCGGCCCGGTCGTCTCCTTCAAGAAGGAGGAGCGCTTCGTCGGTCGCGACGCCCTCGAGGCGCTGCGCGAGACGCAGCCCGAGCGCGTGCTCGTCGGCCTCAAGGGCGCCGGGCGCCGTGCGGGCCGCGGCGGCTACTCGGTCGTCGCGGGCGGCGAGACCGTCGGCACCGTCACGAGCGGCCAGCCCAGCCCGACCCTCGGCTACCCGGTGGCGCTCGCCTACGTGAAGCCCGAGTTCGCCGAGGTCGGCACCGAGCTCGCCGTCGACCTGCGCGGCAAGGCCGAGCCCTTCGAGGTCGTCGCCCTCCCGTTCTACAAGCGGGCGCAGTAGGTTATTCCGAACACCCGGTTCTTCACGAACACCCCATTCATCACGAACATCAACCCCCACACTCCCCGAAAAGGAAGCACATCATGAGCAAGGTACAGTCCGGTCTGCGTTACTCGGCCGAGCACGAGTGGATCAACAGTGAGAGCCCCGCCGTCATCGGCGTCAGCGAGGTCGCAGCAGACGCGCTCGGCGAGATCGTCTACGTCGAGCTCCCCGAGGTCGGCGCGAGCGTCACCGCCGGCGAGACCATGGGCGAGATCGAGTCGACCAAGTCGGTCTCCGACCTCTACAGCCCCGTCACTGGCGAGGTCGTCGAGGTCAACGAGGCCGTCGTCGACGACCCCACCCTCGTCAACTCCGACACCTACGGCGCCGGCTGGCTGATCAAGGTCGCCGTCTCCGAAGAAGGCCCGCTGCTCTCGGCCGAGCAGTACGCCGCCGACAACGGGGCAGAGCTGTGACCCGTTTCGAGCAGATCGTCGCTCCGTCGCTGAACGAGCCGATCGCCACCCTCGACCCCGAGGTCGCCCAGCGCATCGACGCCGAGCTCGCGCGCCAGCGCCGCGGGCTCGAGATGATCGCCTCCGAGAACCACACCGCCGTCGGCGTGATGCAGGTTCAGGGGTCGGTGCTCACCAACAAGTACGCCGAGGGCTACCCGGGCCGCCGCTACTACGGCGGCTGCGAGGAGGTCGACGTCATCGAGCAGCTCGCGATCGACCGCATCAAGGAGCTCTTCGGCGCCGGTTTCGCCAACGTGCAGCCCCACTCGGGCGCGCAGGCGAATGCGGCGGTCATGCACGCGCTGATCCGCCCCGGCGACACCATCCTCGGCCTGAACCTCGCGCACGGCGGCCACCTCACCCACGGCATGAAGATCAACTTCTCGGGCCGTCTCTACAACGTCGCCGCGTACAGCGTCGACGAGGAGACCCTGACGATCGACATGGACGAGGTCGAGCGCCTCGCCCGCGAGCACGAGCCGAAGCTCATCGTGGCCGGCTGGTCGGCGTACCCGCGGCAGCTCGACTTCGAGCGCTTCCGCGCGATCGCCGACGAGGTGGGCGCTTACCTCATGGTCGACATGGCGCACTTCGCCGGTCTCGTGGCCGCGGGCCTCCACCCCAACCCGGTGCCGCACGCGCACGTGACCACGTCGACGACGCACAAAACCCTCGCCGGCCCGCGCGGCGGCATCATCCTGTCGAACGACGCCGACATCGCGAAGAAGATCAACTCGGCCGTCTTCCCCGGCCAGCAGGGCGGCCCGCTCGAGCACGTCATCGCCGGCAAGGCGGTCGCGTTCAAGGTCGCCGCGAGCGAGGAGTTCAAGGAGCGCCAGCAGCGCACCCTGCGCGGCGCGTCGATCCTCGCCGAGCGTCTCACGCGCGCCGATGTCGCCGAGCGCGGCATCAGCGTGCTCACCGGCGGCACCGACGTGCACCTCGTGCTCGTCGACCTGCGCGAATCGGTGCTCGACGGCCAGGTCGCCGAAGATCTGCTGGCCGCGGTCGAGATCACGGTGAACCGCAACGCGGTGCCGTTCGACCCGCGCCCGCCGATGGTCACCTCGGGTCTGCGCATCGGCACGCCGGCGCTCGCGACCCGCGGCTTCGGCGACGAGGCGTTCGCCGAGGTCGCCGACGTGATCGCGCTGGCGCTCATCGCGGGCACCGCCGAGGGCGGCGCCGACGAGGCGACCCTCGCAGCACTGCGCGACCGCGTCACGGCCCTCGCCGAGGCGCACCCCCTCTACCCGAATCTCGCTCAGCTCTCCTGAGCGACGACCGGAATCCCTGAAGGGCACACCCATGGCAATCAGCGTCTTCGACCTGTTCAAGGTCGGCATCGGCCCGTCGAGTTCTCACACCGTCGGCCCGATGCGCGCCGCGCACCTCTTCGCCGCGCATCTCGAGCGCGCGGGGCAGCTGGATGCCGTCCGGGGGCTGCGAGTGGACCTCTACGGTTCGCTCGCAGCCACCGGCAAGGGCCACGGCACCTTCACCGCCGTGCTTCTCGGTCTCGAGGGCTACGACCCCGAGACCGTGCTCCCCGATGAAGTCGACAGCGCGATCGCGCGCATCGAGGAGAGCGGCATCGTGCGCCTCGGCGAGCAGCTGGGCCGGGAGCCGGTGCTCGTCGAATTCGGCGTGCCCGACATGGTGCTGCACCCGCTCACCGTGCTGCCCCGCCACGCCAACGGCATGCGCCTGGGCGCGGTCGGCGAGGGCGGCGAACTCCTCGACGAGCAGACCTATTTCTCCGTGGGCGGCGGCTTCATCATCCGCGAGGGCGCGGAAGAGGACGTGCAGGATCGTCTCGAGACCATCGTCTCCGAACTGCCCTACCCGTTCACCACGGCGGCCGAACTGCTCGCGCATACCCGGAGCACCGGCCTCACGATCGCCGAGATCATGCTCGAGAACGAGCGGGCGCGCCGAGACGAGCCCGAAGTGCGCGCGGGCCTCGCCCACATCTGGAACGTCATGGAGGCCTGCAAGAACTCGGCGCTCGAGCGCACCGGGCTGCTGCCGGGCGGGCTCAATGTGCGCAGGCGGGCCCCCGAATGGCATCGCCGGCTCTCGGAGCAGGACCCGAACCGCGACGCGCAGTACTGGCAGGAATGGACGAACCTCGTCGCCCTCGCAGTCAATGAGGAGAACGCCTCGGGCGGTCGCGTGGTGACCGCGCCCACGAACGGTGCTGCAGGGATCATCCCGGCCGTGCTCTTCTACGCCACCCATTACGCGCCCGGCGCAGGCGATTGGAGCGACGAGGAGCGCGCACGGCGCATCGTCGACTTCCTGCTCGCCGCCGCCGCCGTCGGCGTGCTCTACAAGGAGCAGGCTTCGATCTCGGGCGCCGAAGTCGGCTGCCAGGGCGAGGTCGGTTCGGCGTCGTCGATGGCCGCGGCCGGCCTCGCTCAGGTGCTCGGCGGCACTCCGGAGCAGGTGGAGAACGCGGCCGAGATCGCGATGGAGCACAACCTCGGACTCACCTGCGATCCCATCGGCGGCCTGGTGCAGATCCCGTGCATCGAACGCAATGCGATCGGTGCGTCGAAGGCCGTGAACGCGGCGAAGATGGCGCTCATGGGCGACGGCCGACATCACGTGAGCCTCGACGAGGTCATCATCACGATGCGCGAGACGGGCCGCGACATGAGCGACAAGTACAAGGAGACCTCGATGGGCGGCCTCGCCGTCAACGTCGTGGAGTGCTGAGCGTACGCGGGCCCCTGCAAGGGCCCGCACCGGACCCGTTCGTCGAAGCTCTGGGCAGCACCGCGACGAAGGTGTATCGTCGGCAGCAGACGCTGAGGGGAGCGCGCCATGCCGCTGGTACGGGCACACAACATCGCCGTCTCGCTCGACGGCTTCGCGACGGGGGAGGGGCAGTCCCTCCGGACGCCGTTCGGCCACGCGGGCGTGCGCCTCATGGAGTGGTTCTTCCCGACCGCCACGTTCCAGAGTCTCTCGGGCGACCGGGAGCGGCGGCCCGTCGATACGTCGGCCGAGCCCGATGACGTCTTCGCGCGTCGTTCGTTCGAGGGCATCGGCGCCGAGATCATGGGGGCGAACAAGTTCGGCCCGCCCGGCTGGCAGGCCGACCCCGACTGGCGGGGCTGGTGGGGCGACGAGCCGCCGTTCCACTCGCCCGTGTTCGTGATGACCCGCGCGACGCGCCCGCCGATCGAGGTCGGCGAGACGACGTTCCGCTTCACCGATGCCGTGCCCGATGCCGTGCTCGCGCAGGCGTTCGAGGCCGCCGGCGGGCTCGATGTGCGCATCGGCGGTGGGCCGACCACCGTCCGGGCCTTCATGGCCGCCGGGCTCATCGACCTGCTGCATGTCGTGCAGGTGCCGATTCTGCTGGGCCGGGGCGTTTCGCTCTGGGCCGGCCTCGAAGGCTGGGAGCAGGGCTACGACGTCGAGTCGACGAGCACTCCGAGCGGCGTGACGCACCTCGTATTCTCGCGCCGCTGACCGGGTGGCGGGAGGCGCCCCGCAAGTGCGCTAGGCTGGTCGGGTTGCAATAGCCCGCCTCCGTAGCTCAGGGGATAGAGCATCAGTTTCCGGTACTGAGGGTCGGGGGTTCGAATCCCTCCGGGGGCACCGCAACACGCCCCTCCCGCCGCATGGATATGCGGCGGGAGGGGCTTTTCCATGCGGCCCTGCGGGGCGCTCCTATAGCAGCGGACCGGCGTCGCGCGCAAGGCTCTTGCCGGGGCGATCGCGCCGTCGGTACCGTGGCGCCATGGCCGAGCAGCAGCAGAACCGCGAACCCGAGACCGACCGAAGTGACGAAGAGACGATCGACGAACCCGTTATGGACGGCGCGACGGATCACAGCGATGACGATGTCGACCCGCGCAAGGGCCAGACCGACCCGGCGCTGATCCGCGACATCGAATCGGGCAAGAAGACCGCGAACCCCTACGGCTGATCGGCAGCGCGAGCACCGGGGCGCCTCTGCGGGCGGGTAGGATTGACCTTCGTGACGCCTCAAGAACTCGCTGCCGCCCTCGCCCGCATCCTCACCGACATCATCGCCGCCCGCGGCGCCGAGATCGTCGTCACCGAGCAGGATACGCAGGTGGAGCGTCCGAAGAACCGCGAGCACGGTGATTGGGCCTCGAACGCCGCGATGAAGTTCGCGAAGCGCATCGGAACGAATCCGCGCGAGCTCGCGCAGGAGATCGTCGACCGTGTCGCCGGGATCGACGGCATCGCCCGTGCCGAGATCGCCGGCCCCGGCTTCATCAACATCACGCTCGACGCTGCGAGCGCCGGCGAGACCGCCCGCCGCGTCGTCGAGCAGGGCGAGGCGTACGGCCGCAGCGACGTGCTCGCCGGCCAGAACATCAACATGGAGTTCGTGAGCGCGAACCCGACGGGACCTCTGCACATGGGTCACACCCGCTGGGCGGCGCTCGGCGATTCCATCTCACGGGTGCTCCGCGCAGCCGGGGCGACCGTCACCAACGAGTACTACATCAACGATGCGGGCTCGCAGATGAACAAGTTCGGCCGATCGGTGCTCGCCGCGGCGCTCGGCGAAGACGCCCCCGAGGACGCCTACCCGGGGGAGTACATCCAGGAGCTCGGCCGCACGGTGCTCGCTCAGCACCCGGGGCTCGTCGAGCTGGCCGCGCGCGACCGCGACGCCGCGCTCGCCGTGGTGCAGGAGGCCGCCTACCAGCAGCAGCTCGCCGAGATCAAGGACTCCCTCGAACGCTTCAACGTGCGGTTCGACGTCTACTTCTCGGAGCGCACGCTGCACGCCGCCGGTGAGAACGGGGAGCCCAGCGCCATCGAGGCGGCCGTCGATCGCCTGCGCGAGCAGGGCCACGTCTTCGAGGACGACGGCGCGATCTGGGTGCGCACCACCGATTTCGGCGATGACAAGGATCGCGTCTTCACCCGCGGCAACGGCGTGTACACCTACTTCGCCGCCGACGCCGCCTACTACCTGTCGAAGATGGATCGCGGCTTCGGCGAGAAGATCTACCTGCTCGGCGCCGACCACCACGGCTACATCGGCCGCCTGACCGCGATCGCGGGCGCGGCGGGCGATGACATCGAGACCGACATCACGGTGCTCATCGGCCAGCTCGTCAACCTCAACGGCGCCAAGCTCTCGAAGCGCGCCGGCAACATCATCGAGCTCGACGACCTGCTCGAATGGCTCGGCAGCGATGCTCTGCGCTACTCGCTGGCCCGCTTCCCGGCCGACTCGCCGCTCTCGCTCGACGGCGAGCAGGTGCGCAGCCGCACCAACGACAACCCGGTCTTCTACGTGCAGTACGCGCACGCGCGCACCTGCGCGGTCGACCGCAACGCCGCCGCCGCGGGCATCGACCGCAGCGCGTTCGCCCCCGAACTCCTGACGCACGAGACCGAGACCGAACTGCTCGGCAAACTGCAGCAGTACCCCGGTATCGTCGCGGGCGCCGCCGAACTGCGCGAGCCCCACCGCATCGCGCGCTTCCTCGAAGAACTCGCGGCCGCGTACCACCGCTGGTACGACAACTGCCGCGTGATCCCTCTCGGGGAGGAGCCGGTTACCGACCTGCACCGCACCCGCCTCTGGCTGAACGATGCGGCGGGCCAGGTACTGCGCAACGGCCTCGACCTGCTCGGCGTCTCGGCGCCCGAACGGCTGTAGCCCGACGATGCCGAAGTGGGGGAAACGGCTGCTCGCGGTCGTCATCGCCGTCGCGGTGCTCGCCGGCCTCGGCGAGGTCGCGCTGCGATTGATCGTGCCCAGCACGATCGCGACCGCCGTGCGCACGCAGCTGCAGCTCACCCCGGACCACCCCGTCGACGTCTCGCTCGGCGGCTCCGCGCTGCTCCACGCCCTCGGCGGCAGCGTCGGCGATCTGACGGTGTCGGTGCCCGACGCCCCGCTCATCGAAGGACTCGTGGCCGACGCGCGGCTCGAAGCCGGCTCCGTGCTGTTTAACCCGCTCTCGGGCGAGATACGCGATGGTTCGGTGCAGCTGACCGTCTCGCAGGATCGCCTCGGACCGATGATCGCGACGCTCACGAACGGCGTCGCCGACTCCGGCTCGGTGCGAGACGGCGCCATCACGGTCGGGCGCACCATGGAGATCTTCGGGCAGCAGGTGCCGCTCAGCGCGACCCTGCGGCTCGCCATCGTCGACGGCGGCGATGTCGAGGTGCAGCCCGAGGGGTTGAGCGCCGCCGGGCTCGACCTGAGCGCCGAGCAGCTCGTGCAGATCACGGGCTCGGCCCTCGAACCGCTGCTGCAGCCCCGCACGGTATGCGTGAAGGATCAGCTGCCGAAGGGCCTCACCCTCACCGATATCACGCTGTCGAGCACCGGATCGGCGATCGTCTCGGCCGATCTCTCGCCGCGCATCCTCTCGGACCCGGGCGAACAGGAGATGGGCGTCTGCGCAGCGGAATGAGCCCCCGATCCGTATAGACTGGTCGGGTTCGACCTGGGGCGCCGGCCCCCGTTCGCGCGGCTTCAGGGGCCAATCCGGGTCCGCTCGCCATCGGCTGCCATGAGCGGCGGACGCGTGCGCGAACACCGACCCGAGACCCGCAGGAGCATACGATGGCCGAAGACGACCCCACAGGAGCTCTCGACGCGATCGACGCCCGGGTCTTCCCCTCGACGGCGCGCCGCGGCAGCAGCTGCGGCCAGCTGAAGTTCGGCGACCTGCGCGCCACCGACCTCACCGCCGAGTACGGTTCGCCGCTGTACGTGGTCGATGAGGACGCCGCCCGGGCGCGGGCGCGCGAGGTGCGCGAGGCGCTGCAGGGGGAGGCCGCGCGCATCGGCACCGAGGCGACCGTCTACTACGCCGGCAAGGCGTTCCTGTGCGTCGAGGTGGCGCGCTGGATGGCGGAGGAGGGGCTCGCGATCGACGTCGCGAGCGGCGGCGAACTCGCCGTGGCGCTCGCTGCCGGCGTCGACCCCGCCCGCATCGGATTCCACGGCAACAACAAGTCCGTATCGGAGATCGAGCGCGCGGTCGCCGCTGGCGTCGGCACCGTCATCATCGACAGCGCGATCGAGATCGATCGGGTCGCCGCCGCGGCCGCCGCGGCCGGGACGCGCCAGCGCGTGCGCCTGCGCGTGAACAGCGGCGTGCACGCCTCCACGCACGACTTCCTCGCCACATCGCACGAGGATCAGAAGTTCGGCCAGCCGCTCTCCGCGGCGCCCGAGATGGTGCGGGCGATCGTCTCGCACGACGCCCTCGACTTCGTCGGGCTCCACTGCCACATCGGTTCGCAGATCTTCGCGACCGACGGCTTCCGCGAATCGGCACGGCGCCTGCTCGGCGTCTACGCCGAACTCGCGGAGATCACGGGCGGGCCGGTCGCCGAGCTGAACCTCGGCGGCGGCTTCGGCATCGCATACACCTCGGCGCAGGCCGAGGAGGCCCCCGACGTCGCGGATGTCGCGCGGCAGCTTGCCGACATCGTCGCCGAGAGCGTCGCCGAGTACGGCATCGACATGCCGAAGCTGGCGTTCGAACCCGGCCGCAGCATCATCGGGCAGTCGGGCGTCACGCTCTACACCGTCGGCACCACCAAAGCCGTCGAGCTCGCCGGCTCCGATGCCGGCGGCGACCCCGCCGACCTCGGATACACCGAACGCCTCTACGTGAGCGTCGACGGCGGCATGAGCGATAACGCGCGCCCCGCGCTCTACGGCGCCGACTACCAGGTGCGGCTCGCGAACCGGCGTTCGACGGCCGCTCCGGCTCTGGTGCGCGTCGTCGGCAAGCACTGCGAGTCGGGCGACATCGTCGTGCAGCGCGATCTGCTGCCGTCGGACGTGCGGCCGGGCGACACGCTCGCGGTGGCCGTGACCGGCGCGTACTGCTGGTCGCTGTCGAGCAACTACAACTACGTGCCCAGGCCGCCGGTGGTGGCGGTCTCGGGCGGCCGGTCGCGACTGATCGTTCGCGGCGAGACCGAAGAAGAACTGCTGGCCAAGAGCGTCTTCTGACCTCGACCGGCCGGTGCAGCACTCACACAATCAAGGAGAACAATTGAACGGGTACCGTGACCTTTGCGTAGCCCTGCTGGGCTCGGGCTCAGTCGGATCGCAGGTGGCCAGGCTCATGCTCGAGAACGGCGACGAGCTCGCCGCTCGAGTGGGCGCGCGCCTGACTCTGGCAGGGATCGCCGTGCGCGATATCGATGCGAAGCGCGATGCGGAGCTGCCGCAGGAGCTCTTCACGACCGACGCCGAGCGTCTCGTGCAGGGGGCCGACATCGTCATCGAGCTCATGGGCGGCATCGAGCCGGCCCGCGAGCTGATCCTGCAGTCGCTCAAGGGCGGCGCCGACGTCGTCACCGCGAACAAGGCGCTGATCGCCGCGCACGGCCCCGAGCTCGCGGAGGCCGCGGAGCAGGTCGGTGCGCAGCTCTCGTACGAGGCCGCCGTCGCCGGCGCGATCCCCATCATCCGCCCCCTCGTGTGGAGCCTCGCGGGCGACCACGTCACCCGCGTCATGGGCATCGTCAACGGATCCACCAACTACATCCTCGACCGCATGGACCGCTTCGGCGACAGCGCGGAGGATGCGATGCGCGTCGCGAGCGAGCTCGGCTTCCTCGAAGCTGACCCGACCCTCGACGTCGAGGGCTACGACGCGGCCCAGAAGGCCACCATCATCGCGAGCATCGCGTTCCACACGAACGTGCCGGTCGAGTCAGTGCACCGCGAGGGCATCACGACGGTCACCGCCGAGCAGATCGAGGCCGCCAAGCAGGCCGGCTACGTCATCAAGCTGCTCGCGATCGCGGAGCGCCTTACCGCCGCGGACGGCACCGAGGGCGTCTCAGCCCGCGTCTACCCGGCGCTGATCAGCCGCGAGCACCCGCTCGCCGCCGTCTACGGCGGCAAGAACGCCATCTTCGTCGAGGCGGAGTCGGCCGGCGAGCTCATGTTCTACGGCGCAGGCGCCGGCGGCGTCGAGACGGCCTCGGCCGTGCTCGGCGACGTCGTCTCGGCCGCCCGCCGCCACGTCGTCGGCGGCCCCGGCATCCCGGGCTCGAAGCACGCCGAACTGCCGATCCTGCCCGTCGGCGAGATCACGACCGCCTACCAGATCATGCTCGAGGTGCGCGACCGGCCCGGCGTGCTCGCGACCATCGCCGGTCTGCTCGCCGATCGCGGCGTCTCGGCCTCGAGTGTGGAGCAGTCGATCTCGCAGCAGGCCGACGGCCACGCGCGTCTCGTCATCGGCACGCACCGCGCTCGTGAGGCGGATCTCGCCGCGGTGGTCGATGCGCTGCGCGGCAGCGAGGTCGTGCAGCAGGTCACCAGCGTACTGCGCCTCGAGGGCGACGCATGAGCGGGTTCGTCCCGCGCGCGTTGCACGTGCATGTTCCGGCGACGAGCGCGAACCTCGGCCCCGGTTTCGACACGCTCGGCATCGCGCTCTCGCACGGCGACGACCTCACCGTGACGACGCGCGAGGCGCCGGGAGCGACCGTGGCCGTGACCGGCGTCGGTGCGGGCGAGGTGCCCACCGATGAGACGAACCTCGTCGTGCGTTCGGCCGCCCACGTGTTCGCTCGGCTCGGCCGCACGATGCCGGGCATCGAAGTCGTCGCAGTGAACCGGATTCCCCACGGCCGCGGAATGGGCTCGTCGGGCTCCGCCATCGTCGCGGGAGTCATGATCGCCGCGGGCCTGCTCGCGAGCGACCCCGTCGACCCGCTGGAGCTCGACGAGGAAGAGCTGCTCTCGTTCGCGACCGAGCTCGAAGGGCACCCCGATAACGTCGCGCCGGCGCTCTTCGGCGGGCTCACCATCGCCTGGACCAACGGCACCGGGCCGCGATCCAAGCGCCTCATGGTGCATCGCGGAGTGTCGCCGCTCGTGCTCGTGCCCTCGTTCACGATGTCGACCGAGCTGGCGCGCAGCCTGCAGCCGAAGAGCGTGCCGCACGAGGACGCCGTGTTCAACGTCTCGCGCTCGACACTGCTCATCGCGGCGCTCACGCAGAGCCCCGAGCTGCTGCTCGAAGCGACCGAGGATCGCCTGCACCAGAGCTACCGCGGAGACGCCATGCCGGCGACGCGCGACCTCGTGGGGGAGCTGCGGGGCGCCGGGTTCCCGGCCGTCGTCTCGGGCGCCGGGCCGTCCGTGCTCGTGCTCGCGAACGGACCGGCCGAGCGCCTCGCGGCGGCCGATTACGTGGCCGAGCATCATGCGGATTGGCAGCGATTGCTGCTCGCGGTCGACACCAGGGGTGCTACAGTGGAGGAGATCCCCGTGTAGTCTTCACGGCTGCGGCACCGATCGGAACGGCAAGCGGTTCTTGTCTCGCTCCGAATCGCGTCGAGTGGATCGTTTCCTCACCGGGCGAGTTCTCCGGTGTTCCCCAACGCACGTGAAGTGCACGACCGCGAGAGGCCGCAGCCGTTCGGGCGCGATCCTCCAACGGTCTTCACAGAGAGAGATTGTGAAGTTGAACGTAGAAGAGATGAATTCGAACGCCGAAGTCCAGGCGGAGTCCGTCGCCGCAGAGAAGCCCGTGCGCCGTCGCGCGCCGCGCCGCGCTTCCGCGGCAGCCGGTGCGCCGGCCGAGGCTGCGGTTCCCGCTGCCGAGGCTCCTGCGGCCGAGGCTCCTGCGGCCGAGGCCGCCGAGGCTCCGGCTGAGGCGCCGAAGAAGCGCGTGTCGCGCAGCCGCAAGAAGGTCGTCGATGAGGCTGCCGAGGCGCCCGCCGCCGATGCCGCCGCTGCTGAGGCCCCCGCTGCTGAGATCGCTGCCGAGGCTCCGGCCGAGGCGCCGAAGAAGCGCGTGTCGCGCAGCCGCAAGAAGGTCGCCGGCGAGGCCGCCGAGGCGCCCGCCGCCGAAACTCCCGAGGCGGCGACCGCGGCTCCCGCGGCCGAAGCTCCGGCGGAGACCGTCGCCGAAGCACCGGCTCCCGCGACGCGCAGCCGCCGCGCCTCGTCGCCCGTGCGCGACGCCTCCGAAGCCGCGAAGGCCGAGCCCGCTGCGGTCGAGAATACCGATGCGCCGGCCGCTGAGAACGGCGGAGCGGTAGCGGACAAGCCCGCCAAGGGCGAGCAGGCCGAGGCCGGCGCGAAGAACGATGGCGCCAAGAACGACGGCGCGAAGAACGATGGCGCCAAGAGCGAAGGTGCGAAGAACGACGGCGCAGATGGCGAGCGAGGCGGCCGCACGCGCGGGCGCCGCACGCGCTCGCAGAAGGCCGAGTCGGGCGACGCAGTCGAGAACACCGACGGCCAGGACGCCGCGAAGTCGCAGAGCGACGACGCGGCGAACCAGCAGGATCGCGGTTCGCGCGGCAACGGCGGCGGCGCCGCGGCCGAGAGCCCCCGCTCCAGCCGTACCCGCCAGCGCGACCGCAAGCGCCGCGGCCAGAACGACGACGTCGACCCCGAGATCACCGAGGACGACGTGCTGCTGCCGATCGCGGGCATCCTCGACGTGCTCGACAATTACGCCTTCGTGCGCACGAGCGGCTACCTGCCGGGCACGAGCGACGTCTACGTCTCGCTCGGCCAGGTCAAGAAGTACGGCATGCGCCGCGGCGACGCCGTCGTCGGCGCGATCCGCCAGCCCCGCGAGGGAGAGGGATCCGGCCGTCAGAAGTACAACGCGATCGTGCGCGTCGAGTCGGTCAACGGCCGTGCCATCGATGAGAACGAGAAGCGCGCCGACATCGCCGAGCTCACCCCGATCCACCCGCAGGATCGTCTGAGCCTCGGCCAGGGCAAGGCCGGCCTCGGCAGCGACATCGACCGCGTTGCGCCCGTGGCGCTCGGCCAGCGCGCCGTGCTGTCGGTGCCCGCGACCATCCCGGCAGAACGCATCCTCGCCGGCTTCGCCGACGCCGTCAGCGCCGCGAAGCCCGACGCGCACTTGATGCTCGTGCTCACCGAGACCCGCCCCGAAGACGTCACCGAGCTCGAGCGCACCGTGCGCGGCGAAGTCATCACCGCGACCTTCGAGCGCACCGCCGAAGATCAGAGCACCATCGCAGAGCTCGCGGTCGACCGTGCGCGCCGTCTCGTCGAGCTCGGCCACGACGTCGTCGTGCTGCTCGACTCGTTGAACGACTTCGCCCACGCGACCGTGCAGGCGCAGCAGGGCGGTCGCACGTCGACCGAGACCGCGCAGGCCCACGCCATCGCCCAGGTGAAGCGACTGGTCGGCGCGGCGCGCAACATCGAGAACGGCGGCTCGCTCACGCTCGTCGCCACCGCCCGCACCAAGACCGGCGATGCCTTCGACAAGGCCCTGCTGAAGGCCGTCGCGCCCGTCGCGAACACCTTCGTGAAGGTCGCCGGCAGCCGTTTCGCGCCCGAGATCGTCGAGGACGCTTCGTACACGCTCGGCTCGTTGAAGTAGATCGTGCAGGCTCGTGCGGGCGGCCGACGGCCCCCGCACGAGCACCCCAGCCGACCCGCGGTACGGCGGGCGATCGAAGACTCACGGAGAGAAGATGTTCGAACAGGTCGCAGGTCTGCTGCGCGAGCACGGCGAGCTGCAGGAGCAGCTCGCGGATCCCGCGCTCCACGCCGATGCCGCGCGCGCGAAGAAGGTCAACCGGCGCTATGCGGAGCTGAGCAAGATCAAAGCCGCGCACGAGCACTGGATGCAGCTCGGCGACGATCTCGAGGCCGCTCGTGAGCTCGCGAAGGAGGACGAGGCGTTCGCCGAGGAGGTCCCGGGCCTCGAGGCCTCGCTGGCGGAGGCGCAGGAGAAGGTGCGACGTCTGCTGATCCCGCGCGACCCCGACGACGCCCGTGACGTCATCCTCGAGATCAAGGGCGGTGAGGGCGGTGCCGAGTCGGCCCTGTTCGGCGCTGACCTGCTGCGCATGTATATGCACTATGCGGAATCCAAGGGCTGGAAGACCGAGATGCTCGAGAAGGACGAGAGCGACCTCGGCGGTTACAAGAACGTGCAGATCGCGATCAAGTCGAACGCCGCCGACCCGTCGCAGGGCGTCTGGGCGCATCTCAAGTACGAGGGCGGCGTGCACCGCGTGCAGCGCGTCCCCGTCACCGAGTCGCAGGGCCGCATCCACACCTCCACGACCGGCGTGCTCGTCTACCCCGAGGTCGACGAGCCCGAAGAGGTCGAGATCAGCCAGAACGACCTCAAGATCGACGTCTACCGTTCGAGCGGCCCCGGCGGGCAGTCGGTGAACACGACCGACTCGGCCGTGCGCATCACCCACGTGCCGACGGGCATCGTGGTCGCGATGCAGAACGAGAAGTCCCAGCTGCAGAATCGCGAGGCCGGCATGCGCGTGCTGCGCGCGCGCCTGCTCGCACGTCAGCAGGAAGAGGCGGCCGCCGAGGCGAGCGCGCACCGCTCCAGCCAGATCCGCACCATGGATCGTTCGGAGCGCATCCGCACCTACAACTTCCCGGAGAACCGCATCGCCGACCACCGCACGGGGTACAAGGCCTACAACCTCGACCACGTGATGAACGGAGCGCTCGACCCGGTCATCGAGTCGTGCATCCGCATGGACGAAGAGGACCGTCTGAAATCGCTCGGCCAGTAGCCGACGAACCTCCCGGCCGCATCCCGCGCGGCCGGCGGTTCCGGCAGACAATGGGGCGCAGATCGGGGTCCTCGTGCGCGTGAACGCCCAGATCGCGACCCTTTGTCGTTGGAATGCGCGTCTCGCTAGCATGGAGCCATGCGCTCCGTGAAACCGTTCCTCCCCTGGATGGTATGGGGCGTCGCGACGTTCTCCTACGGCATCGCCGTCGTGAACCGCGCATCGCTCGCAGCCCTCGGGCCCGCGGCGCAGGAGCACTTCGGCATCGATGCGACGACGCTGTCGATCTTCGTCATGATCCAGCTCGCCGTATACGCGGGGATGCAGATCCCGGTGGGCATGCTGCTCGACCGCATCGGCTCGAGCCGCATGATCCTCTCGGGCATGCTGCTCATGGTCGTGGGGCAGACGCTGATGGCGACGGTCTCGGACGTGCGCCTCGCGATTCTCGCCCGCGTGCTCGTCGGAGCCGGCGACGCCTGCACCTTCACGAGTCTCATGCGCATGCTCCCGGACTGGTTCTCGGTACGCCAGCTGCCGGTGGTGAGCCAGCTCACGGGCCTCATCGGGCAGGCGGGCCAGCTCGTCTCGATCACGCCGCTCGCGTTCGTGGTGTCGTCGTTCGGCTGGGCGAGCGGGTTCCTCGGCATCGCGGGCATCGGCCTGCTCGTGGGCATCCTCGGAGCCCTCGTGCTGCGCGACCGTCCCGGCGTCGGCACGGTGGCGGAGACGCTGACCGGGCGTCTGGGCCGCATCAGCCGCGAGGCGCGATCCCTGGGCGCCGATGAGCCCACCGGCGCATTCATGCGCCCGCCCGCCACCGAGATGCTGCCGGTCATCGCGGATTCGCGCGTGCCGGGTCTGAGTATCTGGACCCGCGGGCGACGGCTGCTGTCGATTCCCGGGACGCGGCTCGCGTACTGGATGCACTTCACCTCGCCGTTCGCGCTGACGGTGTTCGTGCTGCTGTGGGGCACTCCGTTCCTCACCGGCGGCATCGGGCTCAGCACCGAGCAGGCGAGCGGCCTGCTCAACCTCGTCATCGTCTCGTCGATGGCGGCCGGTCTGCTGCTCGGCCCGCTGAGCTCGCGGTTCGTGGAGCGGCGCGTCACGCTCTACCTGGTGATCACGTTCACGATCATCGCACTCTGGGTCGCCGTCATCGTCTGGCCGACCACGCCGCCGCTGTGGCTGATCATCGTGCTCGTCGTCGCGATGCCGTTCGGCGGGCCGGCCTCGATGATCGCGTTCGAAGTGGCGAGGTCGCATACGCCGCGCAGCTTCTCGGGCTTCAGCACCGGGCTCGTGAACACCGGCGGCTTCACCTCGGCGCTGTGCGTCGTGCTGCTCATCGGCCTCGTGCTCGATCTGCAGGGCGCCGGGTCGCCCGAGCACTACTCGCTGCGGGCGTTCCAGACCGCGTTCGCCGTGCAGATCCCGTTCTGGGCGCTGGGCGTCACCATGATCCTGATCGAACGGGTGCGCACGAAGCGATGGATGGAGCTGCACGGGCGCCGACTGCGCTGAGCACCGCCCGGCAGGGATCGCCTCAGATCACGTAGAAGTCGGCGGTGTCGGGCTTCTCGGCCACCGGGGCGCCGCGCCGGGGACGTGCCTGCGCCGGAATGCCGGTGAGCGTCGTCCACGGGCCCGCCGAGCGCACCACGACGGCGTTCGAGCCGACCGCGCAGTCGTCTCCGAGCTCGATGTCGCCGAGCAGCTTCGCACCGGCACCGACGACCACGCGGTCGCCGATGGTCGGGTGGCGTTTGCCGCGCCCGTGGCCCGTGCCGCCGAGCGTGACCCCGTGATAGATCAGCACGTCGTCGCCGACGACGGCGGTCTCGCCGATGACGACGCCCATGCCGTGGTCGATGAAGAGGCGCCGGCCGATGGTCGCGCCGGGGTGGATCTCGATGCCTGTGAAGAAGCGGATCGCCTGGGAGATCGCGCGGGGCAGGAAGCGGCGGCCGCGCAGCCACAGGGCGTGCGAGAGATGGTGCCACCACACCGCGTGCAGACCCGAATAGATGAAGAAGATCGAGATCGAGCTGCGCGCCGCCGGGTCGGACGCCTTCGCGGCGCCGATGTCTTCACGGATACGGCTGAAGAGGCTCACGGTGCTCCGATTCTCGGTCGATTCTCTGAGGGGGTATCTGCGCCAACGCGGGGCCCGTCCGGAACATTCCGGACGGGCCCCGCGCAGTACGGCGGTGCGGGCGGATCAGACCTCGAGATCCGCGAAGAGCACGGTCGAGAAGTAGCGTTCGCCCGAGTCGGGCAGCACGACGACGATCTTCTTGCCGGCGTTCTCGGGGCGCTTGGCGACTTCGAGCGCCGCCCAGGCGGCGGCACCGCCCGAGATTCCGGCGAGGATGCCCTCTTCGGTGGCGAGCGAACGCGCGACGCGGATCGAATCCTCGACGGTCGCGGTCAGCACCTCGTCGTACACGCCCTGGTCGAGGATCTCGGGGATGAAGTTCGCGCCGAGTCCCTGGATCTTATGGGGGCCGGCCTTGCCCTCGGTGAGCAGCGGGGCGTCGCGCGGCTCGACGGCGACGACCTTGACCTCGGGGTTCTGCGACTTCAGGTAGCTGCCGGCGCCGGTGATGGTGCCGCCGGTGCCGATGCCGGCGACGAAGATGTCGACCGCGCCGTCGGTGTCGTTCCAGATCTCGGGGCCGGTCGTGGCGCGGTGGATCTCGGCGTTCGCCTCGTTGCCGAACTGGTTCGCGAGGATGGCGCCCGGAGTCTCGGCGACGAGCTCCTGGGCCTTCTCGACCGCGAGCTTCATGCCGCCCGCGGGGTCCGTCAGCACGATCTCGGCGCCGTAGGCCTTCAGGAACTTGCGGCGCTCGATGCTCATGCTCTCGGGCATCGTGAGGATGACCCGGTAGCCGCGAGCGGCGCCGACGAATGCGAGGGCGATGCCGGTGTTGCCGCTGGTGCCCTCGATGATGGTGCCGCCGGGCTTCAGCGCCCCGGACTTCTCGGCGGCATCGATGATCGCGATGCCGATGCGATCCTTCACGCTGCCCGCCGGGTTGAAGCTCTCGATCTTCGCGTAGACCTCGGCGCCGGCGCCTTCCGTCACACGATTCAGGCGCACCAGCGGGGTGCCACCGAACGTCTGGGTGATGTTCTCGTAAGTCCGTGCCATTTCCTTCAATCCTTCAATCCAGTTCAGGGCCACTGAAAACTATACCGTCCGCTTATCCCACAATTCACTGCCGATTATGAAATGAGTCGTTGCATGACAGTGCCGGCAGCGCGGAGCACGACGCGCAGGGTCGGTATGGTGGGTGGGTGAGTGACGACAAGAACGCCGCGACGACGGTCGCGGCCGCCCTGCGCGAACTGGCCGCGCGCCTCGCCGAGGCGGGTATCGAGGACCCGATGGTCGACGCCGAACTGCTCATCGGCCACGTGCTCGGGGAGACCCGCGGCCGGGTGCAGGCCCTCGCATTCATGGGCGGCGCGCTCGACTCCGGGCAGTTCGACGCTCTGGGCGAACTCGCCGACGAACGGGCGCGGCGGGTGCCGTTGCAGCACCTGACCGGGCGCGCGCCGTTCCGTGCGATCGACCTCTCGGTCGGGCCCGGCGTCTTCGTGCCGAGGCCCGAGACCGAGACCGTGGTGCAGATCGCCATCGACGCGCTGCGGGCGGTCCCGACGCCCGAGCTGATCGCGATCGATCTCTGCACCGGCAGCGGCGCCATCGCGCTCTCGCTCGCGCACGAGGTGCCCACGGCGCGCGTGTTCGCCGTGGAGAAGAGCGTCGAGGCCCACGCCTGGGCCGAGCGCAACGTCGCCGAGTGGGGTGACGGCCGCGTCGAACTGCTGCTCGGAGACGTCGCCGAGCTCGACACCTCGGCGCGCGCGGTCGCGGCCCGGGGCGCGGCCGGGCGGGGCGGGCTCGCCGCAGCGCTCGAGGGCCTCGAGGGGCGCGTGCAGGTGCTCGTCTCGAACCCCCCGTACGTGCCGAGCGGCATGGTGCCCCGCGACCCCGAGGTGCGCGATCACGACCCGGAACTCGCGCTCTACAGCGGCGAGGACGGCCTCGAGCTCATCCGGACGATCAGCCGCATCGGGCGCCGTTTCCTCGTGCCGGGGGCGCCGATCGTGCTCGAGCACGCCGAGCACCAGGGGGAAGCGATCCGCGGGATCCTCGCGCGCGACGGCTGGAGCGCTCCGGCGACGCACCCCGACCTCACGGGCAGGGATCGCGCGACGACCGCCATCGCGTAGGGGACTCCTCAGCCGACGGCCGAGTAGACTGGTGCGTCATGGCCGATGTCTACGACTGCTCCGATCCCTCGCAGCTCCTGAGCGGCATGCGCACCGCGCGGCACGCGATCGGGCGGGGAGAGCTCGTCGTGCTGCCGACCGACACCGTCTACGGGGTCGGGGGAGACGCATTCGACCCGACCGCCGTGCAGCGGCTGCTCGACGCGAAGGGGCGCACGCGTCAGTCTCCGCCGCCCGTGCTCATCCCGAACATCGCGACGCTGTCGGCGCTCGCCGCCGACGTCCCGACGCCGGTGCGCGCGCTCGCCGAGGCGTGCTGGCCCGGCGGTCTCACGATCGTCGCGCGCGCGAACCCGTCGCTGAGCTGGGACCTCGGCGAGACCGGCGGCACGGTCGCGCTGCGCATCCCCGACCACGGTATCGCGCTCGAGATACTGCAGGAGACCGGGCCGCTCGCCGTGAGCTCGGCCAACCTCACCGGGCAGCCGGCCGCGCGCACCGCGGCCGAGGCCGAGGCGATGCTCCACGACTCCGTCTCGGTGTACCTCGAGGCCGGCCCGGTCTCGGGCGACGGCACGCCGTCGACCATCGTCGATGTCACCCGGGTGACCGAGGACGGGGGAGAGCTGCGGGTCCTCCGCGCGGGCGCCGTGCCCCGCGAGACCATCGCCGCGCTGATGCCGCAGGTGGCGATCGAGGACTGACGTGATCGGCTACCTGGTGCTCGCGGCGGTCGCCGCGGTGGTGACGGCTGCGGCGTCGTACGGCGTGCTGCGGCTGAGCCGGCGCTACCGTCTCGCCCCCGAGGTGCGTGCGCGCGATGTGCACCGCACGCCGACGCCCCGGCTCGGCGGCGTGGCGATGTTCGTCGGCATACTCGCGGCCTTCGGCGCCGCCATGCTGCGCCCGGAGTTCGCGGCCTTCTTCCGGGAGGGGCCGGAGATGTGGGCGCTCATCGGCGCCTGCGCCATCATCGCCCTGATCGGCGTGCTCGACGACCTGCTCGACCTCGACTGGATGATCAAGCTCGCGGCCCAGCTCGCCGCCGCCGGCCTCCTCGCCTGGAACGGTCTGCAGATCGTCTCGCTGCCGATCGGCAACACCCTCATCATCGGCTCGCCCGCAGTGAACTTCGTGATCACCGTGTTCCTCATGACGCTCGTGATGAACGCCGTGAACTTCGTGGACGGGCTCGACGGCCTCGTCGCCGGCGTCGCGATCATCGCCAACGCCGCCTTCTTCGCCTACACGCGCATCCTGAACGACCGCATCGGCCACGTCGACTCCGTCGAGATCGCGAGCCTCATCGCCATCGTCGTCGTCGGCATCTGCGTCGGCTTCATCCCCTTCAACTGGCATCGCGCGAAAATGTTCATGGGCGACACCGGCGCGCTGCTGGTCGGTCTGCTCATGGCCACCTCCACCGTCTCGGTGACCGGTCAGCTGAACCCCGCGGCGCTCGACCAGAAGCTCGTCCTCGCGAGCTACATCCCCATCATTCTGCCGGTCGCGGTGCTCGCCCTGCCCCTCGCCGACTTCATGCTCGCCGTCGTGCGCCGCATCAGGGCCGGGAAGAGCCCGTTCACGGCCGACCGCCAGCATCTGCACCACCGCCTGCTCGATCGGGGCCATTCGCCGCTGCAGGCCGTGCTGATCTTCTACCTCGGTACCGCCGTGCTCTCGCTCGCCGTGCTGCTCGTCTTCACGCTGCAGAGCTTCGTGCTGCCCTCGGTCGTGCTCGTGATCGGCGGGCTGCTGTGCATCCTGCTGCTGCTGTTCCCGATGAGCCGGCTGCGTGCGGCGGCCGCACAGCGCGGCTTGCTACGGTGGGTGCCGCGGGCCGAGCAGAAGCCCGACCAGACCTCCCTCGCCGATGCCGCGGATCGAACCGGCGGCGCGGCGCACGAAAGGACCCCCGAGTGAGCGACTCCGTCACGCCCGAAGCCGAGGGCGCCGCGAAGCCCCAGATGCCGACGTCCCAGCCCGTGCTGCTGCGCGCGATGAAGTGGGGGATCGTCGTCACCGTCGTGATGGTGCTCGCGTTCGCGCTCATCGGCTGGGCGGTCGCGGGTTCGCCCGGACTCGTCGGCGGCGTGATCGGCAGCGCGTTCGGCGGGTTCTTCCTCCTGCTCACCATCGGCAGCATCGCCTTCGCGAACCGCTTCATCGATTCGCCGAACTACCTCGGCCTCTTCTTCGGCATCGTGCTCGGGGGATGGGTGCTGAAGTTCGTCATCTTCATCGTGGTCTCGCTGCTGCTGCGCGATCAGCCCTGGCTCGACCCGGTGATCCTCTTCATCGGAATCGTGGCTTCCGTGCTGGTGTCTTTGGCGATCGATTCGGTGATCGTCGCGAAATCGCGCATTCCGGTGGTCGGGGGAGTCTGATTTTCGCGCTCCACGGTTTCACCCTGGGCTGAATATTTGTTAGGATGATGGTGTTCCCTGCGTGGCCGCGCTATGCGTGTGTGCCGATAAGTGTCGGGGGCACGACCATCGTTCGCCGCTGGCGAGGCCATTCACGTCTCGCCCCGAATCAGGAGAATGGCGCTGTTCGCTAACGCTGTGCAATTCGTGACCCCCAGTCTGTTCGTCGCAGAAGAGGGCGGTTTCCATCCGCCGTCGATCGCAGACTTCTTCCCGGACGTCGTGCTCTTCGCCGACACCCCGTTCGCCATGAACCGCATCATGATCATCCGCGTGATCATGATGGCCGTCCTCCTGCTCCTCTTTTGGCTCGGGACCCGCAACATGAAGGTCGTACCGACCCGCGGCCAGTCGCTGACCGAGATGGCGCTCGACTTCGTGCGCGTCAACATCGCGGAGGATCTGCTCGGCAAGGTCGACGGACGTCGTTTCCTCCCGATCCTGTGCGGCATCTTCTTCACGATCCTCGCGTTCAACATCACGGGCATCATCCCCGGCTTCAACATCGGCGTATCGGCCGTGATCGGCCTGCCGCTCGTGCTCGCCGTCGTCTCGTACGTCACGTTCATCTACGCCGGCATCAAGAAGAGCCCGAAGAACTTCTTCAAGAACTCGCTCTTCCCGGCCGGCGTACCGCTGCCGCTCTACATCATCGTGACGCCGATCGAGTTCTTCTCGACCTTCGTATTGCGCCCGGTGACGCTGACGCTGCGTCTGCTGATGAACCTCCTCGTCGGCCACCTCCTCCTGGTGCTGTTCTTCAGCGCCACCAACTTCTTCCTCCTCGAGGGCGAGGGGCTGTTCAAGCTCTTCGGCGTCGGCACCTTCGTCGTCGGCTTCGCGTTCACCCTCTTCGAGATCCTGGTCGCGTTCCTCCAGGCCTACATCTTCACCATTCTCACCGGCGTCTACATCCAGCTCGCGCTGGCTGAAGAGCACTAAAACCATTACCGGGTTCGGCAACCGCCGCGCTCACCCCACGGAAGGAAACACATACTGTGTCTGTTCTCGCTGAAATCTCGGGCAGCATCTCGACCGTCGGCTACGGCCTCGCAGCGATCGGCCCGGCCATCGGCCTCGGCATCGTCGTCGGCAAGACCATCGAGGGCGTCGCTCGTCAGCCCGAGCTCGCCGGCCGCCTCCAGGTCCTGATGTGGATCGGTATCGCATTCACCGAGGCGCTCGCCCTCATCGGTATCGCCACGCACTTCATCTTCCAGGCCTAAACCGCTCACCTCTCCTAGTCTCGAAAGGGAGGCTCGATGATTAACGCAGTGATTGCAGCTGCTGAGGAAGGCGCGACGAGGAATCCGCTGATCCCCGAGGTCTACGACATCGTCTGGTCCGGGGTCGTCTTCTTCATCATCCTCGTGGCGTTCTGGAAGGTCTTCCTTCCGAAGCTGCAGGCGATGCTCGACGCGCGCGCCGAGGCGATCGAAGGCAACATCGCCAAGGCCGACGAGGCTCAGGCGAAGGCCGAGGCCGCGCTGCAGGAGTACACCGCGCAGCTCGCGAGCGCTCGCGAGGAAGCCGGGGAGATCCGCGAGTCGGCCCGCCTCGATGCCACCAAGATCGTGGCGAAGGCCAAGGACGATGCGGTCGTCGAGGCGAACCGCGTCACGCAGGCCGCTCAGGCTCAGATCGAGGCGGAGCGCCAGAGCGCCGTCGTCTCGCTGCGCAAGGATGTCGGCTCGCTCGCGATCGACCTCGCTTCGGGCGTCGTCGGCGAATCGCTCAGCGACGACCAGCGCGCTTCGGCCCTGGTCGACCGCTTCCTCGCCGACCTCGAAGCCTCCGAGAAGGCGGCCCAGTAATGGGAAGCGCGTCACGCGAAGCGCTGGCGGAGGTGCGCGGTACCCTGCGCGCCGGCCAGTCGGAAGCCACCGGCCCCGAACTGCTGCAGGCCGCCGACCAGATCGGCACCAACGCCGCTCTGGCGTCGGTGCTCGGCGATGCGACCGCAGAGGCTTCGGGCAAGACCCAGGTCGTCTCGCGCCTCTTCGGCGGACTCACCGATGACGCGCGTGCCGTGCTGACCGCCGCCGCTGCCGCTCGTTGGTCGAACTCGGCCGAGTTCGTCGAGGGCGTCGAAGAGCTCGGCATCCGCGCCGCGGCCCTGAGCGAGCCGTCGCTCGCGGACGAGCTGCTCGCCGTCGCCGATCTGATCGATCGCGACCACGAGCTCGAGCTCGGACTGGGCAGCAAGCTGATCGGGGCCGAGGGCAAGCTCTCCCTCGTGAGCGGCCTGCTCTCGGGCAAGGTCTCGGACGTCGCGCTCGCGGTCGTCCGCCAGCTCGTCGCGAACCCCCAGGGTCGTCGTCTCAACACCGCGCTCCGTAGTTCGGCCCGCATCGCGGCCGACCAGGGCGGATCCGAGCTCGCCACCGTGACCGTTGCTACGCCGTTGAACGCGCAGCAGCAGCAGCGTCTGGCGACCGCGCTCGAGCGCACCGTCGGCCGCCCGGTCAAGGTGACCACCATCGTCGACCCCGAGCTGATCGGCGGCATCCGCGTGCAGATCGCGGATGACGTGATCGACGGCAGCGTCCGCGCCCGCTTGGACGACCTCCGCCAGCAGCTCGCTGCATAGGGCACAACTTTTCATTCCCGGGGGCAGGCGCTTTCCGGAAGAGACAGAGGAAACGAAATGGCAGAACTCTCAATCAGCCCGGACGAGATCCGCGCCGCGCTGAAGGATTTCGCAGCGTCGTACGAGCCGTCGCAGTCGGGCAAGACCGAGGTCGGCACCGTGGTCGACGCGGCTGACGGCATCGCGCACGTCGAGGGCCTCCCCGGCGTCATGGCGAACGAGCTCGTCCGCTTCGCGGACGGCACGCTCGGACTCGCGCAGAACCTCGAAGAGGACGAGATCGGCGTCGTCGTGCTCGGTGAATTCACCGGCATCGAGGAGGGCCAGCAGGTCACCCGCACCGGAGAGGTGCTCTCGGTGCCCGTGGGCGAGGGCTACCTCGGCCGCGTGGTCGACCCGCTCGGCAACCCGATCGACGGCCTCGGCGAGATCGCCGGCATCGAGGGCCGACGCGCCCTCGAGCTGCAGGCTCCCGGCGTGATGGCGCGTAAGTCGGTGCACGAGCCGCTGCAGACCGGCATCAAGGCGATCGACGCCATGATCCCTGTCGGCCGCGGTCAGCGCCAGCTCATCATCGGCGATCGCCAGACCGGCAAGACCGCTCTCGCGATCGACACGATCATCAACCAGAAGGCCAACTGGGCCTCGGGCGACAAGTCGAAGCAGGTGCGCTGCATCTACGTCGCGATCGGCCAGAAGGGCTCGACCATCGCTTCGGTGAAGGGCGCGCTC
This sequence comes from Leucobacter sp. gxy201, assembly GCF_051043335.1. NCBI lineage: Bacteria > Bacillati > Actinomycetota > Actinomycetes > Micrococcales > Microbacteriaceae > Leucobacter > Leucobacter sp. gxy201. The sequence continues at coordinate 260,434 of NZ_JAMXWS010000003.1, forward strand.
GAAGAGGCCGGCGCGATGGAGTACACCACCATCGTCGCATCGCCCGCATCGGACCCGGCAGGCTTCAAGTACCTCGCCCCCTACACCGGCTCGGCCATCGGCCAGCACTGGATGTACGACGGCAAGCACGTGCTCATCGTGTTCGACGACCTGTCGAAGCAGGCCGAGGCCTACCGCGCCGTGTCGCTGCTGCTGCGCCGTCCGCCGGGGCGCGAGGCGTACCCCGGCGACGTCTTCTACCTGCACTCGCGTCTGCTCGAGCGCTGCGCGAAGCTCTCGGACGAGCTCGGTGCGGGTTCGATGACCGGTCTGCCGATCATCGAGACCAAGGCCAACGACGTCTCGGCGTACATCCCGACCAACGTGATCTCGATCACCGACGGCCAGATCTTCCTCCAGTCCGACCTCTTCAACGCGAACCAGCGCCCCGCGGTCGACGTGGGCATCTCGGTGTCGCGAGTCGGCGGCGACGCGCAGGTCAAGTCGATCAAGAAGGTCTCGGGCACCTTGAAGCTCGAGCTGGCGCAGTACCGCGCGCTCGAGGCGTTCGCGATGTTCGCGTCCGACCTCGACGCCGCGAGCCGCAAGCAGCTCGAGCGCGGCGCCCGTCTCACCGAGCTCCTCAAGCAGCCGCAGTACACCCCGTACCCGGTCGAGGAGCAGACCGTGTCGATCTGGGCCGGCACTCAGGGCTACCTCGACGAGGTCCCGGTCGAGGACATCCTGCGCTTCGAGCGCGAGTTCCTCGACTACGTCGGCCGCAACTCGGAGGCGCTGAACACGCTCCGCGAGACGAACGTGCTCGACGACGACACCGTCGCGTCGCTCACTTCGCAGGTCGAGAAGTTCAAGCTCGAGTTCCGCACTTCCGCGGGCAAGAGCCTGAGCGAGCAGTTCGAGGCCCTCGATGAGGCAGACATCAAGCAGGAGCAGCTGGTCGTCAAGAAGTAGTCGGATCGTGGGCGGGGGCCCGGTCCCCGCCCGCACCGCCACTTCGACCAACTAGCACCGACCAGTACAGGAGAGACATGGGAGCGCAACTTCGGGTCTACCGGCAGAGGATTAAGTCTGCCCAGACGACCAAGAAGATCACCCGTGCGATGGAGCTGATCGCAGCCTCTCGCATTCAGAAGGCGAAAGCGCGCGTCGAAGCCTCGACGCCCTACGCCGATGCGATCACCCGCGCCGTTTCCGCGGTCGCGACGCACTCGAACACCGATCATCCGCTGACGAGCGAGGCCGAAACGGTCGAGCGCGCGGCAGTGGTGATCTTCACCTCCGATCGCGGTCTCGCGGGCGCCTTCAACTCGCAGGTCCTCCGGGAAGCCGAGGAGCTCGCCGAGCTGCTGCGCAGCGAGGGCAAGGAAGTCGTGTACTTCCTCATCGGCCGCAAGGCGCAGGGGTACTTCTCCTTCCGCCGCCGCGCCTCCGAGCGCGTCTGGACTGGCGACACCGAGAACCCCGCGTTCTCGACCGCAGAAGAGGTCGCGCAGGCTCTGCTCGAGATCTTCGCGCGCCCCGCCGCAGAAGGCGGAGCGCAGGAGATCCACCTCGTCTACAACCGTCTCGTGAGCATGGTCAGCCAGGTGCCGCAGGTGCGCCGTCTGCTGCCGCTGCAGATCGTCGACGGCGTCGCCGAGGCCGATTCCGAGGTCTCGCCCCTCTACGAGTTCGAGCCCGACGCTGAGACGGTCCTCGACCAGCTGCTTCCCGCCTACATCGAGTCGCGCGTGTTCAACGCGATGCTCGAGTCGGCCGCGGCCAAGCACGCTGCCACGCAGAAGGCGATGAAGTCGGCGAGCGATAACGCGGATGCACTGATCCGCGATTACACGCGCCTCGCCAACAATGCGCGCCAGGCCGAGATCACCCAGCAGATTTCCGAGATTGTGGGCGGCGCCGACGCGCTGTCCAGCTAATCCAGCACGAAGAGAGAGAAACATGACCGAAACCGCCGCAGTGGCGACCGAGGCCAAGGTTGCCGGGCGTATCGCTCGCGTCACCGGCCCCGTCGTCGACATCGAGTTCCCTCACGACGGCATCCCCGCCGTCTACAACGCTCTGGAGACGACCGTCAACATGGGCGAGGGCGCTGAGCCCTTCACCCTGGTCCTCGAGGTCGCCCAGCACCTCGGCGACAACCTCGTTCGCGCCATTGCTCTGAAGCCCACCGACGGCCTCGTGCGCGGCCAGGAGGTCTCCGACACCGGCGGCCCCATCTCGGTGCCCGTCGGCGACATCACCAAGGGCAAGGTCTTCGACGTCGCAGGCAACGTGCTGAACCTCCCCGAGGGCGAGACCATCGAGGTCACGGAGCGCTGGGGCATCCACCGCACTCCGCCGGCATTCGACCAGCTCGAGTCGAAGACGCAGCTCTTCGAGACCGGCATCAAGTCGATCGACCTCCTCACCCCCTACGTGCAGGGCGGCAAGATCGGCCTCTTCGGCGGTGCGGGCGTCGGCAAGACCGTCCTCATCCAGGAGATGATCCAGCGCGTGGCTCAGGACCACGGCGGCGTCTCGGTGTTCGCCGGCGTGGGCGAGCGCACCCGTGAGGGCAACGACCTCATCCACGAGATGGAAGAGGCGGGCGTCTTCGACAAGACCGCGCTCGTCTTCGGCCAGATGGACGAGCCGCCGGGGACCCGTCTCCGCGTCGCCCTCTCGGCGCTGACCATGGCGGAGTACTTCCGCGATGTGCAGAAGCAGGACGTGCTGCTCTTCATCGATAACATCTTCCGCTTCACGCAGGCCGGTTCCGAGGTCTCGACGCTGCTCGGCCGTATGCCCTCCGCTGTGGGCTACCAGCCGAACCTCGCCGACGAGATGGGCATCCTCCAGGAGCGCATCACCTCGACCCGCGGTCACTCGATCACCTCGCTGCAGGCGATCTACGTCCCCGCGGACGACTACACCGACCCGGCTCCCGCCACCACGTTCGCGCACCTCGACGCGACCACGGAGCTCTCGCGCGAGATCGCGTCGAAGGGCCTCTACCCGGCCATCGACCCGCTGACCTCGTCGTCGCGCATCCTCGACCCCCGCTACTTGGGCGAGGATCACTACCGCGTCGCCATCACGGTCAAGCAGATCCTCCAGAAGAACAAGGAGCTGCAGGAGATCATCGCGATCCTCGGCGTCGACGAGCTCTCCGAAGAGGACAAGATCACTGTGAACCGCGCACGTCGCATCCAGCAGTTCCTCTCGCAGAACACCTACATGGCGAAGAAGTTCACCGGTGTCGAGGGCTCGACCGTTCCCCTCAAGGAGACCATCGAGTCGTTCGATGCGATCTGCAAGGGCGAGTTCGATCACGTCGCAGAGCAGGCCTTCTTCAACGTCGGCGGCATCTCGGACGTCGAGGAGAACTGGGCCAAGATGCAGAAGGAACTCGGTTAAGCCATGGCTTCGCTGAACGTGAGCGTCGTCTCGGCCGACCGCGAGGTCTGGCAGGGCGAGGCGACCCAGATCATCGCGAAGACCATCGAGGGCGAGATCGGCATCCTCGCCGGTCACGAACCGCTGCTCGCGCTGCTGGCGCGCGGCGAGGTCCGCGTGACCGGTGCCGACGGGGCGAAGACCACGGTCGACGCCGAGGGCGGTTTCCTCTCGGTCGACCATGACGTCGTCACCATCGTCGCGAGCAAGGCCGCCATCGCCGCCTGAGTGCTGACATCGCAGAAGCCGGGGTTCATCGAGCCCCGGCTTCTGCTGTCTCTCCAGGGATCGCCGATCTCGTCCGGCTGTCCGCGTGCGGGCCGGGGCTTCCGAATTTCCGACCCGACATTGCGCTCTCTCGATATGCAGAAGTCGCATATCGTTCGATCGCAGAAGGGCCGGAAATTCGGAAGCCCCACCCCGCCCGCTCCTGTATGTCCCGAACGAAAGGAAAGCCGTAGTGCTGGTCTTGCTGCCGCCGTCGGAGACGAAGCGCGTCGGGGGAGCGGGGACGCTCGAGCTCGCGTCGCTGCACGGCCATGACGCGCTCGGCGACGCGCGCGTCCGCGTGCGCGACGCACTCGTCGAGCTCAGCCGCGGCGACGAGGAGGTCGCCGCGAAGGCGCTGAAGCTCGGTGTGAAGAACCGCGGCGAGCTCGCGTACAACCTCGCCCTCGAGTCGGGCGGCGTCATGCCCGCCATCGAGCGCTACACGGGCGTCGTCTACGACGCCCTCGACGTCTCCACGCTCGACGACACCGCACGCGGCTGGATCGATGCGCACGTGCGCGTGCAGTCGGCGCTCTTCGGGCTGGTCTCCGCGCGCGACGCGATCCCTGCATACCGACTGTCGGCCGGGTCGCGACTGCCGGCGCTCGGAGCACCTCTGAAGCGCATCTGGGGCGACGCGCACGCCCGGCTCGAGTGGCCCGAAGACGCCTTCGTGCTCGATCTGCGGTCGAAGGACTACGCCGCGCTCGCACCCGTACCCGCGGAGCTCGGCTGGCACCTGCACGTCGTGCAGCGCAGCGCCGACGGCGCGGTTCGTGCGCTCAACCACTTCAACAAGGCCGCGAAGGGCGATCTCGTGCGACGGCTCGCCGAGAGCTGCGCATCGCCGCGCGACGCCGCGGAGCTCGGTTCGTGGGCAGGACGCGTCGGCCTCGAGATGTCGTTCGCCCCCGGGTCGCGCACCATCACGCTCGTGACCGAGCTCGGCGTCCCGGTGCCCTCCGCCTGAACCCGGCTCTTGCGCGCACGGCGCGGCGCGTGGCTGAATGGGGGCATGGACGCCGATGTCATCATCGTGGGGGCCGGCCTCGCCGGACTCACCGCCGCACGCGAGACCTGCCGAGCAGGCCTGCAGACGCTCATCATCGACCAGGAGGGGCCCCAGGATCTCGGCGGGCAGGCCTGGTGGTCGTTCGGGGGCCTCTTCCTCGTCGACACCCCCGAGCAGCGCCGCTTCGGGGTGCGCGACTCGTTCGAACTCGCCTGGCAGGATTGGCAGGGGAGCGCCGGGTGGGACCGCTTCGCAGGTGACCCGGACGACGATGCGAGCGATAGCGCCGACCCGGGCGGCGAGGATCTGTGGGCGGCGCGCTGGGGCCGCGCCTATGTCGAGTTCGCGGCGGGGGAGAAGCGTGCCTGGATCCGCGAGGCGGGCATCGAACTGACCCCGGTCGTCGGCTGGGCCGAGCGCGGTGACCTCACCGCGGGCGGCCACGGCAATTCGGTGCCGCGGTTCCACGTGCCGTGGGGCACCGGCACCGGCGTTCTCGCGCCCTTCGTCCGCGCCCTTCGCGAAGCGGAGGAGGTCGGCATCGCCCGCGTCCTCCACCGGCACCGCTGCGATGGGATCGTCATGGAGAACGGCCGCGCCGTCGGCGTGCGCGGCGCGACGCTCGCGGACGACGGATCGCCGCGGGGCGCCGCTTCGAACCGCGACGAGATCGGCGCGTTCGAGTTCCGCGCGGGGGCGGTGATCGTGGCGAGTGGCGGAATCGGAGGCGACCACGAGCTGGTCAGACGGTTCTGGCCCGAACGCCTCGGCTCGCCGCCGCGGAGCATGGTGACGGGGGTGCCGGCCTACGTCGACGGGCGCATGCTCGCCGTCGCGGAGCGCGCCGGAGCGCGCCTCGTGAACCGGGACCGGATGTGGCACTACACGGAGGGCGTGCAGAACTGGGACCCCGTGTGGCCCGGGCACGCCATCCGCATACTGCCGGGCCCGTCGCCCCTGTGGCTGGACGCGCTCGGGCGCCGCCTGCCGCCGCCCGGGCTCCCGGGCCACGACACGCTCGGCACGCTGCGCATGCTGCGCACCGACCCCGAGATCGCGGCATACGACCACTCGTGGTTCGTGGTGACCAGCCGCATGGCGGCGAAGGAGTTCGCGTTGTCGGGGTCGGAGCAGAACCCCGATCTCACGAACCGCGATCGGAAGCTGCTGCTCAAGACGCGCCTGGGGCGGGGTGCGCCGGGCCCCGTGCAGGCGTTCATCGACCGCGGCGCGGATTTCGTCGTCGCCGAGACGCTCCCCGAACTCGTCGAACGGATGAACGCGTTGACGGAGCGCCCCCTGCTCGATGCGCGTCGCGTACTCCGAGCGGTCGCCGAGCGCGATGCGGAGGTCGGTAACCCGTTCTCGAAGGACGCGCAGCTCATGAGTATCCGCAACTCCCGGCGCTACCTCGGCGATCGCCTCACCCGCACCACCGCGCCGCATCGCCTGCTCGACCCGGCCGCCGGCCCGCTCATCGGCGTGCAGCTGCACGTGCTCACGCGGAAATCGCTGGGCGGCATCCAGACCGACCTCTCATCGCGGGCGATCGGCCCGGAGGGCGCCCCGGTACCGGGGCTGTACGCGGCGGGCGAGGCCGCCGGCTTCGGCGGAGGCGGCGCCCACGGCTACAACGCCCTCGAAGGCACCTTCCTCGGTGGGTGCCTGTTCAGCGGGCGCGCGGCCGGGCGGGCGGTCGCCGCCGCCTGAACGTGCACGGGCGGGTCAGCGCTGCGGTTCGACGATCGACTTGATGGTGTTCGGATCCGCCGTGGAGTTCAGCGCATCGGCCACCTCTGCGAGCGAGAACGTGCCGGTCACCATCTCGTCGAGCGACACCTGACCCGACGCGGCCAGTGCGATCGCCGCCGGCCAGGTGTTCGCGTACCGGAACACGCCGGTGACGACGAGCTCCTGGTTCTGGATGCGAGTGACCGGCATGACCAGCTCGTTCACGCCCATACCGACGAGCACGGCGTGGCCGCCCGAGCGCAGCGCTTCGAGGCCGCTGAGTATCGCGGGGCCGGCGCCCGAGGCGTCGATGTAGGAGTCGGCCCCGAGCGCCGCGATCTCGGCCGCGTCGCGCACCGGGTCGAGCGTCGCCGTCGCGCCGAATCGGGTGGCGGTCGCCCGGCGCTCCTCGCTGAGATCGGTCACGACGATCTCGCTGGCGCCCGCGGCGCGCGCGACCTGGGAGAGGGCCAGGCCGATCGGGCCGGCGCCGGTGATGAGCACGCGGTCGCCGAGGCCGATGGCGGCCTTGCGGGACGCGGCGATGGCGACGGAGAGCGGTTCGAGGAGCCCTGCGCCCCAATCGCTCAGCGAATCGGGGATGCGGTGGGCGAAGTGGCTCTGGATGGTCGCGTACTGCTGGAAGGCGCCGTCGGTGCCGGGCACGGCGTAGAACTGCATCCCGGGGTCGAGGTGGTAGTCGCCGCGCAGCGTTTCGCGCGAACCGGGGGAGGGATGCTGCGGCTCGATCGAGACCCGCTCGCCGATGCGGGCGGGGTCGACGGCGCTGCCGACCGCGACGATGCGGCCGCCCGACTCGTGACCGAGCACGAGCGGCTCCGTGACGACCCAGTCGCCGAGGCCGCCCTCATGGAAGAAGTGCACATCCGAGCCGCAGACGCCGACGGCGGTGACCTCCACGAGCACCTCGTCGGGCCGCGGCACCGGCACCGGCCGATCCTGCATCTCGAGCCTGCCGGCGGACATGAGCACATTGGCGCGCATGCGCTCCGGAATGTTCGTTGTCATATCGTTATTCCTTCCCTGTGGGCTCCGAAACGGCGGCGTTCCCGGAGTTTTCATTCGACCTGGGGCGCGGGGCGAAGTGATCGCGTCCGCGTCGTGTTGACAAGCAGATGTTACGTTCTTATGATCAAAATCACGTAATCAAACGACAAGATCACGGTAAAGATAACATAACGTCTGCTGGAGCCGGGTGGTGCATTCCGCCGCCCGCCGCCCGGCTGGAAACATGCAATGGAGCTACGAATGCGCGCAGTGGTATTCACCTCTCAGGGCGAGCTGACGCTCGAAGAGCGGCCGACGCCGACGCCCGGGTACAAGGAGATCCTGATCAAGACCGCGGCCGTCGGCATCTGCGGCACGGATACCCATGTGCTCGACGGTGAATTCGAAGGCACCGTGTTCCCGCTCGTGCCCGGCCATGAGGCCACGGGCACCATCGTCGCGCTCGGCGAGGACGTGAACAGCGGCGTGTTCGACTTCAAGGTCGGGGACAAGGTCGCGGTGAACCCCTCGACGACCTGCGGCGAGTGCGAGCTCTGCCTGAACGGCCATCAGAACCTCTGCCCGGCCTGGAACGGTCTCGGCGTCGTCGCCTCCGACGGCGCCTCGCAGGAGTTCTTCGTCGCCCCCTCGCAGAACGTCTACAAGCTCAGCGAGAGCACGGACATCTACGAGGCCGCGCTCATCGAGCCCCTCGCCTGCGCCATCCGCGGTTGGGACGTGCTGCCCCGCCGCATCGGCGACCACGTGCTCGTCTTCGGAGCCGGCACGATGGGCCTGCTCATGGCCCAGCTCGCCACCCGCGCCGGCGCCGCGACCGTCACGATCGTCGACCTCAACGAGACCCGCCTCGCTACCGCAGCCGAGTGCGGCATCGAGCTGCGCTACACCAGCGCCGACGACGCCGACCGCGAGAAGTGGGACGTGGTCATCGACTGCACCGGCAACATCCGCGCGATCGAAGACGCGCTCACCCGTGTGAAGCCCGCCGGCTACTTCCAGGACTTCGGCGTCGCGCCCGCCGACAAGACCGCGCAGTTCTCGCCCTTCCGCGTGTACCGAGACGAGATCTCGATCGTCGGCACGATGGCCGTGCTGAACTCCTTCGGCCGCGCCGTGCAGATGTTCGAGGCGGGAGCGATCAACGCCCGCGCGATGATCAGCCACTCGTTCACGCTCGACGACTACGAGCAGGCGCTCGACATGTTCCGCAAGGGCGAGGGCCGCAAGCTCCAGATCCGCCCGAACGACTCAGAATCGAAGGTACTCCTGTGAACCAGACTTCACCCGAGCCGAAGCGCGCGCCGAAGGGCAAGCGCCTCTCGAAGAACGCGAAGCGCCTCATCGGCATCGCCGTCGCGGTCGTCGTGATCGCCTTCCTGGCGCTCGGCACCAAGGTCGTCTCGAGCGACGACCCGCTCGCGCAGGCGCAGGCCGCCTTCGACCCCGCCACCTTCGGCGCCGAGAAGTTCGACACCGTGAAGGAGGGCGTCGAAGACCGCGCCGTCGACTCCGTCGAGCTCGCGAACGCGATCGCCGCAGACCCGGCCGCTGCCGCCGACGAGTACGCGGTGCAGAGCTCCGGCGGCCCGGTCTTCAGCACGACGTTCACCGGCGTCGTCGGCGAAGGCGCCTCGGGCATCTACAACATCGCCGTCGACGGCATGCCCGCAGACCTCACCCTGCGCGTGCAGTTCGGCCCCGCGATCAACGGCACCGAGCTGCGCGACGCGACCGGCGACATCAAATTCGGCGAGTTCAAGAACCAGATCGAGTTCCAGAACGCCGCCGCCGCGCTGAACGACGAGGTCAAGACCCAGGTCGTCGGCGACGTCGACGTGGCCTCGCTCGCGGGCAAGACCGTCGAGATCACCGGCGCGTTCACCCTGCTGAACCCGAGCGCCTGGCTCGTGACCCCCGTGGCGGTGAATGTCGAATGAGCGCCTCGCAGACCGATGTCGTGCTCGAAGCCCGCGACATCGTGAAGACCTACGGGGGCACCCGTGCGCTGAAGGGCGTGAACTTCGAAGTGCGCAAGGGCGCCGTGACCACCCTCTTCGGCGAGAACGGCGCCGGCAAGTCGACGCTCATGAAGATCCTCTCGGGCGTCGAGCAGCCGACCTCGGGCGAGATCGTGCTCGACGGCGAGCCGGTGCACTTCGCCTCGACGAACGATGCGCGCGACCGCGGCATCTCGATCATCCACCAGGAGCTCAGCCTCGCCCCGAACCTGTCGGTGCGCGACAACATATTCATGGGCCGCGAGATCGCGGGCCCGCTCGGCGTGGACTTCGCCGAGGAGGAGCGGCAGACTCGCGCTCTCCTCGAGGAGATGCAGTTGAAGATCACCCCCGACACGCTCGTCTCCGACCTGCGCGTCGGCCAGCAGCAGATCGTGGAGATCGCGCGCGCCCTCTCGGTGAACTCCCGCATCCTCATCATGGACGAGCCGACATCGGCTCTCGCGGCCGCCGAGGTCGAGGTGCTCTTCGGCATCATCAGGGATCTGCTCGCCCGCGGCGTCGCGATCGTCTACATCTCCCACCACCTCGAAGAGGCGCTCGAGATCACCGACCTCGCCGTGGTGCTGCGCGACGGCAACATGACGGCGCACGGCGACCGCGACGAGATCGATCTCGAGTGGATCGTGAAGAACATGGTCGGTGACAACTTCGACCTCGGCTCGCCCCCCACGGGCTACGAGTTCGGCGAGAGCGTGCTGAGCGTGCAGGGCCTCACGGTGCTCGACCCCGAGAACCCCGAGCGCGCGGTCGTGAACCGGCTCGATCTCGATGTCCGCGAGGGCGAGATTGTCTGCATCTACGGTCTGATGGGCGCCGGCCGCACCGAGCTGCTCGAATCGATCGCGGGCCGCGGTCACGTCGCCGGCGGCGATGTGCTGCTCGGGGGCGCGTCGGTGCTCGGCATGTCGATCGCCGATCGCATCGAAGCCGGCATCGGCCTCGTGCCCGAGGATCGCCAGCGCGACGGTCTCGTGCAGACCTTCGACGTCGGTCGCAACCTCACGCTCGCGAGTCTCGCCGACAGCATGACCCGCGGCATGATCTCGCGCGGTATCGACAAGCTCCGCGCGAAGGACCTGATCAAGGCCGTGACGGTGAAGACCCCGGGGCCCGAACTGCCGATCGGCGCGCTCTCGGGCGGCAACCAGCAGAAGGTCGTCATCGGTAAGATCGTGGCGACCGAGCCGAAGGTGATGCTCCTCGACGAGCCGAGCCGCGGCATCGATGTGGGCGCGAAGGGCGAGGTCTTCCGCCTGCTCGCCGATCGCGCGAAGCAAGGCGTCGCCGTCGTCTACTCCACCTCGGAGGTGGGGGAGTGCCTGAGCATCGCCCACCGCATCATCGTGATGCGACGCGGGGAGATCTCGGCGGAATTCACTCCCGACGCCACCAAGGACATGATCATGGCCGCCTCCGGCGAGGCCGTGGCCGCATAACGCCTCAGAACGGATTGACTCACTATGACGACCACAACAAGCACCGGGATCGTTGAATCCCAGAAGAAGAGCTTCTCCTTCACGAAGCTGCTGATCGAGGGCCGCGCATTCCTCGCGCTGATCCTGATCATCGTCGTGTTCTCGCTGCTCTCGCCGAACTACCTGACGCTCGACAACGTCCTCATCATGGCGTCGCACGTCGCCATCTACGCCATGCTCGGCATGGGCATGCTGCTCGTCATCCTGAACGGCGGCATCGACCTGTCGGTCGGCTCGACGCTCGGGTTCTCGGCGATCATCGCCGGCCACCTGCTGCAGGGCGTGCCGATCAACTTCCTCGGCATCACGCTCTACCCGAACGTGCCCGTCGTGATCGCGCTCTCGTGCGGCATCGGCGCGCTGGTGGGCCTCATCAACGGCGTGCTCGTCGCGCGATTCAAGGTCGCCCCCTTCGTCGCGACGCTGGGCATGCTCTACGTGGTGCGCGGGGCGGCCCTCCTCATGACCAACGGCCTCACCATCAACAACCTCGCGGGTAAGGACGAGCTCGGCAACACGGGCTTCGACTGGGTCGGCTTCAACCGCATCTTCAACATCCCGATCGGCGTCATTATCATGGTCGTCGTCGCGCTCGTGCTCGGCTGGCTGCTCGGCCGTACGCGCTTCGGCCGCTGGCTGTACGCCTCGGGCGGCAACGAACGCGCGGCCGAGCTCTCGGGCGTGCCCGTGCGCAGCGTCAAAGTCTGGGTCTACGTCATCTCGGGCATCTGCGCCGCGGTCGCCGGCCTGATCCTCGCCTCGACCCTCACCAGCGCGAGCCCCACCGCCGGAAACACCTACGAACTGACGGCCATCGCCGCGGTCGTCATCGGCGGCGCCTCGCTGATGGGCGGCAGCGGCAACATCCGCGGCACCCTGCTCGGTGCCCTCGTGATCGGCTTCCTCTCGGACGGCCTCGTCATCGTCGGCGTCTCGGCGTACTGGCAGATGGTCTTCATCGGCGCAGTCATCGTCGTCGCAGTGCTGCTGAACTCGCTCGACTACGGTCGTCGGCGCAAGCCGGCGAAGGCCTCGGCCCCCGCAGCGGCGCCCGCCGCCCCCTGACCCCCACTACCAGTCAGAAGCCCGGCCTCAGCGGGCCGGCTCCAGACTTCCCCGTCGGCGGTCCACCCGCCGCCGACACCCTCAGAAAGGAAACACCACATGAAGAAGAAGGCTATTGCAGCCCTCGCTGCTGCGGGCGCTCTCGTTTTCGGGCTCGGGGCCTGCTCCTCGGGCGGCGCCGATAGCTCGGGCGGCGACGGCGGCGAAGCCGGCGGCCTCATCACGATCATCGTGAACGACCCGGCGAACCCGTACTGGAAGACCGAGGGCGACATCGCCGCGGCCACCGCCAAGGAGCTCGGCTACGAGGCGACCGTCGGCGCCCACAAGGGCGACGCCAATACCGAGAACACGCTGATCGACACCGCGATCTCGAACAAGTCCAAGGCCATCATCCTCGACCCCGCGAACGCCGACGGCTCGGTCGCCGCGGTGAAGAAGGCCGATGCCGCCGGCATCCCCGTCTTCCTCGTGAACGCCGAGATCAACGAGAGCGGCCTCGCGAAGGCGCAGCTCGTCTCGAACAACGCGCAGGGCGCCGCTCTCGGCGCGCAGGAGTGGGTCAAGGCCATGGGCGAGGCCGGCAACTACGTCGAGCTCTTCGGCGCGCCCTCGGACAACAACGCGCAGACCCGTTCGAACGGCTTCACCACCGTCATCAGCCAGTACCCCGAGCTCGTCAAGGTCGGCGAAGAGGTCGCCGATTGGGATCGCACCAAGGGCCACGACAAGATGCAGGCACTGCTGCAGGCGAACCCCGATATCACCGGCGTGATGGCGGGCAACGACGAGATGGCGCTCGGTGCGATCGCCGCACTGAAGGAGGCCGGTCGTCTCGACGGCATGATCGTCGGCGGCTTCGACGGCGCTCCCGACGCGGTCGATGCGATCAAGAACGGCGAGCTCGCGTACACCGTGCTGCAGCCGGTCGCCACGTTCTCGAAGCAGGCCGTCGAGATGGCCGACGACTACATCAAGAACGGCACCGAGCCGGAGACCGAGAAGATCGCCATCGACTGCATCCTCATCACGAAGGACAACGTCGACAAGATGACCGAGCCTTTCGTCTACACCGAATAATCCGGTCGATTCTCGACAGGGATCGACGCCCGGGGCCGAGGCAGCCGCAGCGCTGCCCGTCCCGGGCGTCGGCCCGACCGGCACCACCGAACGACCCCAGGAGAGGGATCATGAGCTACTTGATGAACGACCCCGCGGCATTCGCCGAAGAGTCGGCCGAAGGCTTCGCCGCGGCCCACCCCTCGCTCGTGCGCCTGGTGCCGGGCGGAGCGGCCCGCCGCAGCGCCACCCCCGACGGCCAGGTCGCCGTCGTCATCGGCGGCGGTTCGGGTCATTACCCCGCATTCGCGGGACTCATCGGGCCGGGCCTCGCCCATGCGGCCGCGATGGGCAATATCTTCGCATCGCCGAGCAGCCGTCAGGTCTTCTCGGCGGCGCAGGCCGTCGCGACCCCCGCCGGTGTGCTGCTGAGCTACGGCAACTACGCCGGCGATGCGCTGAACTTCGACCTCGCGCAGGAGCGGCTGCGCGAGAGCGGCATTCCGACGCGCACGGTGCGTGTGACGGACGACATCTTCTCCGCCCCGCAGGGCGAGCAGCACCAGCGTCGCGGCATCGCCGGCGATCTGCCCGTGTTCAAGGTCGCCGCATGGGCGGCGGAGCACGGCCGCGACCTCGACGGAGTCGCCGACCTCGCCGAGCGCGCGAATTCGCGCACCCGGTCGATCGGCGTCGCGTTCTCGGGCTGCACGCTGCCCGGCGCGACCGAACCCCTGTTCACCGTTCCCGCCGGCAAGATGGCCGTGGGCATGGGCATCCACGGCGAGCCCGGCATCGAGATGCGCGACATCCCGACCGCCGATGAGCTCGGCGCCTTCTTCGTCGACTCGTTGCTCGGCGAGCTGCCCGACGGCGTCGGCGAGGCGCGGGGTGCCCGTGTGGCGGCCATCGTCAACGGCCTCGGCTCGATCAAGTCCGAAGAGCTCTTCGTCGTCTGGCGGGCGGTCGCGCAGCAGCTCGAGTCGCACGGCATCGTCGCCGTCGAACCCGAGGTCGGCGAGTACGCCACCAGCTTCGAGATGGCGGGGCTGTCACTGACGCTGATGTGGCTCGATGACGAGCTCGAGCAGGCCTGGCGCGCCCCCGCCTACAGCGCCGCCTACCGCAAGGGCGCCGTCGAGCAGGCCGGCGAGGATGCCGCGGTCGCGCCGGCCGCCGTCTCGGCGGGAGCGGGCTTCGCCGCCGCCGCGACTCCGGAAGCCGAGCGTGCAGGGGAGGTCGCCGCAGCGGCGATCCGCGCCGTGCGCGAGGTCATCGACCGCGAGGTCGACGAGCTCGGGCGCCTCGACGCCATCGCCGGCGACGGCGACCACGGTATCGGCATGCAGCGCGGATCGCACGCGGCCGACGCGGCGGCGGCCGAGGCCTCAGCCGCCGGCGCCGATGCGGGCACCGTGCTCGAGTACGCCGGCGACGAATGGGCCGACAAGGCCGGCGGCACGTCCGGTGCGCTCTGGGGCGCGGGGCTGCGTGCCGCGGGCCGGGTCATCGGCGGGTCGGCGGCCGACGCCGTCACCGTGGCGCGGGCCGTGTCGGCCGCGCGCGACGAAGTGCAGCGCTACGGCAAGGCCGAGGTCGGCGACAAGACGCTCGTCGATGCCCTCGTGCCCTTCGCCGAGGCGCTCGAGAGCGCGGTATCGAACGGGACGTCGCTGCGCCGGAGCTGGCGAGACGCCGTCGAGGCATCGCGATCCGCCGCCGACGCCACCGCAGACCTGCTGCCGCGCATGGGACGTGCGCGGCCGCACATGGAGAAGAGCCTCGGCACGCCCGACCCGGGCGCGGTCTCATTCGTGCACGCCATGCGCGCGATCGCAGAGACGCTCGACAATTCACACACGAAGGAGGAATCATGACCGCCCAGTGGCGCATCGTGATCGGCGCTGATGACGCCGGCTACCAGTACAAGGAAGCGCTCAAGAAGGATCTGGAGAACGATCCGCGCGTGGCATCGGTCACCGATGTCGGAGTCGATTCCGACGGGCACACGCCCTACCCCCGCGTCGCAGTCGCGGCGGCCGAGAAGGTGCGCGACGGCGAAGCCGACCGCGCGCTGCTCGTGTGCGGCACCGGCCTCGGCGTCGCGATCGCTGCGAACAAGGTCACCGGCATCCGCGCGGTCACCGCGCACGACAGCTTCAGCGTCGAGCGCAGCGTGCTGAGCAACAACGCGCAGGTGCTGACCTTCGGCCAGCGCGTGATCGGCCTCGAGCTCGCCCGCCGTCTCGCACGCGAGTGGCTCGGCTACGAGTTCGACGAGACCTCCGCATCGGCCGCGAAGGTCGCCGAGATCGAAGGGTACGAGCAGACGGGGTCCTGTGCCTGAATCCGCTCTGCTCGCCGGCGCGGGGGCCGCACGGCCCCCGGCCCTGCTCGGCGTGAGCTTGAAGCTCTACCTCGATATCGCGCGTACGCGGGCCTGGGCCCGTGACGTCGCCGCGCTCTCGCGGGCCTCCGAGGCCGTGCGCGAGGGGCGGGTGCGCCTCTTCGCGCTGCCCTCCCTTCCCGCGATGACCGCCGTGCAGCAGGAGCTCGCGGGCACCCCGGTCTCGTGGGGGGCGCAGGATCTGCACTGGGAGGATCGCGGGGCGTTCACCGGAGCGGTGAGCGGCAGCGACCTCGCGGATCTCGGCTGCCGGTACGTCGAGGTCGGCCACGCCGAGCGCAAGCGCATCTTCGGAGAGGATGCGGAGACGATCGGGCGCAAGCTCGACGCGGCCTTCCGCAACGGTCTGATCCCGGTCATGTGCGTCGGCGAACCCGAGTCGACGTCGCCCGACGAGGCGGCGGAGGTCTGCATCGCCCAGCTCTCCGATGCGCTCGCGCATGTCACGAGCATCGATGAGCGCAGCGAGGTCGTCGTCGCGTACGAACCGGAATGGGCGATCGGCCGGGCCGAACCGGCGTCGGCCGAGTACGTGCGTTCCGTCGGTACGCGCCTGCGCGCCTGGCTCGATACCGACTTCGCGCACGTGCCGGCCTCGGTCATCTACGGCGGAAGCGCGCAGCGCGGCACGATCGGCGCGCTCGCGGGCGACGTCGACGGGCTCTTCCTCGGCCGATTCGCGCACGATGCCGCGGCCCTCGCCGATATCGTGGATGAGATCGCCGGTTCGCAGAACTGAGCGGCGGCGACGGGAGACGAACGTGAGCAATGAGGAAGCGGGCGGGCAGCGCAACAACCGCCAGGGTCAGCGTCAGCAGGCGATTACCGAGATGGTGGTCGCCGAGGGCGCGGTGCGCATCGAGCAGCTCGCCGAGCGCTTCGAGGTCAGCACGATGACGATCCACCGCGACCTCGACGAGCTCGAACGCCGCGGCCTGCTGCGCAAGAACCGCGGTGTGGCCGCCGCGATGTCGACCTCCCTCGTCGAGTCGAGCGACGTCTTCCGTTCGAGCCGCCAGAACGCCGAGAAGGAGGCCATCGCGCACGCCGCGATGGAGTTCGTCGAACCCGGCCAGGCCATCATGATCGACGATTCGACCACCGTCGTGCGCATGCTGCCGCACCTGCGCACGAAGCGGCCGCTCACGGTCATCACGAACACGCTGACCTCGATGGAGCAGCTGCGCGAGACCAGCGGCATCACGCTGCACGGCGTCGGGGGGCAGTACTACAACTGGTGCAGCTCGTTCATGGGCCGTGTGACGACCTCCGCGATCTCGCGCATGCGGGCCGATGTCTGCTTCCTCTCGACGGCCGCGGTGTGCGACGACATCGCCTTTCATCAGAACCTCGAGACGATCGACGTGAAACAGGCGATGTTCGCCGCCTCGGCGCAGCGCATCCTGCTCGTCGACCACACGAAGTTCGACCGCAGGGCGCTGCACGCGGTCGCTCCGCTCGCCGACTTCGACATCGTCATCGTCGACGCCGCGACCGAGACGCGCCACATCACGCGCATGCGCGAACAGGGCATCACCGTGGTCGTCGCCCGCAAGCCCCACGTGCACGGCGGCTGAACGGCCGCCGTCACCGGGATTACGCAATTGCCCGGTACTCTGGCAGGGTAGGATGTTCTGGTGTATATGGGGTGGAGACTGTGACAGTACGCGGCGCGAACGCAGCACGTAAGCGACTGCGGTATCGCCCCGACAGCGACCTCGAAATCGAACTCTCCTGGTTCGGGCTCACCGATGTCGGCACCCGGCGCGACAACAACCAGGACAGCTACGTGGTGCTGCCGCCGATCTTCGCGGTCGCCGACGGCATGGGCGGTCACTCCGCCGGCGAGGTCGCCTCGGCCGCCGTCGTGCGCCGCCTCGCCGAGCTCGGCGGGCGCGAGAGCGTCGCTCAGGCCGATATCGACGAGATGCTCGGCGACGCCGTCGACGACATCGAGCTCGATGTGGGCGAGACCGAGCTCGGTGCGGGCACGACGGTCACGGGCGTCTGCATCGGCACCGATGAGGAGCCCACGTGGCGGGTCTTCAACATCGGCGACTCGCGCGTTTACCAGTACTTCAAGGGCGCGCTGAGCCAGATCACGGTCGACCACTCGGTCGTGCAGCACCTCATCGACACGGGCTCGATCACGCCCGAAGAGGCCGAGGTGCACCCGCACGCGAACGTCATCACCCGCGCGGTCGGCTTCAACGAGCCGCCGATTCCCGACTACACGTCGCTCGCCCTGATCCCGGGCCAGCGCCTGCTGCTGTGCTCAGACGGGCTCACCAAGGAGCTCACCGAGGTCGGCATCCAGCACTTCCTCGCCTCCGAGCCGACGGCCGAGGCCGCAGCGCGCACGCTCGTGCGCGAGGCCGTCGAGAACATGGGCCGCGACAACGTCACGGTCGTCGTGATCGACGTGCACGCGGTCGGCGACGTCATCGACACCGGCAGCCTCGAGTCAGCTGGCATCACCCTCGACGACGCCTGAGCGCCGGCGCCTCCGCCCTGATCGTCGGCGATCCACGCCCGCAGCTGGCCGATCCTTGGCGACCGCCGAAGCGCAGCGGCGCCGAATGCACGAACTTGTGCGGAATCCGCCCCGAATTCCGCACTTTTTCCCGCACGCCGCGCCAGAGCAGCAGTGCAGCGGTGCGTACGCACGCGGGGACAGCGCAGCAGGCATGAGTGAGCCCGCGACCGAAGACTCGGCCGCGGGCTCATTCGCGAGAGGGATCAGGCGGCGTTGATGGCCTCGTCGATGACGCTCACGACATCCTCGATCAGCGCGTCGGTCATCTTGAGCGACGGCAGGAAGCGGATGGCCTGGTTGTAGACGCCGCTCGAGAGCAGCAGCACGCCGCGCTTGCCCGCGTAATCGATGATGTGCGCGACCATCTCGGTGTCGGGCTCGAGGGTGCCGGGCTTCACGAACTCGGCCGCCAGCATGGCGCCCTTGCCGCGCACCTCGGCGATGCACGCGTGCTTCTCCTGCAGACGGCGCAGCGCCGACCCGAAGGTCATCTCGATGCGCTTGGCCTCGGCGAGCAGGTTCAGCTCTTCGATCTGCTCGAACACGGCGACCGCCGCGGCGCAGGCGACGGGGTTGCCGCCGAAGGTGCCGCCGAGACCGCCGGGCTGCGACTTGTCCATGATCTCGGCGCGGCCGGTGATGCCCGAGAGGGGGAGGCCGCCCGCGATGCCCTTCGCCGAGAGCACGATGTCGGGCTCGACGCCGAACTGCTCGATCGAGAAGACGGTGCCGGTGCGCGCCATGCCGGCCTGCACCTCGTCGGCGATGAAGACGATGCCGTTCTCGCGGCACCAGGCGGCGAGCGCCGGCAGGTAGCCGTCGGCCGGGACGATGAACCCGCCCTCGCCCTGGATGGGCTCGACCACGAGGCAGGCGAGGTCTTCTGCGCCCGCGACTTTCTCGAGGTGGGCGATGGTGCGCTTCGCCGCTTCCTCGCCGGTCAGGCCGTCGTGCAGCGGGTACGAGTTCGGCGCCTTGTAGATGTTGCCGGCGCGCGGGCCGTAGCCGAGCGCGTACGGCGCGGCCTTGTGGTTCATGCTGCTGGTGAGCATGGTGCGGCCGTGGTAGGCGTGCTCGAGCACCGCGACGCCCGGGCGGCCGGTGTGCTTGCGGGCGATCTTGACGCCGTTCTCGACGGCCTCGGCGCCCGAGTTCATCAGCAGCGTCTTGTACGGGTTCTCGGGGGTCGAGCCGGGCACGTGCTTCGCGAGGTGCTCGGCGACCTGCACGTAGGGCTCGTAGGGGGTCATGGTGAACAGCGTGTGGGTGACCTTGCCCAGCTGCTCGCGGGCCGCCGCGACGACCGCGTCGTCGGTGTGGCCGATCGTGGTGACGCCGATGCCGCCGCAGACGTCGATGATGCGGTTGCCATCGACGTCGACGAGGATCGAGTCGTGCGCGCTCTCGATGTAGACCGGCATGACGCTGTGCACTCCCGGGGGGATGACGGCCTGGCGCCTGGCGTGGATCTCTCGTGAGCGCGGCCCGGGGATCTCGGTGACGACGAGACGCTCCTGGGGGATAGTGGATTCGGTAACGGTCGCTTCGCTCATACGCTCGATCTTACTCCCGGCAGGGCGCTTCTGCAGAGCGGCGCCCTGCGCGCCGACGGCGACGGACAGGCTCCGAGCGTCCGGCCGACGCGCAACGAGCGTCCGGCTGGCGCGCAACGAGCGTCCGGCTGACGCGCGGAGCACGGAGGACTACGCTGAAGGGCATGCGCGATGAGCACGTCTTCGAGGCCACCGTCGAGTGGCGGGGCAACCGCGGCACCGGCACGAGCGGGTTCCGCGACTACGGCCGCGAGCTCGAGCTCTCGGGGGCGCTGCGGCAGACGATCGAGGCGTCGGCGGCCCGGGTGTTCCACGGCGACAGGGATCGCTGGAACCCGGAGGAGCTGCTCATCGGCGCGCTCGCGCAGTGCCACATGCTCTCGTACCTGCACATGGCGGTGCGGGCGGGCGTCGTCGTGACCGCGTATACCGACGATGCGGCCGGCACGATCATGCAGGAGGGGCTCGGGGGCCGCTTCACCGAGGTCGTGCTGCGCCCCCGGGTGACCGTGGCCGATCCCTCGATGATCGATGCGGCCCTCTCGGCCCACGATGCCGCGCACCAGCACTGCTTCATCGCGAACTCCGTGAACTTCCCGGTGCGCATCGAAGCCGAGATCACCGCCGCGTAATGCGGTCCCGGCCGCCCGGCGGTTCGCAATAGAATGGAATCCATGGCTTCGGATTCGTTCTTCCTCACGACCCCCATCTTCTACGTGAACGACGCGCCCCACATCGGGCATGCGTACACGGAGGTGGCCGCGGACGTGCTCGCCCGATGGCACCGCCAGGCGGGCGACGACACCTGGTTCCTCACCGGCACCGATGAGCACGGGCAGAAGATCCTGCGGACCGCGACCGCGAACGGCGTGGCGCCGAAGGAGTGGGCCGACCGTCTCGTGGAGAGCGCCTGGAAGCCGCTGCTCGACACGATCGACATCTCGAACGACGACTTCATCCGCACCACGGACGCCCGGCACGAGGAGGGCGTCGCGAAGTTCCTGCAGAAGCTGCACGACGACGGCCACGTGTACGCGGGCGAATTCGAGGCGCTCTACTGCGTCGGCTGCGAGGAGTTCAAGCCGAAGAACGAGATCGTCGACGGCGAGGGCGCGTTCGCGGGCGAGAAGGTCTGCGCGATCCACTCCAAGCCGCTCGAGCTGCTGCAGGAGAAGAACTACTTCTTCAAGATGAGCGCGTTCCAGGAGCGCCTGCTCGCGCTCTACGAGGAGCGCCCCGACTTCGTGCAGCCAGCGAGCGCGCGCAACGAGGTCATCGCCTTCGTGCAGCAGGGGCTCGAGGATCTCTCGATCTCGCGCACCTCGTTCGACTGGGGCATTCCGATCCCGTGGGACGCATCGCACGTCACCTACGTCTGGTTCGACGCCCTGCTGAACTACGTCACCGCGACCGGGTACGGCTCGGACGCCGAGGAGTTCGCGCGCCGCTGGCCCGCGAACCACATCGTCGGCAAGGACATCCTGCGCTTCCACGCCGTGATCTGGCCCGCCATGCTCATGGCCGCGGGGCTCGAAGTGCCGAAGCACGTCTTCGCGCACGGCTGGCTGCTCGTCGGCGGCGAGAAGATGTCGAAGTCGAAGCTCACGGGCATCGCCCCCAACGAGATCACCGACACCTTCGGCTCGGACGCCTTCCGCTACTACTTTATGCGCGCGATCGCCTTCGGGCATGACGGCTCCTTCAGCTGGGAGGATCTGTCGGCCCGCTACCAGGCCGAGCTCGCCAACGGCTTCGGCAACCTCGCCAGCCGCGTGCTCGCGATGAACGCGAAGTACTTCGGCGGCAGCGTGCCCGAGGCCGGCCCCGAGCAGCCGTCCGATGCGGCGATCCGCGAGCTCGCCGCGAGCGTCGCCGGTCGCGCCGACGCGAAGATCGAGGAGTTCGCCATCCACGAGGCGATCGCCGCGATCTGGGAGCTCGTCGACGCGCTCAACGGCTACGTGCAGGAGCAGCAGCCGTGGGCGCTCGCGAAGGACGAGGCGAACGCCGCCCGGCTCGGCACCGTGCTCTACACCGCGACCGAGGGCCTGCGCGTGCTCGCCGAGCTGCTCTCGCCGGTGCTGCCCGTCGCGACCGCGAAGCTCTGGACCGCGCTCGGTGCGGAGGCGACGCTCGGCGCGCTCGCCGACCGGCCGCTGCGCGATTCCGGTACCTGGGGCCGCCTCGCAGCCGGCACGTCGCAGCAGGCGCTCGACGTGCTCTTCCCGCGCATCGACACGGCGACCGAGGGCAAGTGAGCATGGCGACGACCGGGCAGGGCGGAGCCGCCCCGGCCCCGCCCGCGGGCGGGCTGCGCAAGCGGCAGACCGGCTCCGAGAGGAGCGGCGCGCGCGACCTGACGCGGCCGGCGAACCCCGAACCGCTCGCCGTGCCGCTCTACGACAACCACACCCATCTCGAGTTCGAGGACGGACTCGACGTGCTGGACCCCGTCGAATCGCTCGATCGAGCGGCCGCCGTCGGCGTGCGCGGCGTCGTGCAGGTGGGCACCGACCTCGAGACCAGCCGCTGGAGCGCGGCGCTCGCTGCGGCCGACCCGCGCGTGCTCGCCGCGGTCGCGCTGCATCCGAACGAGGCGCCGAAGCTCTTCGACCAGGGGCTGCTCTCGGCGCAGCTCTCGGAGATCGCGAGGCTCGCAGCGCAGCCGCGCGTGCGCGCCGTCGGCGAGACCGGGCTCGACTTCTTCCGCACGGGCGAAGACGGCCGCGAGGCGCAGATCGAATCGTTCGAGGCGCACATCGACATCGCGAAGGCGAACGGCATCGCCATGCAGATCCACGACCGGGACGCCCATGACGAGGTCGTCGCGACGCTGAAGCGCATCGGTTCGCCCGCGCGCACCGTGTTCCACTGCTTCTCGGGCGATGCCGAGCTCGCGCGCATCTGCAACGATCACGGCTGGTACATGTCGTTCGCGGGCACCATGACGTTCAAGAACGCCCCGGCCCTGCGCGAGGCGCTCTCGGTCGCGAAGCCCGAGCTCGTGCTCGTCGAGACCGATGCCCCGTTCCTGACGCCCGAGCCGTTCCGCGGCCGGCCCAATGCGCCCTATCTGCTGCCCCACACGGTGCGCCGCATGGCGGAGACCCTCGATACCGACGTCGACGAGCTCTGCGCGCAGCTCGCGAAGAACACCGAGAAGGTCTACGGCTCGTGGGACGAAGGCCTCGAGGAGTCGGCGGCATGAGCGACGGCGACGGGTCGGGCCTGCTCGGCCCCTCGGAGGTGCGGGAGCTCGCCGAGCGCCTCGACGTCTCGCCGACGAAGAAGCTCGGCCAGAACTTCGTGATCGATCCGAACACCGTGCGCAAGATCGTGCGTCTCGCGGGGGTCGAAGCGGGCTCCGGCGTGATCGAGATCGGCCCCGGGCTCGGATCGCTGACCCTCGGCATCCTCGAAACGGGCGCGGATGTCACCGCGGTCGAGATCGACCACCGCCTCGCCGCCGAACTGCCGGCCACCGTGCGGGCGATGCAGCCCGGGGCCGAAGCGCGATTCCGGGTGATCCGCAGCGACGCGCTCGACGTCTCGAGCACCGATCTCGCCGGGCTGCCGGTGCCGCCGACCGCACTCGTCGCGAACCTGCCCTACAACGTGTCAGTGCCGATCCTCATGCACCTGCTCGAGCTCATCCCCGACCTCGATCGCGGCCTCGTCATGGTGCAGGCCGAGGTCGGCCACCGCATCGCGGCACGGCCCGGGTCGAAGGAGTACGGCGCCCCGAGCGCGAAGGCCGCCTGGTACGGCGACTGGCGCATCGCGGGCAGCGTGAGCCGGCGCATCTTCTGGCCCGTGCCGGGGGTCGACTCGGTGCTCGTGGGCTACGAGCGCGCGCCGCAGCCGCTCGGCACGGAAGCGGAGCGCGTGGTCGTGTTCGAGCTCGTGGGCGCGGCGTTCGCCCAGCGCCGCAAGATGCTGCGGCAGTCGCTGCAGGCGGTGCTCGGGCCCATCGGCGCCGTGGTGGCGACGCTCGAAGCGGCGGGCATCGACCCCACGCTGCGCGCCGAACAGCTCGGCGTGCTCGACTTCCTCGCGATCGCGAGAGCCGCGGCCGCGCGCGCCTGAACGCGCATGTCATCTTCGCGAGTGCCGTTGCGCTAGCGTGGACCCATGGGGACGAAGCAGCGACGATCGGTCACCGTTCGCGCACCTGGGAAGATCAACGTGTTCTTCCGCGTCGGCGCGCTGCAGCGCGACGGGTACCACGATGTCGCGTCGCTCTACCAGGCCGTCTCGCTCTGCGAAGAGGTGACCGCCGAGCCGGCCGACGATTTCTCGTTGCGCTTCGTGGGCCCCATCGATTCGACCGGGCTGCCGACCGACGAGACCAATCTCGCGATGCGCGCCGCGCTGCTGCTCGCCGAACGCACGGGCTATCCGGGCGGCGTATCGCTGACCGTGCTCAAGCGGGTGCCGATCGCCGGCGGCATGGGCGGCGGCTCGGCCGACGCGGCCGCCACTCTGCTCGCCTGCGATGAGCTCTGGGGCACCGGGCTCGGCCGCGCGGGCCTGCTGCCGCTCGCGGCCGAACTGGGGGCCGATGTGCCGTTCGCCTTCGAGGGCGGTACCGCGGTGGGTACCGGCCGGGGCGATGAACTCAGCCCGGCGCTCGCGAAGGGCGCTTTCCACTGGGTGCTGGCGCTCTCGGACGCGGGGCTCAGCACACCCGTCGTCTACAGCGCCCTCGACCAGCACCGCGATGCGAACCGCGGCGCGCTCGGCCCGCAGCCCGAGACCGTGAAGGTGGATACGGCGGTGCTGCAGGCAGTGCGCATCGGCGACGCCGAATCGCTCGCGGATTCCATGCACAACGATCTCCAGGCCGCGGCGCTCAAACTCGCCCCCGGTCTGCTCGAACTCCTCGAACTCGGGGAATCGCTCGGCGCGCTCGCGGGCATCGTCTCGGGGTCGGGCCCGACCGTGGCGTTCCTCGTCGACGACGCGCAGTCCGCCGCCGAGCTCCGCAGCGTGTTCACGCGCCGGGGGGTGCGGGCGCTCACCGCGACCGGCCCGGTGCCCGGTGCGAGGATCATCGAGGCATGATCTCCCGGCGCATGCGCTCGATGCTCTGCGGTTCCGTGCTCGCGGCGGCGCTCGCGCTGAGCGGCTGCGCCACGGTCAACGCCGGCAGCGCCGGGGCCGACGCGTTCCGCGCCGAGTTCGCCTCCGACCCGGCCATCGCAACGATGGATCTCGGCGAGCACAATACGCTGCCCTGGTCGGGATACTTCAGCGGCACCGTCGTGACGGTCGCGGGGCTCGACGAAGCCGAGCTGCGCGATCTCGTCGATCGCATGGGCGCCTACCAGGCCTCCCACTCGGTCGTCTCGTGGCTCGGCATCGAGTCGGACGGCATCGACTTCCCGGTCTCGTCCGATGCCGCGGCCAACGAGCGCATGCTCGGCGTCGTCGGTCGCATGAAGACCGACGATCGCATCGTCGAGGCCGATCTGGCGTGGCTCTGGTTCACCGTCGAGACGGGGCGCGACGTCTTCGCGCTCGCCGCCGAACTCCCCGGTCTCGCCGCAGAACTCGCCTCCGCGGAGACGGGAGCGGAGACGGATGCGAGCGCCTCCGGCCCCACGGCCGATCGCGGCGTCGATTTCGAGATCGTCTCGAAGACCGAAGACGTGCGGTTGAAGGGGGAGTACGGGGCCTGGGTACGCGCGGCGGAGGCCGTCAGCGCTGCCGTCGGCCGCGAAGCAGAGCTGCTCTGGCTCTCGGCGACCCCGGACACCCTGGAACTGCGCGTGCGCGACGAGAGCGCGGTCGCCGACGCCCAGGCCGTCGCCGAACGCCTGGCCGGGGGTGTCGGCATGGAAGTCACGGTGAGCAGCGATGCGCTGCGCATCGACCCCGGCACCGACGGCGAACGGGCCAGGGACCTGCTCGCGAGGCTCGATGACGGGACTGCCGCACGCATCGCACGCACCGAAGCGGTCGCCAGCACGCTGCGCGTCGCGGTGCGCTCGCTCGACGACGCGCTCCCCGTCGCGGAGAAGCTCGACGCGATGCCCGAGGCACAGGTCTTCTCCACCATCGCCGTGCAGGTGCTCGGCCCGGAGGGGCAGGCCGGCCGCACCGCGGGCAGTCTCGAGGTGTTCGCCGCCCCCGGCTCCTTGGGCGATCGTGTGGGATCCGCCGTCGAGCTCAAGCGGGCGAACGGCGTCGACGCCGTCTCCATCGTCGCCGGCCGGGTGGAGATGACCGCGGCCGACGACGTCGCCGGAAGCGACTTCGGTCGCTTCGCGCCGGCGCTCGAGGCCGCGGCGGACGACGAGGACTGGGTCTGCATCTTCTCGTACTCCGCCAGCACGCTCTGCGTCACCGCGGCGTCGCAGCTGCGGCCGGCGGCTGATGACGCCTACGCCGACCATCCGGGGTATCGCGCGTTCGTCGAAGCCTGGAACCGCGCGGCCTGACGCGCGCGGCGGAATGCCGGCTCGGGCCGCGGCGTTGCACCCGCGAACGCCGAGCGCTTCGCGGAGGCTTTCGAAGCGGCGCTCGAGCGCGACTTCGGGGAACCGATGTGCATCCGGATCCCAGCGCACGGGAATAGCGGCGCGCCCCCGTGCGCTGCACCGAGTGTGAATGACAAGATCCGCGTCGATATCTGGTCCGACATCGCCTGCCCCTGGTGCTACATCGGCAAGCACCGCTTCGAGGCCGGCGTCGCCGCCTTCCGAGAGCAGCACCCCGACGTCGAGATCGAGGTCGAGAGCCACAGCTACGAGCTCGCCCCCGACACGCCCCTCGATTTCAGCGGCAGCGAGATCGACTTCCTGGTGCGGCACAAGGGCATGCCCGCCGACCGGGTCGAGCAGATGCTCGGCGAGATGACGCAGATGGCCGCGGCCGAGGGCATCGTGTTCGACTTCGCGCGGGTGAAGCACGCGAACACGCAGCGCGCCCACCGCATGCTGCACCTCGCCAAGCGCGAGGGCGTGCAGGCGGCCGTGCTCGAGCGGCTCTTCCGCGCCTATTTCGCCGAGGGCGAGGACATGTCGAGCGCCGATGCGCTCGCCCGCCTCGGTGCGGAGGCGGGTCTCGACGCCGACGAGGTGCGCAGCGCCCTCGACGACGAGGCCTTCGGCGAGGCCGTGCAGCGGGACATCGCCCGCGCCCGCGGCCTCGGCATCACGGGTGTACCATTCTTCCTACTCGATCAGAAGTACGGCGTTTCGGGCGCGCAGCCGGCCGAAGCCTTCGCCGGAGTGCTCGAGCAGGTGCTCGGCATCGCGCGCGGCGACGTCCCCGACCCGGCCCGGGCCTCCTGAACGCACCGGCCCCGACCGCTCCATTCGAAAGGACACCCCATGAGCGACACCACGAACGCGCCCCGCACCGAGGCGCCGATGGCATCGGCGGCGATGCAGTCCGAACACCACGAGGCCGAGACGCCGTTCTTCTCGGAGGGCGCGGCGTCGTTCGCCGACGCCGAGACCCGCGAGATCCTCAACCTGCTCGGCGAGAGCGATGCGGCGGGCGGTTGCTGCGGCGGCGGCTGCTGCAGCGTCTGAGCGCGGGTCGATAGGCGGCGGGCCGCTCAGTCGGCGACCGAGTTCGGCAGATCGGAGCAGTCGGGCGTCGCGGGCTCGCCGCCCCAGCGGTCGAGCGTCCACTGCACGATCTCGGGCGTCAGCGGCGAATCGGCCGCTACGAGCGTATTGTGGCTGAGCCCCGGGTAGGTGCGGTAGTCGATCTGCTCGCCCGCCGTGCAGCGCGCCTGCACCCAGTCGAGCTGCATCTCGGGCTTGACGAGAGGATCGGCGAGCCCCTGCGCTACCAGCACGGGAGCGGGCCACGGCCCGACCGGCTCCTGCGCCTTGAGCTCGTCGCCGAACGGGCCGTCGAGCAGGCGATCGGGGAACACCTGGTTCGGGATCTGCGTGCCCGAGACGACGGCACCGAGCACGTCGCGCCCGTTGAAGCAGAGGCCCTGGATGCGGTCGACGCCGCCGGCCGAGCCCGGCGTCAGGTGCTGCTCGAGCTCGAGCTCGGGGTAGAGCTTGTTCCAGGTCGACGCGATGTACGCCGACACCGTCTTGCCCGCAGCGTCGTCCTTATCGGCTTCGGCGAGCCCGTACAGGTCGGCTGCCGGGGCGAACGCCGCGACCCCCTTGATCGTGAGCTCGGGCGCGTAGTCGGCGGCGATCTGGCCCGTCCAGAGCGCGCCCTGGCCGCCCTGGGAATGGCCCCACACCACCGTCTCGGTCGTCGTGCTGATTCGATCGAACTGCTGCACGGCGCGCGAGGCGTCGAGCACATTGCGCGCCTCGGCGTCGCCGACGAGGTACGGATGGGGGCCCGAGGTGCCGAGACCGATGTAATCGGAGGTGACCGCGACCCAGCCGTGCTCCGTGACCATCTCGGCGAGGGCGGTGCCCGCGCCGTCGGCGAACGGCGCGGCGCTCAGCGACGGCGCGCACTTCGGCACGACGCCGGTGGTGCCGTGCGCGACGGTGAGCAGCGGCAGCGGCGCTGCGCCGGGGGAGGCGGGAGCGATGACGGTGCCGCTCGACACCGCGGGCGATCCGTCGGGGTGCGTCGTCGTGTAGAGGATGCGCCAGGCCTGCGCCCCCGACGGCACCCCAGTCGTGAGCGGCTCGGAGCGGATGAGCATGCCCGGCTCCTCGGGCACCTCCGCCGGCGCGGTGTAGAACGCGTCGGGTTCGGGGAGGCGGGCGCCTCCGAGCAGCACCGCGCTGCCCGCGGCGAGCAGCAGGGCGGTGGCGAGCGCGACCCCGGCGCCGATCCCGCGGGCCCAGCGGCGGGGTGCCGAGGGAACAGCCCGCCCATCGGCGTTCGAGCCGGCACGGGTACGGGATGATCCCTGTCGAACGAGTAGTTCGAAGAGCAGACGCAGACCGACGAACACGAACCAGGCGCCCACGGCGAAGCGGAACATCGTGAGCGTCAGCACCGGCCAGGTGAACGCCAGTAGGCCGAAGACGATGCCGGCGGCGGCCGTGATGATCTCGGCGGCGCGGTACGGCGAATCGCCGCGCAGCGCGCGCAGGGCCGAGAGCAGTCCGTGCACGACGACGGACGCCGCGATGAGGAACGCCACCCAGGTCGCGCCGAGGGCGGGCACGACCGCGACGACCGCGCCGGCCGCGATCATGACCGCGCCCACGATGCGCGCTGTGAACAGCGCAGCCCGCGTGATCTCGCGGTCTCGGTGCGCGCGCAGCAGCAGCGCGACGCCGACGATCGCGAAGCCGACCCCCGCGATCACCGCAGTCTCGTGCGGCGCGAGCGGTGCGAGGATGAGCGCGGCGCCGGTCGCGACCGCGATGACGGCGAGCACGATGCGCAGGGGGAGGGACGCGGATGCCATAGTCGACACTCTGGCACAGTTCGGGGGCGCATAGGGAGCCCATGACCCGAACTTCCGCGATGCGGCAGCCGCAGCGCTCGGTGAAGCCTCGCCCGAGCCCGGCATAGACTGGAGAGGTTATGGCACATCTTCTGGGGGCCGAGGGCCTGTATCTCGAGGTTCCGACCAAAGTCGTCTTCGATTCCGTGACGCTCGGCGTCGCCGAGGGCGACCGCATCGGCATCGTCGGCCGCAACGGCGACGGCAAGTCGTCGCTGCTCATGATGCTCGCGGGCCGCCGCGAGCCCGACGGCGGGCGCGTGACCAAGCGCTCGGGCACGACGATCGGCGTGCTCGACCAGGCCGACGTGTTCGACGCGGGCGAGACCGTCGGGCACGCGATCGTCGGCGACCGGCCCGAGTACGAGTGGGCGGGCGACGCGCGCACCCGCGACGTGCTCGAGGGGCTCGTCTCGGATCTGCCATGGGACGCACCGGTCGACGCGCTCTCGGGCGGGCAGCGCCGCCGCGTCGCCCTGGCCCGGCTACTCGTCGGCGACTCCGAGATGCTCTTCCTCGACGAGCCGACCAACCACCTCGACGTCGAGGGCATCGCCTGGCTCGCCGCGCACCTGAAGCGCCGCTGGCCCGCGGGGCAGGGCGCGTTGCTCGTCGTGACCCACGACCGCTGGTTCCTCGACGAGGTCTGCACCGCCACCTGGGAGGTGCACGACCGCATCGTCGAGCCCTTCGAGGGCGGATACGCGGCCTACATACTGCAGCGGGTCGAGCGCGACCGCCAGGCCGCCGTCATCGAGCAGAAGCGCCAGAACCTCGCGCGCAAGGAGCTGGCCTGGCTGCGCCGCGGCGCCCCCGCGCGCACCGCGAAGCCCAAGTTCCGCATCGACGCCGCGAACGCGCTCATCGCCGATGTGCCCGAGATCCGAGACGCCGTCTCGCTGCAGTCGATGGCGGTCGCCCGCCTCGGCAAGGAGGTCGTCAACCTCGTCGACGCCGGCGTGGCGTACACCGATGCCGCGACCGGCGCCGAACGCGTCGTGCTCGAAGACGTCGAGTGGCGCCTCGCGCCGGGCGAGCGCACCGGCATCCTCGGCGTCAACGGCGCCGGCAAATCGACGCTGCTCGGCCTCGTCTCGGGCGACGTGCAGCCGACCGCAGGCCGCGTGAAGCACGGCAAGACCGTGAAGATCGCCACGCTCACCCAGCGCCTCGACGAGCTCGAGGAGCACCTGAACGAGCCGGTGCGCGTCGTCATCGGCCGGCTGCGCACGAGCTTCACGGTCGGCAGCGGGTCGAAGGCCCAGGAGCTCACCCCGGGCCAGCTGCTCGAGCGCATGGGGTTCACGAGCGCCCAGCTCTCGACTCCGGTGAAGGACCTGTCGGGAGGGCAGAAGCGGCGCCTGCAGCTGCTGCTCATCCTGCTCGATCAGCCCAACGTGCTCATCCTCGACGAGCCGACGAACGACCTCGACACCGACATGCTCGCCGCGATGGAGGATCTGCTCGACTCGTGGCCCGGCACCCTCATCGTGGTGTCGCACGACCGGTACTTCCTCGAACGCGTCACCGACCAGCAGTACGCGATCCTGGGTCGCCGCCTGCGGCACCTGCCCGGCGGGGTCGATCAGTATCTCGAGCTGCGGGCGGCCGAGGAGCGGGCCGCGGCCGATGCCCCCGCGCGCGCCGGAGCGACCGAGGCCGCCGCATCGTCCCCGTCGGCGTCGGCGACTCGGTCGGGCCCCGCGCTCGGCGGCGCCCAGCTGCGCGCCGCCGAGAAGGAGCTCTCTGCCGTGGAGCGCAAGATGGAGCGCCTGCAGGCCGACATCGCGAAGTCGCGCGACGGCCTCGCTGCCCTGGACCAGACCGACTACCAGCTGCTCAACCTCGAGATGGCCAAGATCACGGCCCTCGAAGACGAGGTCGCGAGCCTCGAGGAGCGCTGGCTCGAACTCTCGGAGACCATCGGCTAGAACGGAGCGACGAGATCCCGCGGCCCGGTGGAGTGCCGCGGTCTGACGCGGGCCGGCCCCAGGATGCGCGGTGCGAACGGGTCGCCGATCCCGCCCGCGCGACCCGTTGCGGGGAAGCAGGCGCGCGGGTACCGTCGAACCCGTCGGGCGATGCCGTACGGCCCCGCCCGGGGAGGGAGGGGCATGGCCGACTCGGATCCCTCTTCCCTGTCATGGATCGGGCTGTGGCTCACCCGCGGTGCGCCGTGGGTGCCGCTCGCAGTGCTCTCGTACGCCGCGACCGTCACGGTCGGCACCTTGAGCATGCGGGGCCGCCGCATTCGGCGCAGCTGGCACGCGCGCCTGTTCATCGTCACCTGCGCGTTGACTGCGGCCGCGGCCGTGTTCTCGTTCCCGCAGGCCTGGGTGCGGGGCATGCTGCTGCTGGCGGCGCTCGTGCCGCTCGCGCTGCTGCCGTTCGTCACCGCCCCTGTGGCGCGGCACCCGCGCCGGCACGTCGCGCTCGGACTGCTCGCAGCCCCCTGCTACATCGCCGCCCTCGCGCTCTGGTCGGCGCGCCCGGGATAGGCCGGCGCCCGCGCAGATCCCCGAATCCCGACCCCTGGAGCCCCGTATGCAATTCCTCGACGTTCTCTTCGGCCGTCGCACCACGAACGGGCCGTTCCTGCCCGAATCCGTGACGCAGGAGCATCAGCGGCTCCTCATCAGGGCCGCCGCTGCGGCACCCTCCCAGTTCAACAGCCAGCCGTGGCGGTTCCTGATCATCGAGGATCGCTCCACTATCGACACGATCGCCCGTATCAGCGGGGAATCGATGACGGCCGTCATCTCCGAGGGGTCGTTCTTCGAGCGGTACAAGCGGCACTTCCGCTTCAGCGCGGAGGAGATGGCGGAGCACCGCTCGGGCATGTACTTCGACAAGCTGCCCTCGGCGCTGCGGCCGTTCACACGCGCGGTATTCACGAAATCGGGGGTCGGGATGATGCGCATGCTGCGCGTGCCGCAGACGCTCGGCGAGGAGAACCGCAGGCTCGTCGCGGGTTCGCCGCTGATCCTCGGTGCGATGCTCGACCGCAGGGAGCGCACGGCGCATCACCTGGCCGACTTCTACTGCCAGTTCAGCCTGGGGGCGGCCATGGAGAACGTCTGGCTCACGACAGTGGAACTCGGCATGGGGATCCAGTTCATCTCGTTCCCGATGGAGGTCCCGGAACAGTGGGCGCGGCTGACCGAGATGCTCGAGATCCCGGACGATCTCGAGCTCATGGCGCTGTACCGCATCGGCTACGTCCCCGATACCTCGCAGCGGCCCGTGATCGACTGGTCGAGCCGCGAGCGCAGGCCGCCGTCGCAGTTCGTGTTCCGCGAGCGGGGCAGCGCGCCGCAACTGGGGTGGGACGAGGACTGAGAGGAGTCGTCTCCGGGAGCCGTCCGCTACCGGCCCTCCTGCCGTTCTTCCGAAGCGCCGCGATGCACGGCGAGCAGCCGGAAGGGGCCCGGGCTCTCCGCACGCCACTCCGCAGGGAGCCGCTGCTCCAGCTCCGGCAGCGTATAGCTGCGCCGAATGCTCCGCAGCCCGTCGACGCGCAGGAAGCTGCCCGGTGCGATCGGGGTGACGGCCGCGGCGAAGGCGAGATACGCCGTGCGACTGCGGGCGATGTCCGAGTGCACGACGAGCCGCGTCGCGAGCACGGCCGAATCGCTCAGCAGCTCCCGGAAGGCGTCGTCGTCCAGATGATGCAGCAGATGATTCGAGATCACGATGTCGAAGCGGGCCCCGTGCTCCACCAGCGTCCGGCTGCGGGTCTCGCGGAACGAGAGCCCCGCCACGGGTCGCCCCGCACGCGCCGCTCCGAGCGCGCGGGGGTCGGGGTCGATCCCGAGCGCCTCGATACGGAAGCCGTCGCGCAGAGCGAGGCGCGAGATGCGGCGCAGGACGTCACCGCCGCCGCTGCCGATGTCGAGCATGCGGGCGGGGCCGTCGAGCGCCGCGAGCACCGGGCGCAGATGCGAGCGGTAGACCGACCCCCAACTGGAGACCGCGCGGTTCACGACCCCGAAGCGCCGTAGGGTGCGACGCAGCCGCTCGGGATCGCAGGCCGGGTCGTCCATCAGCTCAGCGAGCCGGGCGTCGCGCTCGGCCAGGTTCATGCAGCGCCCGCATCGGCGGGTGCGATACGGCGCCCGCCGCCCTCGGCGCGACGCGTGAACAGCGCCGTTTCGATCGTGAGCCCGGGCCCGAAGCAGAGGCCCGCGACGCGGCTGCCGTCCGCGAGAGCATCGTCGTGCAGGAAGCGCCGGAGGATGAAGAGGATCGTGGCGCTCGACATATTGCCGTGATCGCGCAGCACCGCCCGGGAATGGTCCAGTGCGGAGCGGTCGAGGCCGAGCCCCGACTCGACCCGGTCCAGCACGCTGCGGCCGCCGGGGTGCACCGCCCAGCCGTCCACGAGGGCTCCCGCATCCGCTCCGATCATGGCGCCGACCGCCTCCGCGATCTCCCGGCCGATGATGCGCGGCACCTCGGCGGTCAGCCGCATCTCGAAGCCCTGATCCCCGATCGTCCAGTCCATGTCCTGCTCGCCCTCGGAGGTGATCCCTGTCGCGAACGCGCCGACCTCGAGAAGCGGAGCCTCGGCCCTCGGGGCGCCCGATGTCAGCACGGCGGCAGCGGCCCCGTCGCCGAACACGGCGGAGGCGACGATCTGCTCGGGATCCGAGGAAGAACGGATGTGGATCGAGCAGAGCTCGGCGCACACCACCAGCACGACGGCGCCCTCCGCGGCCTCGCAGGCACGAGCGGCGGTCCGCAGAGCGGGGAAGGCGGCGGCGCAGCCCATGAAACCGATGTGGGTGCGCTCGGCCGAGGGAGGGATCCCGAGCTCTCTCACCAGGAGGTAATCCGGGCCGGGGGCGAAGCAGCCGGTGCACGAAGCCGTGATCACATGGGTGATATCGGCGGCTTCGACGCCCGCCTCGGAGACCGCGGCCCGCGCCGCCGCCGCGAACAGGGCAGGCGCTTCGCGGCGATACAGCGCATTGCGCGCGCCGGTGGAGGGCGTGAGCAGCGTGTCGTCGGCGTCGGCGAAGAGGGGCTCCCGCGCGCCGGCGCCGCCGATGACCGAGTATCTGCCGTCGATGGCCGAATGGTCGAACACCGTGCCGATCAACCGCGCCGTCAGACGGTCGACGCCGGGCTGCGAGACGAAGAAGCCGCGCGTCTCAGCCTGGTCGAGCCTCGCCGAGGGTACGGCGGTGCCGATGGAGAGGAGTCGGGTGGGCATACCTCAGGAGTACTCGCGACCGTCGAGGCTGTCAACGGGGTCGCCCACCAGCCTGCCCTTCGGCAGGTCCTTCCCACACGGGCGGCGCCGAGTATCCGGAGCCGCGGGCCGATAGTGTGGAGGGAGTCCAGCGCCGTACGGCGCGAACCGCTTTCGGAAGGAGCCGTGAATGGTCTATCGAGTGCAGGGCGTCGTCGTGCGCGAACAGGGCGCACCCGCGACGATCGAGACGATCGTCGTGCCCGAGCCCGGCCCGGGGGAGGTCGTCGTCGACGTGCTCACCTGCGGCGTCTGCCACACGGACTACCACTATCAGCAGGGCGGCATCGGCGACGAGTTCCCGTATCTGCTCGGCCACGAATCGACCGCGCGGGTCGCGGTCGTCGGCGAGGGGGTGACCGAGGTCGCGGTGGGCGATCGCGTGATCCTGAACTGGCGCGCCGTCTGCGGCCAGTGCCGGGCCTGCCGCAAGGGGCAGCCGCAGTACTGCTTCGCCACTCATAACGCGTCGCAGAAGATGACGCTCGAGGACGGCACGGAGCTCTCGGCGGCGCTCGGCATCGGATCGTTCGCCGAGAAGACGCTCGTCGCTGCGGGGCAGTGCACGAAGATCGACGAGGATTCGGACGCGGCCGCGGTGGGGCTCCTCGGCTGCGGCATCATGGCGGGCATCGGCGCCGCCATCAACACCGGCGAGGTGCAGCGCGGCGAGTCGGTCGCGGTCATCGGGTGCGGCGGTGTCGGTACGGCGGCGATCGCGGGGGCGCAGCTCGCCGGCGCGACGACCATCGTCGCCGTCGATATCGACGATGCCAAGCTCGAGCAGGCGAAGCGCTTCGGCGCGACGCACACGGTGAACTCGCGGGGCGAAGACCCGGTCGCCGCCATCCAGGCGTTCACCGGCGGCTTCGGCGCCGATGTCGTCATCGACGCGGTGGGCCGCCCCGAGACCTACACGCAGGCGTTCACCGCCCGCGACCTCGCGGGCCGCGTGGTGCTCGTCGGTGTGCCGACGCCCGACATGAAGCTCGAACTGCCGCTGCTCGACGTGTTCGGCCGCGGCGGGTCGCTGAAGTCGTCGTGGTACGGCGACTGCCTGCCGAGCCGCGACTTCCAGATGCTCATCGACCAGTACAAGCTCGGCAGACTCGACCTCGGAGGCTTCGTCACCGAGCGCATCGGCCTCGGCGACGTCGAGGAGGCCTTCGGCAAGATGGCCGGCGGCACGGTGCTGCGATCGGTGGTGGTGCTGTAATGGTCGCGCGCATCGAACGGCTGGTCACGAGCGGCACCTTCTCGCTCGACGGCGGCACCTGGGACGTCGACAACAATGTATGGATCGTCGGCGACGACTCCGAGGTCATCGTGATCGACCCGGCGCACGACCCCGCCGCAGTGCAGGCCGCCGTGGGCGATCGCCGGACGGTCGCCATTCTGCTCACCCACGGGCACGACGACCACATCCGCGCCGCCCGCGAGACGGCGGAACTGCTCGGGGCTCCACTCCATCTGAACCCCGCCGACCGCATGCTCTGGGACGCGATCCACCCCGACGCTGCGCCCGATCACGAGATCGTCGACGGCGCGGGCTTCGAGATCGCGGGCGTCGGCCTGCGCGCGCGCCACACGCCGGGGCATTCGCCCGGGTCGACGTGCTTCGTCTCGCCCGAACTCGGCGTAGTGTTCACCGGGGACACGCTGTTCAACGGCGGCCCCGGGGCGACCGGGCGCTCGTACAGCGACTTCCCGACCATCATCGAGTCGATCCGCGACGAACTGCTCACCCTGCCCGATGAGACTGTCGTGCATACCGGCCACGGCGACAGCACGACGATCGGCGCCGAGAAGCCGCACCTGGACGAATGGATTAGCAGGGGCCACTGAACGGAGACGCATCGCGTCGGAGTTCCGTGGCCCGTGGCGCACACTGCGCCAGCCCACGGAGCGAAGCGAGGGGTGGGCCATTGAGCGAAGACGCATCGCGTCGGAGTTCCGTGGCCCGTGGTGCACACTGCGCCGGCCCACGGAGCGAAGCGAGGGGCGGGCCACTGAACGGAGACGCATCGCGTCGGAGCTCCGTGGCCCGCGGCGCACACGGCGCCAGCCCACGGAGCGAAGCGAGGGGTGGGCCATTAGGTCGCTACGGCCGTTGAGGCTCGTCGGCTCGTCAGCAGATGTTCGAGAAACGCCGAGGCGGAGCATCTCCTGACGAGCTGATGCCGTTCTCGGCCGGCTACGCGTCGAGCCTGCGCGCGACGGCGTCGAGCACGGACTCCGGCGACCCCTGCGCCTCGTACACCGCGACGAGCACGCGGCGCTTCGCCGTGTCGGCGCCGGGGGAGAGCCAGCGGTCGTAGAGCGAGATCATGCGCGCGAGGTCGGCCTCGATCGTGCGCGCCGCATCGGGTACGTCGCCGGTGAGCCAGGCGCGCAGCGTCGTGTTGTGCACGGCGACGACGCCCGCGGCGAGCGACGCGGGAACCCATGCCGGTGTTTCCGAGGGGAGCGCTCGCCGGAGGTACGCGGCGAAGACCCGCTCGTAGCGGTGCGTGATGACGAGCTCGCGGTCGCGCAGCGCCGGGGTGTCGCGCATGAGCTCGAAGCGCAGGCGCGCGGCCTCGGGGTCGCGCGCGAGCAGGCGCAGTACTGCCGCGGCCGACTCGGCGAGGGTGCTCGCGATCTCGTCGTCGGCGGTGCCGAGGCGGGACTCGAGCTGCGCGAGCGCGATGTCGTGGTCCGCGAAGACGACGTCGTCCTTGCTCCCGAAACGGCGGAAGAAGGTGCTGCGGCTGACACCGATCGCGTTCGCGAGGTCCTCGGCGGTCGTCGCCTCGTACCCCTGTTCGGCGAGGCAGCGGATCGCAGCCGCGGAGCTGTCGCCGGGGGAGCTCGAGGTGAGGGGGGACATGGCCAGAAAGGTACCACAGAATCAGGGATTGATACTCAGTTCCGTCCGATTCCCTGCCGAGAATAGTGCGTTGGGGTGCTGTAGCGCGCGATTTCATGACTTGACCTGAGACGGAGTGCCAGGCATGCTCGTGGAAGACGGATTCGCAGTCGGACCGACAGATTGGAACTGCCATGTCGAAGATGAACCCCGCGGCGCAGGGCACGCAGGCGCCCGAGTACGAGCTGTGGGAGCCGCTCGACCCGGATGTCGCGGGCGTGTTCCGCGATGTCTCGGCCGACGACCTCGCCTACCGCGATCGCGCCCGCCGCTTCGTGAACGAGGAGGTGCGCCCGGTCATCGCCGGCATCTGGGACCGCGCCGAGTACCCGCTCGATCTCGCGAAGCGCCTCGGCGACCTCGACCTGCTGCGCGACGGCCTCGACGTGCCGGGCTTCCCCGAGCAGAGCCTGCTCGCGGCGAGCCTCACGACGATGGAGCTCGCACGCGGCGACGGCTCGATCGCGACCATCGTCGGCGTGCAGGGCGGCCTCGCCATGCGTTCGATCGCGTACTGCGGCTCGGAGGAGCAGCGGAACCGGTGGCTGGAGCCCCTCGCCCGCGGCACCGAGTTCGGCGCGTTCGCCCTCACCGAGCCCACGCACGGCTCGGACTCCGTGAGCCTCGAGACCCGCGCCGAGAGCGTCGACGGCGGGTACCTCATCAACGGCCACAAGAAGTGGATCGGCTCGGGCAACATCGGCTCGGTCTCGGTCGTGTGGGCGCGCGGCGACGACGGCCAGGTGCAGGGATTCCTCGTACCCCAGGACACCCCGGGGTACCGGGCCTCGACCATCGAGGGGAAGGTGTCGCTGCGCGCCATCTGGCAGACCGACATCGAGTTCGACGATGTGCGGCTGCCCGAGAGCGCGAGGATGCCCGGCGCCCGCTCGTTCAAGGACACCGGCCGCGTGCTGCAGGCGACGCGCCTCGGCGTGGCGTGGGCGGCGCTCGGCCAGGCGACCGCCGTCTACGAGACCGCGGTGCACTACGCGAAGCAGCGCATCCAATTCGGCCGCCCTCTCGCGGCGTCGCAGATCGTGCAGGCCCGTCTCTCGGAGATGCTCTCGCAGCTGACCTCGCTGCAGACACTGCTCATGCAGCTCACGCGCGCGGAGGAGCGGGGCGAGCTCACGGGCCCGGGCGCCTCGCTCGGCAAGTACACGGCGACCCGCACGGCGCGCGACATGGCCCGCAACGCCCGCGATCTGCTCGGCGGCAACGGCATCCTGCTCGAGAACCGGGTCGCCCGCCATTTCGCCGATATCGAGGCGCTGCACACCTACGAGGGCACCGAGACCGTGCAGGCACTCATCATCGGCCGCGAGATCACGGGCATGTCGGCCTTCGTGTGACGCGGTGAACGCGCCGGGAGCTCCGGCGCACGGCGATCCCTGGTCGCAAGAGCAAGGCCGGGGCAGGCGCTCTCCGTTGCGGAAGCGCCCGCCCCGGCCTTGCTCATGCCGGCTCGAGGAGCGCGTCGCCTACTGGTGCAGCGCGTCCTCGCCCGTGCCGGGAAGCTCGATCGCGGCCGTGAGCGGCCGGCCTTCGCGGGTTAGGCGGCGCTTCGTGAACTGCCACATGATCGCGATCACGACGAACCAGATCGGCGTGAAGAGCAGCGGCAGGCGCGTGTCCTCGGCGAGGCCGAGCGTCACGAGGATGAACGCGAAGAAGGCGAGGATCAGCCAGGGGAACACCTTCGGCAGCGGCATCTTGAACTTCGACGCCTCGTGGCGGTCGGGGTGCTTGCGCTGGTACTGGATGTAGCTGATGACGATCATGCTCCAGATGAAGAGGATGAAGGTCGAAGCGACCGAGGTCACGAAGGTGAACGCCTCGATGACGCTGTCGCCGAGCAGCAGGATCGGCACCGCCGAGAACAGGAACACGGCCGAGAAGAAGACCGCGCGCTTCGGCACGCCGCGGCTATCGGTGAGCGCGAAGCCGCCGGGGGCGTGCCCGTCGTGGGCGAGCGCGTGCATCATGCGGGTGCCCGAGTAGAAGCCCGAGTTCGCGCTCGAGGCCGCCGAGGTGAGCACGACGAGGTTGATCGCGAACGCGGCGGCGCCGAAGCCGGCGAGGGCGAGGGTCGTCACGAAGGGGCTGTCGGCCGGGTCGAGATCCTTCCACGGCGTGATCGCCATGATGACCGTGAGCGCGCCGATGTAGAAGATGAGCACGCGCACGACGATCGAGTTGATCGCGCGGGGCAGGTTGCGGTGCGGGTCGGCGGTCTCGGCCGCGGCGGTGCCGACGAGCTCGACGCCGATGAAGGAGAAGATGCCGAGCTGGAAGCCGAGCAGGAAGCCGCTCGCGCCGAACGGGAACATGCCGCCGTCGTCCCAGAGGTGGGCGAGCGAGGCCTGGGTACCGGTGTCGGGGTTCTCGAAGCCGATCACGAGCAGCACGACGCCGGTCGCGATGAGCGCGAGGATCGCGACGATCTTGATGATCGCGAACCAGAACTCGAACTCGCCGAAGAACTTCACCGGCTGCAGGTTCAGGATCGTGAGCACGACCGCCGTGATGAGTGCGGGCAACCACGGCGGGATCGACGCGTTGATGTACGAGACGTAGCTCGTGATCGCGATGATGTCGGCGATGCAGATGACGACCCAGGTGATCCAGTACGTCCAGGAGACGACGTACCCGGCCCACGGGCCGATGAGATCCTTCGCGATGTCGCCGAAGGTCTTGTAGTTGAGGTTCGAGAGCAGCAGCTCGCCGAGCGCCCGCATGAGGAAGAACATCATGCAGCCGATGACCGCGTAGATGAAGAGGACGGACGGGCCGGTCAGGCTGATGACCTTGCCCGAGCCGAGGAAGAGGCCGGTGCCGATCGCGCCGCCGATGGCGATCAGCTGCAGGTGGCGGTTCGAGAGGCCGCGGACGAGGGCCTCGCCCTGACCGGTGCTCGATGCGGTCGTGGTTTCCGACAAGATGCGGACACTCCTTTGTGGGAATAGGAATAGATGCGTCGAGACGGGTGGGCTCGACATGCGCTTCGCGCCACGCGTGAGTGGCGAAGGTTCGGGTTGATTGTAGGTGCTCTTTCGTGATATCGCGAGTCCGGAGCAAGAATTTCCGTAGATAATTCGTGGAAACCGGTCTCTCGCCTGCGACCGGTCGCAGCCGAAGTAGGCTCGGCGCATGAATAGCGAATCGACTTCGGTGCAGCTTCAGACGCCCCTCGAGCAGCTCGAGTTCACCGTGTTCGGCTTCATGGCGAAGCCGCCGGCCGAGGTGTACGAGGCGGTCGCCGCACCCGAGGCGCTGAGCAGCTACTTCACGACGGGCGGTGCGGTCGGCCGCATCGAGGCCGGGGCGACGGTGCAGTGGGACTTCGCGGATTTCCCCGGCGCCTTCCCGGTCGAGGTGCTCGAAGCGCGGGCCCCCGAGCGCGTCCTGCTGCGCTGGGGCGGCGATCCGCAGGCGACGGTCGATGCGCGCGGCACCGAGGTCGAGTTCGTGTTCCGGGCGGTCGACGACGGGGCCCGCACCGAGGTGCGCATCACCGAGCGGGCGTGGCGGCCCACCGTCGAGGGCGCCCAGAGCGCATTCGGCAACTGCATGGGGTGGACCGGCATGCTCGCGGCGATGAAGGCCCGTCTCGAATACGGCATCGACCTGCGCGACGGCTTCTACCGCTAGAGGGTCCGAGAACGCTCGCGGCGGCGGTCCCTCAGCAGATAGGCGATGGCCGCGACTGCGGCGACGGCGAGCATGGATACCGCGAGCGCGCCGTCGCTGAACTCCAAGAACGCCGTCAGCGCGGGGTGCGCGTCTCGTGTCGCGGCGTCGAACGCCCACCAGCCGTCCTGGCTCTTCGCCGTGGTCATCGATTGCCGGCGCTCGCCTCCGAGCCGCTCTGCCAGAGCCGGCCGTACGAGCGCGTTCATGAGGATCGCGATCGACAGCGGGGCCGCGATGCAGAGCACGAACGACAGCGGACGGGTCGAAGGGCTGCGGCTCACACCGGGAGTGTAGTCCTCACCGCGCAGTTCCTGGAAGAAGTCGTCGATCAGCGGCGGGACCGCGCCAATGCTCGGGCGGAAATCGCGGGTGCGGTGGTAGGCTGGCCCTGCGGGCATCTGTCCGCATCAACGATGAACCGAGTACGTCGGTCGGCGGGCTGGTCTTCGGTGGTGGGTTCCTCTTCGCAAGATGGTCGGCGCAGAGTGGCCGAACTACTGAACATCAGCGTCCGGGTCGCACGCAGCACCCTACGGGGCTCGGAGCTGCCGCCGCACGTGCTCACTGCTACCAGAAGGAGATCCCGTGGAGGGTCCTGAGATCAAGTCAGCCGAAGCCGTTCTCGATAACGGCCGTTTCGGCAAGCGCACCGTTCGTTTCGAGACCGGCCGCCTCGCGCAGCAGGCCCAGGGCGCAGTCGCCGCCTACCTCGGCGAAGACACCATGCTGCTCTCGGCGACGAGCGCGTCGAAGCATCCGAAGGATCACTTCGACTTCTTCCCGCTGACCGTCGACGTCGAGGAGCGCTCGTACGCCGCCGGCAAGATCCCCGGCTCGTTCTTCCGCCGCGAGGGTCGCCCCTCGACCGAGGCCATCCTCGTGTGCCGCCTGATCGACCGTCCGCTGCGCCCGTCGTTCGTCGACGGCCTCCGCAACGAGGTGCAGATCGTCATCACCGTGCTGTCGATCGCCCCGGGCGAATACTACGACGCCCTCGCGATCAACGCCGCGTCGGCTTCGACCCAGATCTCGGGCCTGCCCTTCTCGGGCCCCATCGCCGGTGTGCGCCTCGCGCTCATCCCGGGCCACGGCGAGCACGCCGACCAGTGGGTCGCGTTCCCGACCGCCGAGCAGGTCTCCGAGGCCGTCTTCGACCTCATGGTCGCCGGTCGCGTCGTGACCCAGGCGGACGGCACGGAGGACGTCGCCATCATGATGGTCGAGGCGGAAGCGACCGAGGGTTCGTGGAACCTCATCAAGGCAGGTGCCGTCAAGCCCGACGAGGCGATCGTCGCGCAGGGTCTCGAGGCCGCGAAGCCGTTCCTCGCGCAGCTCGTGAAGGCGCAGGAGCAGATGGCGTCGCAGTCGGCCAAGGAGGTGCAGGACTACCCCGTATTCCTGCCGTTCACCGACGAGACCTACGCGGCCGTCGCCGCTCTCGCCGAGAGCGAGCTCGCCGGCATCTACCAGATCGCCGACAAGCAGGAGCGTCAGGACGCCGACGATGCGCTGAAGGCGCGCGTCAAGGAGGCCGTCGCCGCCAAGATCGAGGCGGGCGAGCTCGACGCTTCGGCCGAGGGCCAGGTCTCGGCCGCCTACAAGGCCGTCACCAAGAAGATCGTACGCGGCCGTATCCTCTCGGAGGGCGCCCGCATCGACGGCCGCGGCCTGCGCGACGTGCGTGCGCTCGAAGCCGAGGTCGAGGTCATCCCTCGCGTCCACGGCTCCGCCATCTTCCAGCGCGGCGAGACCCAGATCATGGGCGTCTCCACGCTGAACATGCTGAAGATGGAGCAGCAGATCGATTCGCTGTCGCCCACGACGTCGAAGCGCTACATGCACCACTACAACTTCCCGCCGTACTCGACCGGTGAGACCGGTCGCGTGGGCAGCCCGAAGCGCCGCGAGATCGGCCACGGCTTCCTCGCCGAGCGCGCGCTCGTTCCGGTCCTCCCTGCCCGCGACGAGTTCCCCTACGCCATCCGCCAGGTCTCCGAGGCGCTCGGTTCGAACGGCTCGACCTCGATGGGTTCGGTCTGCGCGTCGACGCTGTCCCTGCTCAACGCCGGTGTGCCGCTGCGCGCACCCGTCGCGGGCATCGCGATGGGCCTCGTCTCCGACCAGATCGACGGCGAGACCCGCTACGCGACCCTCACCGACATCCTCGGTGCGGAGGACGCGCTCGGCGACATGGACTTCAAGGTCGCAGGCACCTCGGAGTTCGTGACCGCGCTGCAGCTCGACACCAAGCTCGACGGCATCCCCTCCGACGTGCTCGCGGGCGCGCTCTCGCAGGCGAAGGAGGCGCGCACCATGATCCTCGGCGTCATGAACGACGCCATCGACGCGCCCGACGAGATGGCCGCGACCGCGCCGCGCGTCATCACCGTGCAGATCCCGGTCTCGAAGATCGGCGAGCTCATCGGCCCCAAGGGCAAGACGATCAACGGCATCCAGGACGAGACCGGTGCCGACATCTCGATCGACGACGACGGCACCGTGTACATCGGCGCGGTCGACGGCCCCTCGGCCGAGGCCGCTCGTGCCCAGGTCAACGCGATCGCGAACCCGCAGAACCCCGAGGTCGGCGAGCAGTACCTCGGCACCGTCGTGAAGAACGCCGCCTTCGGCGCCTTCGTGTCGCTGCTGCCGGGCAAGGACGGCCTGCTGCACATCTCCGAGGTGCGCAAGCTCGTCGGCGGCAAGCGCATCGAGTCGGTCGACGAGGTGCTCTCGATCGGCCAGAAGGTTCTCGTGAAGATCACGAAGGTCGACGATCGCGGCAAGCTCTCGCTCGAGCCCGTGCTCGAGGAGCAGGCCGAAGAGGCGGCGGAAGAGGCTCCCGCCGAGGCGGCCGAGTAACCCTCACCCGCTGAGCAGAACGCCCGGCACCCTCCGGTGCGGCGGGCGTTCTGCATTCTCGCCGGCCCGCTGAACGGCGACCTCCCGCGCGGCTCTCCTCGCGTTCGGTGTCGCGTGCCCGATCTGGTGCGTTATCCGCGACTGATACTGCACTATTTCGCGCATTCGCGGCCCCGGGGCGGGGCGGGGCGCGGTGGAGCGGGGGCGTGGCGGGGCAGGTGGGGCGCAGGGGGAGGCGCCGTGCGGGC
Organism: Leucobacter sp. gxy201; assembly: GCF_051043335.1. Taxonomy (NCBI): domain Bacteria; kingdom Bacillati; phylum Actinomycetota; class Actinomycetes; order Micrococcales; family Microbacteriaceae; genus Leucobacter; species Leucobacter sp. gxy201. The sequence goes on from NZ_JAMXWS010000003.1 coordinate 304,398, forward strand.
ACGAGAAAGGCCCTGTCCCGGAAACGGGGCAGGGCCTTTCTCAGAGTGCGATGGGAGCGGGATCAGCGCTCGCGGTTCGGCAGCCAGTTGAAGGCGAGCCAGAAGCCGATCACGTCGGCGGCGAGGCCGCCCGCGAAGAGCCAGATGCCGGGGCCGTCGCCGTAGCTGAAGGCGGAGCCCATCAGGTAGAAACCGCCGAAGACGAGAATCACCGAGGCCAGCAGGGCGAACACGGTGGAAGCCGCCATGCGCGGGCGGGGGGAGGGAGCGAACACGGCGTCGGGCTGGGCCTGACCGGCGGGTGCGGACTCGGAATTCGACATGCAGATGGCCTCGCAAATCACGAACGGATCAAATACCCCTCCAGTATAGGCGAAAGGGCGGTGCTCGGAGAGAACTCGGGGCGGTCGGAGGATAGGCTGGGACGATGCGCGACCCGATTCTGCTGCCCCTCGACCGCCCCGAGATCTCGGCCGATCTGGGCGGCGGGTGCATGCGCCGCACCGTTCATCCGAGCGGTCTGCGCGTGCTGACCGAGCGGATGCCCTCGGCCCGCAGCGCCTCGATCGGCTTCTGGGTCGGCGTCGGCTCGCGCGACGAGCAGGGCGAGCGGGGAGACGCGCCGGGCAGCCTCGGGTCGACCCACTTCCTCGAGCATCTGCTGTTCAAGGGCACGCCGTCGCGCGACGCCTACAGCATCGCGACCAGCTTCGATCGTCTGGGCGCCGAGCACAACGCGCTCACCGCCAAGGAGTACACCTGCTACTACGCGAAGGTGCGCGACGAAGATCTCGATGTCGCAGTGACCGTGCTCACCGACATGGTGACGAACTCGCTGCTCGACGCCGGCGAGTTCGAGACCGAGCGGGGCGTGATCCTCGAAGAGCTCGCGATGGCGGCCGACGATCTCGCCGACGTCGCGAGCGAGCAGTTCTTCGAGGAGGTGCTGCTGGACCACCCGCTCGGGCGCCCGATCGGCGGCCACCCCGAGACGATCCGCGGGGCGCGGCGCGACGACGTCGAGCGGCACTACCGGGACCGCTACGATCCCTCGACCCTCGTGATCACGGCAGCGGGGGCCGTCGACCACGACCGCCTCGTCGAGCAGGTCGTCGCGGCGCTCGATCTGTCGCCCGAGGAGCGCTGGCACACCGGGCGCGCCGCAGCTCCGGTGCGCCGCGATCAGCTCGGGGCCTCGGCTCTGATCGCGGAACCGGCGATGCGGCCCGCAGACGGCCTCGGCGCGGTCAGGGTCACCGAGCGGCCATCCGAACAGCTCAACCTCCTGATGGGCACCGAGGGGTTCACCTCGACCGATCCGCGCAGATTCGCGTTCGGTCTCATGAACTCGGTGCTCGGCGGCGGCATGTCGAGCCGGCTCTTCCAGGAGATCCGCGAGAAGCGGGGCCTCGCCTACACCGCCTACTCGTTCGGCGCGAGCTACTCGGATGCGGGGGTCTTCGGCATGTATGCGGGCAGCGCGCCCGAGAAGGCGGCCGACGTCATCGAGCTCAGCCGCGCCGAGCTGCAGCGCATCGCCGACGCGGGCATCGAGGAGGAGGAGCGCGAGCGGGCGCTCGGTCAGATCGCCGGCTCTTCGGCGCTCGCGCTCGAGGATTCGGATACGCGCATGGGGCGCCTGGGGCGCGCCGAGCTGGGCAGCGGCGAGCTCTACGACCTCGACGCCACGCTCGAACGCTTCGCCGAGGTGACGATCGAGCAGGTGCGCGCGGTCGCGGCCGAGCTCGTGTCGCGCCCGTTCACGACGGTCGCCGTCGGCGATGTGTCGCGCTCGACGCTGCGAGTATCCTGAAGCCATGACTGCAACCATCGCCGTTTCGGGCGCAACCGGCCGTCTGGGAAGGCTCATCTGCGAGGTGGTCGACTCCCACCCCGAGTTCGAGCTCGCGGCCCGGCTCGACAGCCGCTCCGGGTCAGAGGAGGGCGCGCAGGCCGACGTGCTCATCGATGTCACCCGGCCCGACGTCTCGCCGGCCATCGTCGAGCGCGCGCTGTCGCGCGGCCAGCGCGTCATCGTCGGCACGAGCGGCTACTCCGCCGAACAGCTGGAGGCGCTGCGCGAGCGGATCGGCGCGCTGCCCGGCGCAGCCGCCGTCGTGGTGCCGAACTTCTCGCTCGGGTCGGTGCTCGGCACGGCCCTCGCCCGTATCGCCGCGCCCTATTTCGACGCCGTCGAGATCGTCGAGGCGCATCACCCGCAGAAGATCGATTCGCCGTCGGGCACCGCGGTGCGCACGGCCGAGATCATCGCCGAGGCGCGAGGCGGCCGTGCCGTCGACGCGCCGTTCGCCGAGCAGCCCGCCCGCGGCGAGCTCATCGCCGGCGTGCCCGTGCACAGCCTGCGCCTCGCGGGCGTCGTCGCGAAGCAGGAGGTGCGCTTCGGCGGCCCCGGCGAAGTGCTCACGGTGACGCACGACACGCATTCGAACGAGGCGTACCGCGCCGGCATCGTCGTCGCGCTCGAGGCGATCATGGGGCTGGAGGGGCTGACGGTCGGGCTCGATCGGCTGCTCGGCATCGGCTCGGGCTCCGAGGCCGCCGGAGGCGCCGCTTGACCCCGCGCACCCGCTCCCAGATCGGCGTGCTGATCATGAGCGCCATGCTCGTGCTCTACTTCGCGTTCGCGGGGCTGCGCGGCATCGCGCTGCTCGCCTCGGGGACGCCGGTCGCGGTCGCCATGGGAGCCGCCATGCTCGTGCTGCCCCTCATCGGCGCCTGGGCGCTGCTGCGCGAACTGCGCTTCGGACGCGACGCGACGCGGCTCGCGGATCGGCTCGACGAGCTCGGGCAGCTGCCCGACGACGCGGTCGAGACGCTGCCGTCGGGTCGACCGACGCGCGACGCCGCCGACGCCGTCTTCCCGAAGTACCGCGCAGAGGTCGAGGCCGCGCCGAAGTCGTGGGCGGCCTGGATGCGGCTCGGCATGGTCTACGACGCGGCCGGTGATCGGAAGCGCGCGCGGGAGGCGGTGCGGAAAGCCATCGGTCTCGAACGTGATGGAATCCGTCGTTGAAGCTGCATAAATTGCGGATTTCGTCGCTATCCGCTTAGAATCGTGCGAGATCCCGAAGGCCTACCCGGCCTGTCGGAGTGGAACAGCGGGCGCACGCGCCGCGCGAAGAAGCGAGTGAAGGACGACCCGATGTCCAAGTACGACATGAACGCCGCCGCACCCGAGACGCGAACCCTCGACTCGGTGTCCGGCATCAGCAAGAAGGGGCTCGAATCGGGGACCGTCGGCGTGCTCGGCGCGCTCGTCATCGGCCTCTCGGTGTGCGCCCCGGCCTACACCCTGACCTCGGCTGTCGGCCCCGCCGCGAGCGAGGTCGGCTATCAGACCCCCGCCATCTTCCTCGTGGGCTTCCTGCCCATGCTGCTCGTCGCGATCGGCTACCGCGCCCTGAACAGCGCGATGCCCGACTCGGGCACCTCGTTCACCTGGGCATCGCGCGCCTTCGGCCCCTGGATCGGCTGGATGGCCGGCTGGGGCCTCATCGCGGCCACCGTGCTCGTGCTGTCGAACCTCGCGGGCATCGCGGTCGAGTTCCTGTTCCAGTCGATCGCCATCGTCGCGGACGATCCGTCGATCGCGGATATCGCGGGCAATCGCTTCATCAATATCCTCGTCTGCCTCGGATTCATGGCGATGGCGACGGTCATCTCGTACCGCGGCATGACTTCGACGAAGATCTTCCAGTACATCACCGTCGTCTTCCAGGTGGCCGTGCTCGTCTGGTTCATCATCGCGATGTTCATCGGCGCCGCCGACCCCGCGAACGCCGAGGGCCGTATGCCCGAGCTGTCGTGGTTCAACCCGCTCGAGGTGTCGAGCTTCAGCGCCTTCGCCGCCGGCATCGCCGTGTCGATCTTCGTCTACTGGGGCTGGGACACCGTGCTCACCATGGGCGAGGAGACCAAGAAGTCCAAGGGCCGCATGTCGACCGAGAGCAAGGCCGCGATGATCCTCGTGGTCATCCTCGTCGTCATGTACGTCGGCACCGCCGCCGCCACGGTCGCCTACGCCGGCATCGGCGACGGCCCGACCGGCCTCGGCAACTCCGCGATCGCCGAGAACGTCTTCGCAGCGCTCGCGCACCCCGTCATGGGCCCCGCCGCGATCCTGCTCTCCCTCGCGATCCTGGTCTCGGCGATGGCCTCGATCAACTCGACCGCGATCTCGCCTGCGCGCACTCTGCTCGCGATGTCGCACTACGGCGCCCTGCCGCAGTCGATCAAGCGCATCCATCCGAAGTACAAGTCGCCCTACGTCGCCCTGCTGTGGTCGTCGATCGTCGCGTCCGTGTTCTACGCGATCATGCGCTTCCTCAGCGAGGACGTGCTCTGGGACACCATCACCGCGCTCGGCATGATGGTCTGCTTCTACTACGGCATCACGGCCCTCGCGAGCACCTGGTACTTCCGCAAGTCGGCCGTGCGCGAGGGTGCGGGCGCGCTCTTCTCGAAGGTCGTGCTGCCCGGCCTCGGCGGCGTGCTGCTGCTCGTCGTGTTCGTCCAGACCACCATCGACAGCATGGATCCGGAGTTCGGCTCCGGCAGCAGCATCGCGGGCGTCGGCCTCGTCGGCATCATCGGCGTCGTCGTACTGGGCCTCGGTGTCGTGCTCATGCTCATCCAGGCGCGCGTCGCCCCCGACTTCTTCCAGGGGCGCATCCTCGGCAAGGCCGACGCCACGAGCGACACGTCGGTGATGGACGTCTTCGACGATGGGCTCAGCGGCTAAGGACGAAGCATCGCCGCGCGCCGCTCGACCCGCCGAGCGCGCCCTCGCGCTCGGCGGGTCGGGCATTCGGCCATCAGCGGCCGGGAGCGAACAGCGGATCCGCGTCGCGCCTCCCGCGGTAGTCTGGTACCCATGACTGCTCAGGCGATCCCGACCCCGTACGAAGACCTGCTGCGAGAGATCCACGAGCACGGCACGCCGAAGAGCGACCGCACCGGTACGGGCACCCGCAGCCTGTTCGGCAAGCAGATCCGCTTCGATCTCGCGGAGTCGTTCCCGCTGATCACCACGAAGCGCGTGCACTTCAAGTCGGTCGCGATCGAGCTGCTGTGGTTCCTGCGCGGCGAGAGCAACACGGCGTTCCTGAAGGAGCACGACGTCACTATCTGGGACGAGTGGGCCGATGAGAACGGCGATCTCGGCCCGGTGTACGGCGTGCAGTGGCGGTCGTGGCCGGCTCCGGGCGGCGAGCACATCGATCAGATCGCCCAGGTGATCGAGCAGCTGCGGCAGAACCCCGATTCGCGCCGCATCATCGTCTCCGCCTGGAACGTCGCGGAGCTGGACGAGATGGCGCTCATGCCGTGCCACGCGTTCTTCCAGTTCTACGTCGCCGACGGCAAGCTGTCGTGCCAGCTCTACCAGCGCTCGGCCGATATGTTCCTCGGCGTGCCGTTCAACATCGCGAGCTACGCGCTGCTGACGCTGATGGTCGCGCAGCAGACCGGTCTCGAGCCGGGCGAGTTCATCTGGACCGGCGGCGACTGCCACATCTACGACAACCACGTCGAGCAGGTCGAGAAGCAGCTCGCCAGGGATCCGTACCCCTACCCGCGCATCGCCGTGCGCAAGGCGGATTCGATCTTCGACTACACGCTCGAGGACTTCGAGCTCATCGACTACGTGCACCACCCGGGCATCAAGGCCCCCGTCGCGGTCTGAGAGCGGCCCCGCCTCGGGTAGCGTGGAAGCCGATCGGAGGAATCCATGCGACTGGGAATGATCTGGGCCGAGGCCCGCGACGGCGCGATCGGTCGTGACGGCGATATGCCGTGGCATCTTCCCGAGGACCTCGCGCACTTCAAGCGCGTCACGAACGGCGCGCCCGTGATCATGGGGCGCCGCACCTGGGAATCGCTGCCCGAGCGGTTCCGGCCGCTGCCGGGGCGCGAGAACATCGTCGTCACGCGCGATGCCGGCTACGCTGCCGACGGGGCGAGCATCGCGGCATCGGTGGACGACGCGCTGGCGCTCGCGGCCGATGCGCCGACGGCCTGGATCATGGGCGGCGGGCAGCTGTACCGCGCCGCCGAACCGGTCGCCGACGAGCTCGTGGTGACGCGCATCGACCTCGACGTGCGGGAGGCCGACACGTTCGCGCCCGAGATCGGGCCCGCGTGGCGCCTGGTCGAGCCGGGGGAGCGCCTCGTCGCGCAGAACGGGCTGGGCTACCGGTTCGAACGCTGGCAGCGCCGCGCCTGACCGGTTCCGGGCGCCCGCTTCGCCCGATCGAAGCCTCGAATACGACGGGAAGTCGAGAGACGACGCGCACGTCGATCCGGGGTCGGCGCTCGCTTGCGGGCGCGAACCGGGGGAGATGCGTGTTCGTGAAGCGGGTGCGCGCGGCGACCCCCGGCGTGGGGCTCGGGCCGGTGATCCCCCGCGCGATCGTGCCGGCGCACGGGGGATCCCTGCCGTTCGAGAGCGAGCCGGGGGTCGGAACCGAGTTCGGCGTCGTCGTGCCCGGCGGCGACCCGAATGCCGTCCCCAGCGCACTTCCGGTACCCTAGACGAGTGGCACAGGTAGAGAATCCCTTCGGTCAAGTACTCGTCGCGCTCGTCACGCCTTTCCAGGCGGACGGCGAAGTCGATTGGAATGCCGTCGAGAAGCACGTCGACGATTGCATCGTCAGCGGCGCGGACGGCATTGTGGTCACCGGCACGACCGGTGAGACCTCGACCCTCACCGACCCCGAGAAGCTGAAGCTCGTCGAGGTCGCGAAGTCGGTGTCGTCCGGCCGCGCGAAGATCATCACCGGCGGCGGCTCGAACGAGACCGCGCACGCCATCGAGCTCTACCGGGCGAGCGAGAAGGCGGGCGCCGACGGCGTCATGATCGTCACCCCGTACTACAACAAGCCGACCCAGGCGGGCTTGCTCACGCACTTCCGCATGGTCGCCGACGCGACCGACCTGCCGGTCATCCTGTACGACATCCCCGGCCGCACCGGCGTGCCGATCACGTACGAGACCATCCTGCGCCTCGCCAAGCACCCGAACGTGCTCGCCATCAAGGACGCGAAGGGCGACCTCAGCGAAGTCAGCCGCGTGCTCAACCAGACCGACCTCATGTACTTCTGCGGCGACGACGCCGCGGTGCTCCCGGAGCTCGCCATCGGCGCCACCGGGCTCATCGGCGTCACCGCGAACATCGCGGCCGCCCCGTACCGCGCCATGATCGATGCGGTCAACGCGGGCGACCTCGCCACGGCGCGCGCCGCTCACCAGAACCTCGAGCCGCTCGTGCGCGCCGTGATGACGCACGTGCCCGGCACCGTCTCGACCAAGTACATCCTCCACGGCCTCGGCCGCATCGGCAGCCCGCGCGTGCGCCTGCCGCTCGTCGGCCCCGAGGAGTGGGAGGCCGCCATCATCGAAGACGAGCTCGCTCTCGTCACCGACGTCCCCGGCGTCGACTTCTCGAACTTCAGGCCGGACCGTAACGCGGCTGCCGGCGGTGCACTGCCGAAGATCGCAGGCACCACCCGCTAATCCAGCGGCCCCTGAGCCTGACGCAGGGGAGCCCGAATAACGATCCCCTCGACAGGCCCGGGGCTCGGACAAGGAACACATGACGAACCCCCCATACGCCCCGCCCGCGCTCGAAGCCGGAACGCTTCGCATCACCCCGCTCGGCGGGCTCGGCGAGGTCGGCCGCAACATGACGGTCTACGAGATCGACGGCAAGCTGCTGATCGTCGACTGCGGCGTCCTCTTCCCGGAGGTGCAGCACCCCGGCATCGACCTGATCCTGCCCGATATCTCGAAGATCGAGGATCGCCTGGGCGACATCGTCGCGGTCGTGCTCACGCACGGGCACGAGGACCACATCGGCGGCGTGCCGTACCTCCTGAAGATGCGCGAGGACATCCCGCTCATCGGTTCGAAGCTGACCCTCGCGTTCGTGACGGCCAAGCTCAAGGAGCACCGGATCCGCCCCGTGACCCGCGTGGTGGCCGAGGACGAGCGCGTCCAGTACGGCCCGTTCGACCTCGAGTTCGTCGCCGTCAACCACTCGATCCCCGATGCGCTCGCGGTCGCCATCCGCACCGATGCGGGCATGGTCATCGGCACCGGCGACTTCAAGATGGACCAGCTGCCCCTCGACGGCCGCATCACCGACCTGCGCGCGTTCGCGAGGCTGGGCGAGGAGGGCGTGGACCTCTTCATGACCGACTCGACGAACGCCGACGTGCCGGGCTTCACTCCGCTCGAGAAGAACATCGGGCCGGTCATCGAGCAGGTCATCTCGCGCACGACCGGCAAGGTCGTCGTGGCCAGCTTCTCGAGCCATGTGCACCGTGTGCAGCAGGTGCTCGACGCCGCCCAGAAGAACGGCCGCCGCGTCGTGCTGCTCGGCCGCTCGATGGTGCGCAACATGAAGATCGCCGCCGACCTCGGCTACCTCGACGTGCCCGAGGGCGTGCTCGTGGACCTCAAGAAGAGCGGCGACATCCCCGACCACCGCGTCGTCTACATGTCGACCGGTTCGCAGGGCGAGCCGATGGCCGTGCTCAGCCGCATGGTCAATCGCGAGCACCAGATCGAGGTCGGCGAGAACGACACCGTGATCCTGGCCTCGAGCCTCATCCCGGGCAACGAGACCTCGGTCTACCGCGTCATCGACGGGCTCATCAAGCTCGGCGCGAACGTCGTGCACAAGGGCAATGCGAAGGTGCACGTCTCGGGCCACGCCGCCGCCGGCGAACTGCTCTACTGCTACAACATCGTGCGCCCGAAGAACGTCATGCCGATCCACGGCGAGTACCGCATGCTCGTCGCTAACGCCGCACTCGCGATCGAGACCGGCGTGCCGCAGAACCGCACCGTCATCGCCGAGAACGGCACCGTCGTCGACCTCGTCGACGGCGTCGCGCGCCCGGTCGGCCAGCTCGACACGGAGTTCATCTACGTCGACGGCAAGAGCGTCGGCCGCGTCACGGACGACGACCTGCGCGACCGCCGTACGCTCGCCGAAGAGGGCTTCATCTCGGTCATCACCGTCGTCGAGCCCACGACCGCGCACATCGTGTCGGGCCCCGACATCCACGCCAAGGGCGTCGCCGAAGATCGCCAGGTCTACGAGAAGATCAAGCCGCAGATCGCGGACGCCCTCGAAGCGGCGATGCGCGACGGCGTCACCGATCACAAGCAGCTGCAGCAGATCGTGCGACGCACGATCGGACGCTGGGTGGGCACGAAGCTGCGCCGCAAGGCCATGATCGTCCCCGTCGTGGTGGTGGTGTAGGGCGTGAGCTCCACTCGCCCGCTCGCCAGGTTCGCGACCTCGGACGAGCGCTCCCGCTGGGATGCGCTCGTCGCCGCGAACCCGGGCGGCGGTGAAGTCTGGATGGGCGATGCCTACCTCGGCGTGAAGCGGGAGGAAGGCCGCTACCGCGACCTCCGCGTGATCGTCGAACGGGAGGGAGCGCCACCGGTGGCGGTCGGCGTGCTCGCGAAACGCGTGCCGCTGCTCGGAGAATGGTGGCATCTGCCCGCAGGCCCCGCGGGCCGGGGCGTCGCCGAGGTCATCGAGCACGCTGCCGCGGTCGCGGATCTCGCGCGCTCGCGCGGGGCGTTCCTGCTGAAGATCGAACCCCGCCTCGGCCCCGACAGCCGCGCGGCCTTCTCCGGCGCGGGCTATCTCGACACCGTGCGCATCATCCCGAACCCGTCGACAGTGCTCGTCGACGTCGCGACCGCCGCACCGGCGGGCAGCCCCGAGGCCGCCGCCGAACTGCGCGCGCGCATCGGCAAGAAGGCGCGCAACTCGATCGCGCGCGCGGGCCGCGACGGCATCGTCGTGCGCCGGGTGCCCGCGACCGACGAGAACTGCGCCGAACTCTCGGGCCTGCTGCGCGAAACCGCCGAGGGGCGCTTCGTGCTGCGCTCGGATCGCTACTACCGCGAATTCTGGCAGCGATTCGGCCGTGCCGGGTCGGGCCAGCTGTTCTTCGCGTACCGGCCGGGCGACGACGGCGAGGATGTGCTGCTCGCCGGCGCCTTCGCGATGGCGCTCGGCGCGAAGACCACCTACAAGGACGGCGCGTCGATGCGCGCGAAGATCGCGTACGGCGCCTCGCACGCGCTGCAGTGGGACGTGCTGCTCTGGGCGAACGAGCGCGGAGCGCAGGTGCACGACCTGTGCGGCGCCCCGCCCTCCGATCGCGCCGACGACCGCGAGCACCCCCTCTTCGGCGTCGGGCAGTTCAAGCGCTCCTTCTCGCCCGAGATCACCGACTACGCGGGGGCCTTCGACCTGCCGCTGAAGCGCCGGGCCTACGCGCTCTGGGTGAAGCTCGGGGACCGTCTCGCCCGCCGGGCGTCCCTCGCCCTCAAGAAGGATCCGTACTACTGATGGCCGCTGGAATCATGCGCGCGAGCGCCGTGATGGCGTCGGGCACGATGGTCTCGCGAGTGCTCGGTCTGGTGAAGGCCATGCTGCTCGCGTACGCGATCGGCTCGGTGCAGTCGCCGTCGGCCGATGCCTTCCAGAACGGCAATCTGCTGCCGAACATCATCTACATGATCCTGCTCGGCGGCATGCTCAACGCGGTGCTCGTGCCGCAGATCGTGAAGGCGGCGCACGGCCCCGACGGCGGCGCCGGCTACATCAACAAGATCCTCACGCTCATCTCGACGTCGCTGTTCGCGATCACGGTCGTCGCGATGCTGATCGCGCCCTGGATCGTGTGGGCGACGGCCGTGCACTGGCCCCCGGAGCAGCTCGCGCTCGCGACGGCGTTCGCGTACTGGTGCCTGCCGCAGATCGTGTTCTACGGCCTCTACACGGTGCTCGGCGAGGTGCTCAACGCCCGCAGCGTCTTCGGGCCGTTCACCTGGGCGCCGGTGCTCAACAACGTGATCGCCATCGGCGGCATCGTCGTGTTCATGCTGATGTTCGGCTCCGACCCGCACGGCGCCCGTACCGTGACGGAGTGGACGGGGGCATCGATCGCCGTTCTCGCGGGCAGTGCGACCCTCGGCGTCGTCGCCCAGGCGCTGATCCTCTTCGTATCGTGGCGGAAGGCCGGCATCAGGTATCGGCCCGATTTCCAGTGGCGGGGCGTCGGCCTCGGCCGCACGGCGAAGATCGCGATGTGGAGCCTCGCGACGATCACCGTGATGAACCTCGGCGGCGTGATCACCAACAACATCGTCGCGATCGGTTCGGGCGCGGGCCCGTCGACGAGCGCGATGGGCAATGTCTGGCTGATCTTCATGATGCCGCACTCGGTGATCGCGGTCTCGCTCGCGACCGCATACTTCACCCGGCTCTCCGAGTGGGGGCAGACCGGCCGCATGGCGGAGTTCGTCGAGGACTTCTCGGCATCGGCACGCCAGATCTCCCTGGTCATGGTGCTCGCGGCGGCGGCGCTGTTCGCCGCAGCTCCCTTCGTCTCGCGCGTCGTCAACTTCGGCGCGACGACGGTGCAGGTCGACCAGTTCTCGACCGCCCTGCAGGCATACGTCGTCAGCCTGGCCGCATACAGCTTCCTGTTCGTCACCCAGCGGGCCTTCTACGCGCTCTCCGACACGCGCACGCCCTTCGTCTTCACCACGATCCAGATGCTCATCGTGATCGCGCTGTCGCTGCTGCTGCCGCCCTTCCTCCCCGCGGAGTGGATCGGCTTCGGCTACGCCTGCGTATGGTCGTTCGCGACGATCGTGCAGGCCGTGCTGGCGACGGCGCTCCTGCGGCGCAAGATCGGATCGATCGACGGCCGCCGCATCCTGCAGAGCCTGGTGAAGTTCGTGATCGCGGCCGTTCCGAGCCTGGCCCTGGGGCTCGTCACCACCCGGGTGCTGCGGGCGTTCTCGCCCGACTTCAACGCGGTCGAAGCCGTGCTCTTCGCAGTCATCGTCGGGGCGGTGGTGCTCGTCGTCTACGGCATCGTCCTGCGCCTGCTGCGCTCGCCCGAGGTCGCCGGCATCGCCTCCACCCTGTCCCGCAAACTCGGAAGGAACCGTTCGTGACCTCCCTCACCGTGACCCCGTGCACCGACCGCGCGCTCTGGGATCGGACCGTCCGCGAGGCGGGCGGCCACCCGCTGCAGCTGTGGGGCTGGGGCGATCTGAAATCGGCGCACCGATGGAGCGCCGAGCGCGTGCTGGTGCGCCAGGGATCGGCTCCCGACGCTCCCGTCGTCGGCGCCTGCCAGCTGCTCACCCGCGCCCTGCCCGGGCCGCTCGGCGGCTTCGTCTACGCGCCGCGCGGCCCCGTCGTCATGCGGTCGGCGGCCGACTCCGCGAAGCCCGCCGCCGACCCCTCGCCCGGAGACATCGCGAACGCGGTGGCCGAATTCGTGCGCTCGACCCGCCGTGCGGTCGCCGTCTCGATCGAGCCCGATGAGGATGCGGGGGAGTTCGCCCTCGACGGCTCGTGGCGCGAGGCGAAGACCCCGGTGCTGCCGGCGCGCACGCTGATCCTCGATCTGCGGCGCTCGGAGGACGAGCTCATGGCCGATATGGTCAAGAAGCACCGCCAGTACGTGCGCAAATCGGGCCGCGAGGAGTCGCTGTCGATCAGGCCGGTCGAGACGGTCGCCGAACTCGACCGCTGCCTCGAGGTGTACCGCAAGACGAGCGAACGCGCCGACTTCGGCCTGCACGAGGATTCGTACTACCACGACGCCTTCACCATGCTGGGCGACGATTCGCCGGTATGGGCGGCGTACGTCGACGATCGTCCCGTCGCGTTCCTGTTCATGGCGAAGTCGGACCGCACGGCGTTCGAGCTCTACGGCGGCATGGACGAGACCGGTCAGCGGCTGCGCGCGAACTACGCGCTGAAATGGCACGTGATCCGCCACATGCAGTCGATCGGCATCGAGCGCTACGACTTCGGCGGCCTCATCAACGACGGCGTGACGACGTTCAAGAAGGGCTGGGCCTCGCACGAGAACCTGCTCGCCGGCTCCTGGGACCGCCCCGGCCCGGGGTACAGGATCTGGACCGAGGGCCTGCCCCTCGTGAAGAGCGCCGTGCGCCGGATGCGGCGGCGCTGACGGGCCGGATCTCGGCCCGGGCGGAGCGTCATTCGGCCGTTGTCGGCTGCCCCGCGTACCCTCGGTGATATGGCAAGCAAAGCTTCGACGCGCGGAAAGACCGGGAAGACCCCGGCACGGGGCTCCCGGAGCGCGCAGTCGACCGCGAAAACCCGCGTGCTCGTCGACCCGGAGCCCCGCGAGGGCATCGCCCGGCGCGCCTGGAACGGGCTCGCCCACGGCGTCGGCGGCGCCGCGCGCATGTTCCGCACGGAGCCGCTCGAGCCGGCCGACCGCCGCGACGGCGTGCCGCTGCTGCTCGTGCTGCTCGCGATCATCGGCGCGGTCGTCGAGTGGTTCCTGATCGGCAACCCGATCGCGGTGCAGCTCGACGCCTGGACCTTCGGGGGCCTCTTCGGCCGCGTCGCCTTCGGCTTCCCGATCATCATGGCCGGGTTCGCGATGTGGCTCTTCAACCACCCGTCGAGCGTGAACGACAACCGGCGCATCGCCATCGGACTCTTCCTGGCGATCACCAGCATCGCCGGGCTCAGCCACGTGTTCGGCGGCCAACCGCATCCCAACGCGGGCATGCCGGCCCTCGCCGAAGCGGGCGGACTGCTCGGATGGATGGTCGGCGCACCCCTGCTCGCGCTGACGGTGTGGACCGCGGTGCCGGTGCTCTCGGTGCTGCTCGTCTTCTCGGTGCTGATCATCACGAAGACGCCGCCGGGCCGCATCGTCGACCGGCTGCGTGAGGCCTACGAGTTCCTGTTCGATGTCGCCGACGGCGCACCCGCCCAGGCCGCGGAGCGCCCGGCGCGCCCCGCGAAGCGCGATGATTCGAGCACGGCGCTCTTCGATCTCGAGCAGCAGGAGCCCGAGCCCGGGGCCATGCCCTGGTGGCGGCGCAACGCCTCGGGGCGCGAGGAGGAGGCCGGGTACCGGGTCGACGAGCAGGCCATCGACACCGTGCTCGGCGGTGCCGACGAGCCGGCGCAGAGCGACGGCGCCTTCGAATCGGCGCTCGCCGACGACAGCCGCACCGGTGCGTTCCCCGCCGACCTCTTCGACAGCCTCGACCAGGCCGAGACCGTGGTCCGCGCTGCCGGGGCGACGCCCGCCTCGGGGCTGGGCGACGATTCGTGGACGGGCCCGGCCGCCGCACCGGTGGTCGAGACGCCGATGGTCGACGAAGCCGCCGAGGCGGCCGGCGACGCCGCAGCGGGCGCAGCCTTCGAAGTCGCCCCGCCGCACACGCCGGCGCAGGCGGCCGCCTACCGCCTGCCCGATCAGGCCGCGCTCGCCATGGGCGATGCTCCGAAGACGCACACCGAGGCGAACGACCAGATCATGGCCGCCATCGCCCGGGTCTTCGAGGAGTTCAAGGTCAATGCGCGCGTGACGGGCTTCTCGCGCGGTCCGACCGTGACGCAGTACGAGGTCGAGCTCGGCCCGGGCGTCAAGGTCGAGAAGGTCACCGCGCTCTCGCGCAACCTGTCGTACGCGGTCGCGTCGAACGAGGTGCGCATCCTGTCGCCGATCCCCGGCAAGAGCGCCATCGGCATCGAGATCCCGAACCAGGACCGCGAGAACGTCGCCCTGGGCGATGTGCTGCGCTCGAACAAGGCCCGGGGCAGCAAGCATCCGATGACCATCGGCGTCGGCAAGGACGTGAAGGGCGGATTCGTCGTCGCGAACCTCGCGAAGATGCCCCACCTGCTCGTCGCGGGCGCCACCGGTTCGGGCAAGTCGAGCTTCATCAACTCGATGATCACGAGCCTCCTGATGCGCGCCACGCCGTCAGAGGTGCGCATGGTGCTCGTCGACCCGAAGCGCGTCGAACTCACCGTCTACCAGGGCGTACCCCACCTCATCACCCCCATCATCACGAACCCGAAGAAGGCCGCCGAGGCGCTGCAGTGGGTCGTGAAAGAGATGGACATGCGCTACGACGATCTGGCGAGCTTCGGCTTCCGCCACATCGACGATTTCAACGAGGCCGTGCGCTCGGGCTCGATCGTGCTGCCCGAGGGCAGCCAGCGCGTGCTCAAGCCGTATCCGTACCTGCTCGTCGTCGTCGACGAGCTCGCCGACCTCATGCTCGTCGCGCCCCGCGACGTCGAGGATTCCATCCAGCGCATCACCCAGCTCGCGCGCGCCGCCGGCATCCACCTCGTGCTCGCCACGCAGCGGCCCTCGGTCAACGTCGTCACCGGCGTGATCAAATCGAACGTGCCGAGCCGGTACGCCTTCGCGGTCGCCTCGGGCACGGACTCCCGCGTCATCCTCGACGAGGTCGGCGCCGAGCGCTTGATCGGTCAGGGCGACGGTCTGCTGCTGCTCAACGGCGAATCGTCGCCGATGCGCGTGCAGGGCGCATGGGTCGGCGAATCCGAGATCGCCCAGGTGGTCGCCCACGTGAAGGGCCAGGCCCAGCCCGAGTACCGCGCCGATGTCGCGCAGGTCGCCGAGAAGAAGGAGATCGACGAGGACATCGGCGACGACCTCGAAGTGCTGCTCGCCGCCGTCGACCTCGTCGTCACCTCCCAGTTCGGCTCGACCTCGATGCTGCAGCGCAAGCTGCGCGTCGGCTTCGCGAAGGCCGGCAGGCTCATGGACCTGATGGAGTCGCGCGACATCGTCGGGCCCTCGGAAGGGTCGAAGGCGCGCGACGTGCTCGTGTCGCCCGAGCAGCTGCCCGAGGTGATCGCCCGCATCAAGGGCGGGCCCGCGGCCCCGCAGCGGCCCTTCGAACAGGCGCCCGCCACGGCAGCTGCGCCGGCGGCGTCCGCCGCAGCGGCTCAGACCGAGGCCCCGCAGCCGGAACCGCACGCGCCCGAGGGCGCTACCGACGTGATCGAGCCGCTCGCCGATTCGGGGTACGGCGACGACCGCTACGACGATCCCGTCGCGAAGTACCAGGCGACGCTCGAAGAGGTCGACGGCGATGACGGCGACGAAGACGCCTGGCAGTTGACCGGACGGGACTGATCGTGGGAGGCGCGGCCGCATGAGCGAGATACGTATTGAGGCCGGTGCGCAGCCGCCGGCGCCGCAGAGCGCACCGGCCGGCGGTTCGCGCGTGCCGACCCGGGTCTGGTGGCTCACCGCGGTCGTCGCCCTCTGCGTACTCGGCAGCGCCGGGGCGGTCATCTGGGCGAATGCGAGCTCCGAGGACACGGTGCAGGCACGGGCGGTCGCCCAGGAGTACGTCGACGCGATCGCCGCGGGCGATGCCGAGACCGCGAACGCGCATGCCCGCACCGCCGAACGGCAGCCGGAGAGCGAGCTGCTGCACTCGGATGCGCTGAGTAGGGCCGAGCGCATCAACGGCGCGGCGATCGACCGGCTCCGAGTGGACCCGGATCGGGGTACGGCGACGGGCTCGGTCGAGTACGAGCTCGATCACCGTCGTTTCATCGACCGCATCGAGCTCGCGCGCGATGCCGATGGCTGGTACGTGCTCGACGGGCTGACCGTCGAGCTATCGATCGGCTGGTACGGCGATGAGCCGCCGTTCTCGATCGCGGGCTTCGACGGCGTGCTGACCGGGCCGAGTTCGATCGAAGTCTATCCCGCGGTGTACGAGATCGAGGCGCCCAACGAATACTTCGAGGTCGAGGGCGATGGGCGGATGGTCGCCGCAGCGGCTTCGAGGGGTCTGTTCGGCGACGAGGGCCGGAGCAGGTCTTACGTCTGGACCGTGCCGACCGAGGCGTACTGGGACGAACTGCAGCGTCAGGCCGATGCCTGGTACGACGAGTGCGCGAAGCGCGAGACAGTGCCCGAGCTGCAGGAGTGCGGAATCGAGCTCGATGCGCCGGCGCAGCTCGAGGACGCCGAGGTGGAGGTCGAGATCGTGGCCTATCCCGTGGTCATGGAGGATTACGGCTGGAAGTACCCGGATCTCGCGGACGGCGGCGACTTCCGGGTCCGCGCGGCCTCCCGGGCCGCGGAGGAGCCCCGAGCCGAGGGCGCTTCGAACGGTTTCGCGGGCCCGGCCGATGTCCTCGTCGAATTCGATGCGGACGGTGCGCCGCAGCTGCAGATCGTTCCCTACACCTAGAGCGGGCGTGGTGCGCGGGGCGCCCGCGCTAGGCTGGCGGCATGACCGACACGGAGCCGACGCCCGCCCGCCCGAGCAACTGGAACGCGCCGAACATCATCACCGGCGCGCGCATCGTAGCGACGCCGTTCTTCCTGTGGATGCTGCTCGCCGACGCCGGCGCGAACGGCCCGTGGCGGTGGGGCGCCGCGGCGTTCTTCGTGATCGCCATCGCGACCGACGCCTGGGACGGGCACCTGGCGCGTTCGCGCGGCCTGATCACCGATCTCGGCAAACTGCTCGACCCGATCGCCGACAAGGTGCTCACGGGGGCGGCGCTCGTCGGGCTCTCGATCCTCGGCGAACTGCCGTGGTGGGTCGCGGTCGTCGTGCTGGTGCGCGAACTCGGCGTCACCGTGCATCGGCTCATGATCGTGAACGCGGTCGTCGTCGCCGCCGACTGGATGGGCAAGCTCAAGACCGTCGCGCAGTCGGTCGCGATCACGCTCGCGCTGCTGCCGCTCGCGAGCGTCATGGGGGCCGCAGCACCCGTCGCGACCTGGCTCAATGTCGTGACGATGACGATAGCGGTCGTGCTCACGATCCTGAGCGGCATCGACTACGTGGTCTCGTTCCTGCGCGCGAAGCGTTCGGGCCGGTGAACGGATCGCGCGCTTCGGCGGAGGTCGCCGAGGCCGTCATCGCGCGCGCCGTGTCGCGGGGGCTGCGGCTCGCCGTCGCCGAATCCCTGACCGGCGGGCTGCTGGCGTCGACCCTCGTCTCGGTGCCGGGCGCGTCTCGCGCGCTCTCCGGGGGAGTGGTCGCCTACGACACCGCGCTGAAGCGCTCGCTGCTCGGCGTCGACGGGGCACTGCTCGCCGAGCGCGGGCCGGTCGATCGCGCGGTCGCGGAGCAGATGGCGCGGGGCGCGCGCGAGGCCTGCGCGGTGCCCGGCGTCTCGGGAGCCGTGCACCGCGCCGACATCGGCATCTCGACGACCGGGGTCGCAGGCCCCGACCCCGATCCGCAGACCGGGCAGCCCGCCGGCACCGTGTGGGTCTGCGTGAGCGGCCCCGGCGAGGCGGAGCGCACCCTGCTGCTTCCCGGCCTCGTAGGCCTCGACCGCCGCGGCATCCGCGAGGCCGCGGTGCGGGCGGCGCTCGAGCTCGCGGAGGCGGCGCTCGAGCCGTGACCGCGGAGCGATCCCTGTCGAAACCTGAGGTTCGCCCGTAAGATTCCGAAACTTGAGTCCATTGCGCTCAGGTTCAGAGAAGTTTCAGGAATGAATCGACTAGTCTCGTGGTTGTTGCCAGTGATGCCAGACCGACCGGATCTGGTGGCCCGAACCCGGCGCGAGAGCCGTCGGGGCGGGTATGGTGGATGCACGCGATGTGCAAGTTGGTGAAGGAGGCTCCTATGGTGCTGATGCGTCAGGAGATCGGCGACGTGCTGCGCGACTTCCGTCTGCAGAAGGGGCGCACGCTGCGTCAGGTCGCAGGCGATGCGAGCGTGGCGCTCGGGTACCTCAGCGAGGTCGAACGCGGCCAGAAAGAAGCCTCGAGCGAGATCCTCTCGGCCGTGGCCGATGCCCTCGATACGCCGCTCTCGGTGATCATGGGCGAGGTCAGCGAGCGGCTCGCGGTGATCGAAGGCCTGTCGATGCCGGTGCCCGACACGGTGCCGGCCGATCTGGTCAAGGGCTTCTCGGCCGAGCTGGTGTCCTAGCCGGCGAGGGGTCTGCGCCCATTCAGTCTTCCAGCGGGGCGTTCGAGCTGCGTGCTCGAGCGCCCCGCTTCGCCGTTCATGAGGAGGGGCCGTGCGCCTGAGCGAGTTCCAGCGGGCCTGCGCCGAGGAGTTCGGCGCCGATTACGCGCGCGTGCTGGTCAGGGATCACTGGTTGAACGAGTTCTCGGGCACCGCCCAGGAAGCCCTCGATCGCGGTGTCGCGGCGCGCGACGTGTGGCGCGCGCTCTGCACCGACCTCGACGTGCCGCTCGAGCGCCGGCACGGCCGCGGCCTGCGCGACCCCCGCGAGAGGTAGCGCCCGCCCGGTCGCTGCGGCCGGGCGCGTTGCAGTTTCGCGGCGTGCGGCGGCGTGTCGTTTTCGAACATGTGTTCGAGCGATGTATCTTCGTCCACAGGTGCGATTGACGTGTTTCATCCACAGATTCGCTCTTCCCGGCCCGAATGTCGGTGGTGCGACCTAGTGTGTGAGCCATCAGCCGCCCATGCCTTGTTCGCCCTCGCGGGTCAGAACAGTCGGTAGGCAGCAATCCAGCGGCTCGGCCGCGTGAACGAAGGAGCAGAAGATGGCAATCGCAAAGGATCGCGAGAAGGCGCTCGACGCTGCGCTCGCGCAGATCGACAAGAACTTCGGCAAGGGCGCGATCATGCGCATGGGCAGCCAGGAGCGCGCGCCCGTCGAGGTCATCCCGACCGGTTCGGTCGCACTGGATGTCGCGCTCGGCATCGGCGGCCTGCCCCGTGGCCGCATCATCGAGATCTACGGCCCCGAATCCTCGGGCAAGACCACGCTGACGCTGCACGCGATCGCGAACGCGCAGCGCGCCGGCGGCATCGCGGCCTTCATCGACGCGGAGCACGCGCTCGACCCCGAGTACGCGAAGAAGCTCGGCGTCGACATCGATGCGCTGCTCGTCGCCCAGCCCGATACGGGCGAGCAGGCCCTCGAGATCGCCGACATGCTGATCCGCTCGGGCTCGGTCGACCTCGTCGTCATCGACTCCGTCGCGGCGCTCGTGCCGAAGGCCGAGATCGACGGCGACATGGGCGACAGCCACGTCGGTCTGCAGGCCCGCCTCATGTCGCAGGCGCTGCGCAAGATCACCGGCAGCCTGAACGCGACGAAGACCACCTGCATCTTCATCAACCAGCTGCGCGAGAAGGTCGGCGTCTTCTTCGGCAGCCCCGAGACCACCTCCGGCGGCAAGGCGCTGAAGTTCTACGCCTCGGTGCGCCTCGACATCCGACGCATCCAGACGCTGAAGGACGGCACCGACGCGGTCGGCAACCGCACCCGCGTGAAGGTCGTCAAGAACAAGATGGCCCCGCCCTTCAAGCAGGCCGAGTTCGACATCCTCTACGGCATCGGCATCTCGCGCGAGGGCTCGCTCATCGACTACGGCGTGGAGCACGGCTTCATCAAGAAGAGCGGCGCCTGGTTCACCTACGAGGGCGACCAGCTCGGGCAGGGCATGGAGAACGCCCGCCGCTTCCTGATCAACAACCCCGATATCGCCGCCGAGATCGAGGAGAAGATCCTCACCAAGCTCGGCGTGAACGGTCGCAGCGAGGAGAGCGCTGCCGAGACGCCGACGCTCGCACCCGCGGGAGCGAACGGCGCGCCGGCCGCGGCCGAGAAACCCGTCGCTGCGACGAAGCGCGCGAGCGCCTAGCGCCATGGCCGTCAGGTTCCTTCCGGGGCCGGAGGAGCGCCGGGCAGCGCACCGCGAGGATCGGACCGATCTCGCGGAGGTGATCGAGCTGCGCTCGCGCCTGCCACGGCCGGGATGGGGCGATGCGCCGTACCGTTCAGGCGGGGTCGAGACCGCGGCGGCCGATGCACCGGAGCCCGTGGCCGCGGTATTCGGCGCTCCGGATGCGGAGGAGACCGACGGAGCCCCGGCCCCGGTCGTCGATGCCGAGACGGTGTACGCCGATGCCGTGGAGCGGTGCCGCGAGGACGGCGTGCGGATGCTGGCGCGGCAGGCGCGGTCGAGCGGCGAACTGCGCGATGCGCTGCTGCGCGTCGACCACGGCCGGGACGTCGTCGAGGACGTCATCGACGAGTTCGAACGCAGCCTCTACCTCGACGATACGGGCCTCGCCCGCGCGATGACCGAGAAGCTCCGAGAGGCGAAGCGGGCGAGCCGCGGCCAGATCCGCACGAAGCTGCGCGAACGGCAGATCCGCGACGACGTCGCGGAGGCCGTGCTCGGGGAGCTCGACGACGACCAGGAGTTCGAGATGCTGCGCGAGGCCGCGGCCGACCGGGCGCGCAAGCTCGGCGGCCTCGAGCGCCAGACCGCCGAACGCCGCCTCATGGGCTTCCTCGCCCGGCGCGGCTGGTCGGGCGAACCGGTCTCGCGCGCGGTGCGCGAAGCGCTCGACGACGCCGGGATATCGTACGGGCCGGGCGGCTCCTCCGGCAGCGGACGGGGCGGCCCCGGCAGGCCCCGTCCGGGGGCTCGCGCGAGGGAGAGCGGCGTCAGATTCCAGTGACCGCTCGCCGGTAGAATCGAGGCCATGACTCTCCAGGCGAACCCACTGCAGGCCGAGGCACCGACCGAGATCGCGCCGTCGCCCGCGTCGATCGGAGCCGACGGCGCGCCCCGCAGCTACACCGTGCGCACGCTCGGCTGCCAGATGAACGTGCACGACTCGGAGCGTCTCGCGGGCTCCCTCGAGGCCGCGGGCTATGTCGCCTCGGAGACTCCGGATGCGGCCGACGTCGTCGTCATCAATACCTGCGCCGTGCGCGAGAACGCCGCCCAGAAGCTCTACGGCCGTCTCGGCGAGCTCGCAGGCGTCAAACGCGGGCGCGAGGGCATGCAGATCGCCGTCGGCGGCTGCCTCGCGCAGAAGGACCAGAGCGAGATCGTCGCGAAGGCGCCCTGGGTCGACGTCGTCTTCGGCACCCACAATCTCGGCTCGCTGCCGACGCTGCTCGAACGCGCACGCCATAATGCCGAAGCCCAGGTCGAGATCCTCGAATCGCTCGAGGTGTTCCCCTCGACGCTGCCCACGAAGCGCGACTCGGCGTCGAGCGGATGGGTCTCCATCTCGGTCGGCTGCAACAATACCTGCACCTTCTGCATCGTCCCGTCGCTGCGCGGCAAGGAGAAGGATCGCCGCCCCGGCGAGATCCTCGCCGAGGTGCAGGCGCTCGTCGACGACGGCGCGATCGAGGTCACCCTGCTCGGTCAGAACGTGAACTCGTACGGCGTCGAGTTCGGCGACCGGCAGGCGTTCGGCAAGCTGCTGCGCGCCATGGGCGACATCGAGGGGCTCGAGCGCGTGCGCTTCACGAGCCCGCACCCCGCCGCGTTCACCGAGGACGTCATCGAGGCGATGGCCGAGACGCCGAACGTCATGCCGTCGCTGCACATGCCGCTGCAATCGGGCTCGGACGCCGTACTGAAGGCGATGCGCCGCTCGTACCGTTCGCAGAAGTTCCTCGGCATCCTCGACCGGGTGCGCGAACTGATTCCGAACGCCGCCATCACGACCGACATCATCGTCGGCTTCCCCGGCGAGACCGAAGAGGACTTCGAAGACACCATGCGCGTCGTCGAGGCATCGCGATTCTCGAGCGCGTTCACCTTCCAGTACTCCATCAGACCGGGCACTCCGGCGGCCGAGATGGAGGGTCAGCTGCCGAAGGAGGTCGTGCAGCGGCGCTACGAGCGCCTCACCGCGCTGCAGGAGCGCATCTCGTTGGAGGAGAACGAAGCGCAGATCGGCCGCAGCGTCGAGGTGCTCGTCTCCGCCGCAGAGGGGCGCAAGGGCGCCGAGACGCGGCGCCTGTCGGGCCGCACCGCAGACAACCGCCTGGTCCACTTCGCGGTGCCCCTGCATGCGGACGAACCCCGCCCCGGCGACGTCGTCACTGTCCGGGTGACGGCGGCGGCGCCGCACTTCGTGATCGCCGATGAGACCGGTGTCTACGCCGTGCGCCGCACCCGCGCGGGCGATGCCTGGGACCGTCGTCAGGCCGAGAGCTGCGGCGTGCCGACGCCGATGAGCGGCGGCGCGCGCGCCGTGAACCTCGGGCTGCCGACGCTGCGCATCGGCAGCTGATGCCCCGGCTGTGGGCGATCGTCGGCGCCACCGGCACCGGCAAATCGGCGCTGTCGCTCGACCTCGCCGAACATCTCGCAGCGAACGGCCCGGGCGCCGAGGTCGTGAACGCCGACGCCATGCAGCTCTACCGCGGCATGGACATCGGCACGGCGAAGCTGCCGGTCGCCGAACGGCGGGGCATCGACCATCATCTCTTCGATGTGCTCGCCCCGGACGAAGAGGCGGCGGTGGCCGGCTACCAGCCGGCGGCGCGCACCGCGATCGAGGCGATCTTCGCCCGCGGGCGCGACGCGATCATCGTCGGCGGGTCCGGTCTCTATGTGTCGAGCGTCGTCTTCGACTTCCGCTTCCCGCCCCGCGATGACGCGGTTCGCGCCGGGCTCGAACGCGAACTCGCGGCCGGGGGAGTCGCCCCGCTCCTCGAGCGGCTCCGCGGCCTCGCGCCCGAGGTCGCCGATGCCGTCGACGCTCGCAACCCCCGTCGGGTCGTGCGCGCGCTCGAGGTCGCCCTGCTCGGCGGCGACGCGCAGGTGACGCTGCCCTCGGAGCCCGAGCTGTGGCATCCCGGCACCCGCATCGTCGGCGTCGGCTGCGAGCGCGCGGCGCTCGTCGAACGGCTCGATCGCCGTGTCGAAGGCATGTGGGCCGCCGGGCTCCTCGACGAGGCGCGCGGGCTGATCCCTGCAGGCATCGAGCGCGGCAAGACCGCGAGCCGGGCCATCGGGTACGCGCAGGCGCTCGCGCAGCTCGCCGGTCGGCAGAGCGAGGCCGAAGCGATCGCCGAGACCCAGGCGCTCACCCGGCGCTATGCGCGCCGTCAGGTCAGCTGGTTCAAGCGCTATCCGGGCATCCGCTGGGTCGACGGGCCGAACCTCTCCGACGTCATTACACTCGAAGCATGATCTCCCTCGCATTCACCAAGGGTCAGGGAACCGGCAACGATTTCGTGCTCTTCACCGACCCCGACGGCGAGATCGATCTCTCGCCCGCGCAGATCCGCGCGCTCTGCGACCGCCGGTTCGGGGTCGGCGCAGACGGCGTCATCCGCGCGGTGCGCTCGCGCGCACTCCCGGAAGGGGCGGCCGCCCTCGCCGAGGAGCCCGAGGCCGAATGGTTCATGGACTACTGGAACGCCGACGGCACCCCGGCCGAGATGTGCGGCAACGGCGTGCGCGTCTACGCCCACTACCTCATCTCGGAAGGGCTCGTGCCGGCCGAGCGGAGCGACACGCTGCCCATCGGCACCCGTGCCGGAGTGAAGGATGTGCTGCAGACCTCCAGCGGCTACACCGTCGACCTCGGCCCGTGGCGGCTCGCGCCCGAGCGGCTCGTCGCCGCGCGCGGGCTCGACGTCGCGCGGCCCGGGCTCGGCATCGACCTCGGCAACCCGCACCTCGTCGTCGC
This sequence comes from Leucobacter sp. gxy201, assembly GCF_051043335.1. Lineage (NCBI taxonomy): Bacteria > Bacillati > Actinomycetota > Actinomycetes > Micrococcales > Microbacteriaceae > Leucobacter > Leucobacter sp. gxy201. The sequence continues at coordinate 328,702 of NZ_JAMXWS010000003.1, forward strand.
GCTCGCCGACCCGGGCGAGCTGGATGCGCTGGAACTGCACCGCGCACCGGCTATGGACCCGGCCCCCGAGCGCGGCGCGAACGTCGAATTCGTCGTCGCCGAAGAGCCGCTCCTGCAGCACGGCGCCGCCTGCATCCGCATGCGGGTGCACGAGCGCGGCGTCGGCGAGACGCAGTCGTGCGGCACGGGGGCCGCGGCCGCCGCGCTCGCCTTCCGCCACTGGGGCGGCGAGGGCATGCCGACCAGCTGGCGCGTCGAAGTGCCCGGCGGGCGGCTGCAGGTGCGCATGTTCCCGACCGCCACGGGCGAGCACGTCTCGCTCGGCGGGCCGGCGGAGCTCGTCTACTCGGGCACCATCGAGCTCGCCTGACCGCGACCCGGCGCGCGATCGTACGCTGGGGAGCTCCGGCGATCGCCGGGCGTCAGGCGCGGCGCGCCTCGATGACGTGGAAGCCCTTGTCGCGGCCGACGCGGTCGACGGCGAGATCGTCGAACTCCGCGGCGATCCACCGCTGCAGCGAATCGGCCCCGAGGTGCTTCGCGACCACGAGACTCGCGAAACCGCCGGGCGCGATGCGGGGGAGCCACAGGCGCAGCATGCCGTGCAGCGCCTCCTTGCCGACGCGGATCGGAGGGTTCGAACGGATCTCGCCGAACACGATGCCGGCGGGCACCTCGTCGGGCGCCGCGACCCGCACGTTCTCGAGACCCAGGCGCGCGGCGTTCTCCGCCGTGAGGGCGCGCGAGCGCTCGTTCACATCGACGGCCCACACCTCGCGGTCGGGGCGCTCGAGCGCCGCCGACAGGGCGATCGGTCCCCACCCGCAGCCGAGATCGAGCACCGGGCCCTCGGCCTCGTCGTCGAGCTTCGCGAGCGTGCTCAGCAGCACCGCGGTGCCCCGGTCGAGCTGCTCGGGGCTGAAGACGCCGCCCGCCGTTACGACCGCGCGCGGGGCGCCGGCGAGTTCGACCTCGATTTCGCGGGGGCGGAGGTCGCCCGCGGGGGACTCCGAGAAGTAGTGCTGGTTCACGCTTCCAGTATTCCAGCCCGTGAGGCCACGCCCCCGCGGGGGCACGCGCGCCCACCCGAACTTCGGCGCACACCCGAACTTCGGACCGAAACCGCCGATTCGATCCGAACGACGGGTGAGGGCCGAACGACGGGTGAGCGTCGCAGGGCGGAAGGGGGCGCACGACCGCCCGGAGCGAACAGGCCGAGCGGCGGCCCGCGCCCCGACGTAGACTGGGGCCCAGATGAATGAGTCGATGAACGAACAGACCGACCCGCTCGAGCGCATCCTGCAGCGCGCCGAGGGCACGGGCGCCGGTGCCACCGTGATCCGCGATCTGCGCAGCGGCGCCCAGGCGCTCGGCGACGCCGCCCATGACGAGCTCGACGACGAGTCGCATGCGATCCATATGGAGCGCGAGGACCGCGCCTCGCTGAAGCGCGTCGCCGGCCTCTCGACCGAGCTCGAAGACGTCACCGAGGTCGAGTACCGCCAGCTGCGGCTCGAGAACGTCGTGCTCATCGGCATCTACACCGGCTACGGCGACGGCAACAGTGCGGAGGACGCCGAGAACTCGCTGCGCGAGCTCGCGGCGCTCGCCGAGACCGCGGGTGCCGCAGTGCTCGACGGGCTGCTGCAGCGCCGCGCCAACCCCGACCCGGCGACCTACCTCGGCAAGGGCAAGGCGCAGGAGCTCGCGGAGCTCGTCGCCGCGGTCGGCGCCGACACGGTCGTGGCCGACACCGAGCTCGCACCGAGCCAGCGCCGCGCGCTCGAGGACGTCGTGAAGGTGAAGGTCATCGACCGCACCGCCGTCATCCTCGACATCTTCAGCCAGCACGCGAAGAGCCGCGAGGGCAAGGCGCAGGTCGAGCTGGCGCAGCTCGAGTACCTGCTGCCGCGCCTGCGCGGCTGGGGCGAGTCGATGTCGCGCCAGGCCGGCGGCCAGGTCGGTGCGGGCGGCGCCGGCGGCGCGGGCATGGGGTCGCGCGGCCCGGGCGAGACGAAGATCGAGCTCGACCGCCGCAAGATCCACACCCGCATGGCGCGACTGCGGAAGCAGATCGCGGGCTTCGCACCCGCACGTGAGACGAAGCGCGCCAACCGCAAGCGCGGAGAGGTGCCCTCGGTAGCGATCGCGGGCTACACGAACGCCGGCAAGTCGAGCCTGCTGAACCGATTGACCGGTACGCAGGAGCTCGTACAGAACCAGCTCTTCGCGACCCTTGACACGGCCGTGCGCCATGCCGAGACCGATGACGGCCGCAGCTTCACCTACGCCGATACCGTCGGCTTCGTGCGCAACCTGCCGCATCAGCTCGTCGAGGCGTTCCGCTCCACCTTCGAGGAGGTGGCGGCCGCCGACGTGATCCTGCACGTCGTCGACGGTTCGCACCCCGACCCCGAGGCGCAGCTGCGCACCGTGCGCGAGGTGGTCGCCGAGGTCGACGCGCAGGGCATCCCCGAACTCGTGGCGTTCAACAAATCCGACCTCATCGACGACTCCCAGCGGCTCGTGCTGCACGGGCTCGTGCCCGACGCCGTCTTCGTCTCCGCGCGCACCGGCGAGGGCATCGACGAGCTCATGCGCCGCATCGACGCGGCGCTCCCCGTGCCCGACCGCGAGGTGGCCGTCGTGATCCCGTACGACCGCGGGGAGCTCGTCGCCGAGCTGCACGAGCGCAACCGGGTGATCGACACCGAGTATCTCGAATCGGGCACGCTCGTGCGCGCGTTCGTGACCGCTGAGATGTATGCGAAGGTCGAACCCTTTCTCGAATGAGCCGATGCGCGCCCGCGGCAGGGCGGCGTAACACTTCGTAGTTCATGCGGCGAAACATAGGGGCCGCAGGGCCGGTGAGCCGGTTACGTTGGGCGTGGCTCCGGCACGGGATCGGGGCCGAGCCCCTCGCACACCGACCCCGGAGGACCGCATGTCCGCAACGACGCCCCTGCCCCACGCCACGATCCTCGGCTACCCCCGTATCGGGCGACGCCGCGAGCTCAAGCGCGCCGTCGAATCGTTCTGGAAGGGCAGCATCTCGGAAGCCGAGCTCGGCGAGACCGCCCGGCAACTGCGCTCAGCGACCCGCGCCCGCCTGGTCGAGCTCGGCCTCCCCGTCACGGGGGGAGCCGTGCCCGAGAGCTTCAGCTTCTACGACCAGGTGCTCGACGCCACCCTCGCCCTCGGCGCCGTACCCGGCCGCTTCGCCGATGTGGCCGAGCGCGACGGCGCGACCGATCTCGACGTCTACTTCGCCCTGGCACGAGGCGACAAGGATCACCAGCCGCTCGAGATGACCAAGTGGTTCGACACCAACTACCACTACAGCGTGCCCGAGATCGACGAGCGCACCCCCTTCATCGCGAACGCGCAGTCGCTCGTCGCGCAGGTCGCGGAAGCGGCGGCGCAGGGCATCCAGTCGCGCCCCGTGCTCGTCGGCCCCGTCACGTACCTGCTGCTGGCCAAGGCCTCCGACGAGGCGGCCGCGGGCTTCTCGCCGATCGACCGCCTCGACGACGCGGTCGCCGCGTACGCCGAGCTGCTGCAGGCGCTTGCCGCGGCCGGCGCGACGTGGGTGCAGCTCGACGAACCGGCGCTCGTCTCGGATTCGCTGCCCGCGACCCGCGACGAGACGCTGGCGTTCGTGGAGCGCGCCTACGCGCGGCTCGGCGGCGCGGCAGCAGGTGCTGCGCGCCCGCATATCCTCCTCACCGCGCCCTACGGCGACTCGTCGCAGGCGCTCGAGCGCCTCGGCGCGCTCCCGGTCGAGGCCGTGCAGGTCGACCTCGTGCGCGGTGCGCTGCCCGAGGCGGCGCTCGCGAGCGGCGCGCTCGCCGCAGCGTTCGCCGGCACGCAGCTCGTCGCGGGCGTCGTCGACGGCCGCAACATCTGGCGCACCGACCTGCGCGCCGCATTCGCCCGGCTCGAGACGCTGCGGGCCGCAGGCCTCGATGTGGTCGTCGGCACCTCGAACTCCCTGCAGCACGTGCCGCACGACGTGAACGACGAGACGAAGCTCGACGCGCGCCTGGCGTCGTGGCTCGCCTTCGCCGAGCAGAAGGTCGCGCAGGTCGCGGTGCTCGCACGCGGGCTCGACGACGGCGCCGCCTCGATCGAGACCGAGCTCGCCGAGACCGAGCGGGTGCTCGCCGACCGGGCGAGCGCCGCAGGCGTGCGCATCGACGGCATCCGCGATCGCGTCGCCCGGGCGGCGGATTCGGGCGGCCGCGTCTCCGAGGAGGAGCGCCGCGAGGCGCAGCGATCCCTGCGGATACCGCAGCTCGCGACCACGACGATCGGGTCGTTCCCGCAGACCGGCGAGATCCGTCGTGCGCGCGCCTCGTACGGCCGCGGCGAGATCGACCAGGCCGCCTACGACGGCTTCCTGCGTGAGGAGATCGAGCGCGTCATCCGGCTGCAGGAGGAGATCGGCCTCGATATCCTCGTGCACGGCGAAGCCGAGCGCAACGACATGGTGCAGTACTTCGCCGAGCACCTCGACGGCTTCGCGGTGACCGAGCACGGCTGGGTGCAGTCGTACGGCACGCGCGCCACCCGCCCGTCGATCCTGTGGGGCGACGTCTCGCGCCCGGAGGCCATCACGGTCGCCTGGTCGGCGTACGCGCAGTCGTTGACCTCCCATCTCGTGAAGGGCATGCTCACCGGCCCCGTCACGATTCTCGCGTGGTCGTTCGTGCGCGACGACCAGCCGCTCGCCGACACGGCCGCGCAGGTCGCGCTGGCGCTGCGGGATGAGATCGACGACCTCGCTGCGGCAGGGATCCGCATCGTGCAGGTCGACGAGCCCGCTCTGCGCGAGCTGCTGCCGCTCGATCGCGATCGGCAGGCCGCCTACCTCGACTGGTCGGTCGGCGCCTTCCGGCTCGCGACCGGCGGCGCCGCGGCGGATGTGCAGATCCACACCCACCTCTGCTACTCCGAGTTCGGCGAGATCATCGACGCGGTCGACGGGCTCGACGCCGACGTCACCTCGATCGAGGCGGCCCGCAGCCGCATGGACGTCGTCGATCCCCTCGGTGCGCACGGCTACTCGCGCGGCATCGGCCCCGGCGTCTACGACATCCACTCGCCCCGCGTGCCGAGCGTCGAGGAGCAGGAGGAGCTGATCCGCATCGCCGCAGCGCGCATTCCCGGCGAGCAGCTGTGGGTGAACCCCGATTGCGGCCTCAAGACCCGCGGATACGAGGAGACCGTGGCGAGCCTCACCCACCTCGTGCAGGCGGCGCGGGCCGTGCGTGCGGCGCTGCCGGCGGCTGCATCGGTCGAGGGGCGCGCGGCGGAGCTCGACGACGCACTTGCGGGGGCGAACGCGTCATGACGGTCTGGCCGGCCGACGGGCTCCCCACCGAGCCCGTCGGCTCCCTGCCGCGGCCCGCGCGACTGCAGCGCGTCGTGATCGACGCGTCGACGGGGCTCGCGACGCAGGCCGAGCTGCGTACGGAGCAGGAGCGCGCCGTGCGCGATACGCTCGAGCGCTTCGCCGCGACCGGATCGCCGATCGTGAGCGACGGCGAGCAGCGGCGGCAGAGCTTCGCGAGCTACCCGCTCGGCAGTTCGGACGCCGCCGTCGCGGAGGCCGGCCCGGTGTTCGCGGTGTTCGCCGACGGGCATCACCGGGTGATCCCGAGTCTCGCGCGGGCACCGTTCGTGTTCCGCGACTGGGCGGCGGAGGATGTCGCGGCCGCCCGCGTGCTCACCGACCGCCCCCTGAAGCAGGCCGTGATCTCGCCGTCGATGCTCTCGCTCATGGTGCCCGAGGCCGGGCTCGGCGACTATTCGCGCGAGGAGTTCCTGGACGACGTGGTCGCCGGCTGCGCCGAGGACATCAGGCGCTGCTTCGCCGCCGGCGCGACCCGGGTGACGATGGATTTCACGGAGGGGCGCCTCGCGCTGCGCCGCGACCTGCGCGCCCCGTGGGCGGGGCCGCAGGCGCTCGCCGGGTTCATCTCGCTGATCAATCGCGTGCTCGACCGTCTCGCACCGTACGAGCGCGACGCCGTCGGCGTGCACACCTGCCCCGGCAACGACAACGACTCCGTGCACAGCGCCGACGTCGACTACTCCGGGCTCATTCCGGAACTGTTCCAGATCGAGGCCGGCTACTTCCTCGTGCAGGCCGCCGGCGAGCACGACCCCGACCGCGTCGCCCGCCTCGTCGGGCGGCAGCTGCGGCAGCGCGCGCGCTCGGGCGGCCGTGCACCGAAGGTGCTGCTCGGTGTGACGCAGCCGACCCGGCCGAAGCTCGAGACGGCGGAGGAGATCGCCGATCAGCTGGTGAAGGCCGCGAGATTCATTCCCGCCGAGCTGCTCGGCTCGACCGACGACTGCGGCTTCTCGCCGTACAACATCGATGAGAAACCCCGGCACGGGTCGCCCGACTTCGCCCGCGATGTCGCCTTCGCGAAGATCGCGGCCCGCGTGCGCGGTACGGCGATCGCGAGCGGCACCCTCGGCGGGGGAGCCCCGGCTGTGCCGCTGTCGTACGCCGGGTACGGCGCGACCGGCGTCGGCATCCCGAAGGAGAAGGTCTCGTGAACGCCCTGCTGCTCACCGGGAGCGCGCCCACGCGGGCCCGCTTCTCGTTCGAGGTCTTCCCGGCGCGCACCGGAGCCGCAGCGCTCGCGCTCGGGCACGCGGTGCAGCACCTGTCGGCCGCGGGGCCCGATTTCATCTCGGTCACCTACGGTGCGAACGGCTCGAACCGAGACGCCTCGCTCGACCTGGTGAAGTATCTCAGGGATCACACCGACGCGCTGCCGCTCGCGCACCTCACGACGGTGGGGGAGCCGCGCGATCGGGTACGCGCTGCGATCCACGGCATCATGGATGCCGGCGTGCACGACTTCCTCGCGCTGCGCGGGGACCCGCCTCGCGGGGCGACCGAGGAGTCGCCGGAGGTCGCCGGTTCGCTCTCGTCACTCGAACTCGTCGAGCTGATCACCGAGGCGCGCGCGGAGCGGCCCGCCTTCACGAGCGTGGGCCGCACCGTCGTCGCGGCGTACCCGAACGGGCATCCGCTCTCGCGGTCGCGAGCAGCGGACATCGACTGGCTCATCGCGAAGCAGGAGGCGGGAGCGCAGTTCGCGATCACGCAGCTCTTCTTCCGAGCCGAGGAGTATCTGGCGTTCGTGCACGACGCACGGGCGGCGGGGCTCACGATGCCCGTCGTGCCGGGTCTCATGCCCGCGTCGACGAGCGCGCAGCTGCGCAAGGTCGCCGCCCTCGCAGGCAGGCCCGCGCCCGCGGAGCTTGAACGGGAGATGGACGAGTCGGGCGGGTTCGCGCCCGAGCTCGGGGTCGAGCACATCGTGGAGCTGTCGCGCGAGCTGCTCGCGGGCGGCGCGCCGTCGATCCATCTCTATACTTTCAACCGGCACGAGCAGGTGCTCGCGGTGCTGCGCGAACTCGAGCTCCTGACGCCCGACCCGGTTCGCGCGCTCGTCGGCTGACGTCGCCGGAGCCCGGCGCGGGCCCGCCCTATCGGCCGGCGGCGGGGTGCGGAGCCGGGCTGTCGTCCTCGCTCGGCGCGTACCCGGCGTCGATGAGCGAGGTCGCGCGCTCCGTCTGAGGCGAGAAGTCGAGCATGTCGGTGCGCAGCCCGAGGTCGCGGTCGACGTGCAGCGCCATGGAGTGCGCCGCGCTGCGCACATCCTTCGCCTCGATCGCGGCGAGCACGGCCTCGTGATCGCGGTGCATGGTCTCGACGGTCGTGCCGAGGATGATGCGCCCCTCGAGGCTCGCGCGCTGCAGCACGGAGAGCACGCCGAGATACAGGTCGTGCAACAGCGTGCTGCCGCTGGCCTCGACGACACGCATGTGGAACGAGTCGGGGTCGACGCTCCGGTCGCAGGTGTCGGTCGTCCGATCGCCGGCCGCGAGCGAGCGCTCGAGCGCCTCGCGGAGCCCGCGCAGCTGCTCGTCGGTGCGGGTGACGGCGGCGTGCTGGGCGGCCTCGATCTCGAGCGAGCGCCGGTAGACGAGCACCTCTTCGAGGTCGTGCTCGGCGAGGAACTCGGTGAGGATCGTGCTGACCGGCGTACGCGAACGCACGAACGTGCCGACGCCGGGCACGGTCTCGAGCATGCCGAACGCGGCGAGCGAGCGCACGGCCTCGCGCACGGTCGACTTGCCGACGCCGATGAGCGTCATGAGCTCGACCTCCTTCGGGATCAGCGATCCCACGGCCCAATCGCCGCTGGAAATCCTCCCGCGCAGGAAGTCGAGGGTGTCGCGGGCCTTCTGCGATCCGCGAGTGGAGCTGGTCATGGTGCACTCCTGAATGGTTCAGAACATCCATAACTATATCGAGCGCGCACCCGCGGGCCGTCCGCAGCAGCACCGATCCTCAGATCTGATCTTATACATCAGATCTACAGGTACTCCGGTGCTAGCGTCGAGATCATGACGGATCTTGCCCAGCCCTACGATGCGCTCCTCCTCTGCTCCTTCGGCGGCCCGAACGGCCCCGACGATGTCATCCCCTTCCTCAAGAACGTGACGCGGGGCAAGGGGATCCCCGAAGCGCGCCTCGCGGAAGTCGGGGAGCACTACACCCGCTTCGACGGCCGCAGCCCCATCAACGAGCAGAACCTCGAGCTCGTCGACGCGCTCCGCGCCGAGCTCGATGTGCGCGGTTCGCGCCTGCCCGTGATCTGGGGCAATCGCAACTGGCACCCGTACACCGTGGACGCCCTGCGCGATGCGCACGCGTTCGGCGTGCGCCGCGTGCTCGCGATCGTGACCAGCGCCTACGCCTCGTACTCGGGCAGTCGACAGTACCGCGAACATCTCGCGGCGGCGGTCCGCGAGCTCGGCGAGCATGCTCCCGAGATCGATATCGTGCGGCCGTTCTTCAACGATCCCGGCTTCGTCCAGGCGAATCTCGAGGCGATCGAGGAGGCCGCCTCAGGGCTTCCGGGCGGCCTCGACGGCGCGCATATCGTGTACGTCACCCACTCCATCCCCGACACGATGCAGGAGGCATCGGCCGTCACCGGACCCGGGTACCGGGAGCAGCACGAGGACGTGCGGAGCGCGATCGACGGGCTGCTCATCGAACGGAACCGAGTCGGCGTGACCTCTTCGCTCGCCTACTGCTCTCGCTCGGGCAGTCCCTCGATTCCCTGGCTCGAGCCCGACATCAACGACCACCTCGCCGATCTCGCCGCGAACGGCACCACGCGAGTGGTGATCGCGCCGATCGGCTTCATCTCGGACCACATGGAGGTGGCGTTCGACCTCGATGTCGAGGCGATGGAGACCGCCGTCGGGCTCGGCCTCGCCGCTGTGCGCGCCGGGACGGTCGGGGTGCGGCAGGCCTTCGTCGGCGGCCTCGTCGACCTCGTGCTCGAGCGCAGCGCCCGCGAGCGGGGCGAGCCGCGCGAATCGCATGTCGTCGGGGCGCTCGAAGCGCTGCCCGATGAGGCACCGCCCGGCAGCTGCCGCATGCGCCACGGCGAGGCGACCGGCATCCCCGTGATCGCGGGCGACGTCGATTGACGGCCGCGGCGCTCCCGGCTCCCGCAACCCTGTACTCCATCCGCAGAAAGGCACTGACATGACCGAACCCGCACACGCATCGGCATTGCACGACATCTCTCCCCAGGTCGCCGAGCAGATCAACGCGGCGGTGAACTTCACCATGTACTCCGTATTCCGTATCGCGGGCCCCGACCGCGGCATCGGCGTATCGCCGGCCCGGCATGAGATCGTGCGCGGTCTGGTGCGCGAACTCGATGCGATCGAGGGGCTCACGACCCGCGGGTGGTACGACGTCGCCGGATTCCGCGCCGACGCCGACATCCTGATCTGGTGGCACGCGCCGACCACCGAGGCGCTGCAGGCCGCCTATCGAACGGTGCTCGAATGGAGCTGCGGGCGCCTCGAATCGGTCTGGTCGAACATCGGCGCGCATCGCGCGGGGGAGTTCAACCGGTCGCACATCCCCGCCTTCCTCGTGGGCACCGACCCCAAGGACTACATCTGCGTGTATCCCTTCGTGCGCGGGCGCGAATGGTATCTGCTGCCCGAGTCCGAACGCGGCGCCATGCTGCGGGAGCACGGCGCCGCAGCACGCGATTTCGGCGACGTGCAGGCGAATACGGTCGCCGCCTTCGCTCTCGGCGACTACGAGTGGCTGCTCGCGTTCGAGGCGGACGATCTCATCCGCATCGTCGATCTCATGCGCGAGCTGCGCGCGGTCGATGCGCGGCGCCACGTGATCGAGGAGACGCCGTTCTTCACCGGGCCGCGGTGCTCGCCCGAAGAGCTGCTCGCGCGCGTCGTGGGCTGATCCTGCGCCCGCTCCGTTCGGATCGCGGGAGCGCGGCGGAACATCTGATGATATGTGATAACTTCTTCTTGTAAGGCAAGCCTTACTGTCATCATATGAATCGGAGAGGCTGGTCGGCAGCATGATCGGAACCCTCATGATCGGTGTGCGCGAGGGTCTCGAGGCAGCGCTGGTCGTGAGCGTGCTGCTCGCATACACCACGCGGATCAACCGTCCGGATGCGGCGCGCAAGATCTGGATCGGCGTCGCGGCGGCGGTGCTGCTGTCGCTCGTCACCGGGGCCGTACTGACTTACGGCGCCTACGGGCTCTCGTTCCGGGCGCAGGAGGCGATCGGCGGAATCCTCTCGATCGCCGCCGTCGCGATGGTCACCTGGATGGTGTTCTGGATGCTGCGCGCGGCCGGCGGGCTGAGCCGCGAGCTGCGCGACAGCGTCGACCGGGCCCTTCTCGGCAGCGGCTGGGGCGTGGCCGCAATCGGCTTCATCTCGGTCGGGCGAGAGGGCATCGAGACCGCGCTCTTCATCTGGGCGACGACCCGGGCGAGCGACGTCTCGCCGCTCATCGGCTTCCTGAGCGCGGTCTCGGGCATCGTCGTCGCCGTTCTCCTCGGCTGGGCCCTCTTCCGCGGCATGCTGCGCATCGACCTCACCCGTTTCTTCCGATGGACGGGCGTGCTGCTGATCGTCTTCGCGGCAGGCGTGCTCGCGTACGGCGTCCACGACCTGCAGGAGGCCGCCTTCCTCCCCGGTCCCTTCGCCGAAGCGCCCGCGACCGCGGGCCCCGCGCTCGCGTCGTGGTTCGGCGAGGCGGCGTGGGCGTTCCGCATCCCGCACATCATCGCCCCCGACGGAGCGCTCGGCGCGCTGCTGAAGGGTGCGATCGGGTTCTCGCCCGAGATGACGAAACTCGAACTGATCGTATGGGCCGCGTACATCGTGCCGACCCTGACCCTCTTCCTGCGACGCTCGTACGCGCAGGAGAGCCGCGCATCCCGCCGCCGGACGAAGGCCTCGGCCGCACCGGCGATCCCTGGCGCTCCCGCCCCTGCGAAAGGACACCCGTGACCCGTCGAACCCCCCGCGCCGCCGCAAGCGCACTCTGCATCACGGCAGCCGGTGCGCTGCTGCTCACCGGCTGCGTGCCGAACGCGACCGCCACGGAGTCGCAGAGCATCGCGGTCTCGGCCGCAGACGACTCGTGCGCGCCCGAGACCGCGGAAGCGTCGAGCGGCACCATCACCTTCTCCGTGACGAACGACGGCGCGAAAGTCACGGAGTTCTACGTGCTCGGCGAGAACGGGCTCACCATCGTCGGCGAGGTCGAGAATATCGCTCCGGGGGCCAGCCGCGACCTCACGGTGCAGCTCGGCCCGGGCGACTACTTCACGAGCTGCAAGCCCGGCATGATCGGCGCCGGCGTCGGCACCGCCGGCTTCACGGTGACCGGCGACGCGCTCGAGACCTCGCCCGAGGTCGATGCCGTCGTGGCGCAGTACGTCGCCTACGTCAAGGGGCAGTCGGAGGAGCTCGTGCCGCAGGTGCAGGCCTTCGTCGACGCCTACCAGGCCGGCGACGACGCTACCGCGAAGGAGCTCTTCCCGGTCGCCCGCATCAGCTACGAGCGCATCGAACCGACTGCCGAGCAGTTCGGCGACCTCGACCCGAAGATCGACTACCGCAAGCCCGGCGCCGACGAAGAAGGGCTGCCGTTCACGGGCTTCCACCGTATCGAGATGGACCTCTGGCACGATGCCGCGGTCGCGAACGGCGACTACGCGGGCGACCCCGACCTGACGCCGCTCACCCCCGAGCAGCGCGCCGAGGTCGGCGACCGGCTCGTCGCCGACGTGACCGAGTTGAAAGAGAAGGTCGCGGACCCCCAGTTCTCCCTGACCCTCGCCGACATCTCGGAGGGTGCGAAGGGGCTGCTCGACGAGATCGCCGCCCCCGACGGCAAGCTGCCGGGCGAGGAGAACGAGTTCGCCCATACCGACCTCTGGGATTTCACCGCGAACGTCGAAGGCGCCTACGTCGCATTCGACACGGTGCGCCCGCTCGCCGAAGCGAACGGGGAGGAAGAGCTCGTCGCCGCGATCGACCGGTCGTTCGACGACATGTTCGCCCTGCTCGAGACCTACGGATCGTACGATGCCGGCTTCGTCGCGTACGACACGGTCGACGAGCAGGCCCGCTCCGGGCTCGCCGCGAAACTGAATGCCCTGAGCGAGCCGATGTCGAAGCTGACTGCGGCCGTCGTCGGGAACGACTCGGCATGACCGATCGGGAGGTCGAGCCCGGGGGTCGGAGGACCGCCGCGACCGGCCCTGCGGAGGAGGCGACCGGAGCGGCCGCGCCCGCCGAGAGCGCCGGCGCCTTCCGCCCCTCGCGCCGCGGTCTGCTCGGGCTGCTCGGCGCAGGCGTCGCTGGGCTCGCCCTGGGCGGTGCCGGCGGCGCGGCGATCGCCTCCGGCCTCGCCGCGCAGAGCGCCGGGGGCGGTTCGGGCGTCGTGCCGTTCCACGGCGCCCACCAGGCGGGCATCACCACCCCCGCCCAGGACCGTCTGCACTTCGCGGCCTTCACCCTGGTCGAAGGGGCGACCCGCGACGACCTCATCGGGCTGCTGCGCGACTGGACGGCCGCGGCGGAGAAGCTCACGCGCGGTGAGGCGATCGGGAGCGGAATCGAGCCGGAGAACGGGCTGCTGCCGCCCGAGGACACGGGGGAGGCGGCGGGCCTGCACGCCGGGCACCTCACGCTCACCTTCGGCCTCGGCCGTTCGATCTTCGTCGGAGCCGACGGCGAGGGCGATCCCTTCGGCATCCGCGACCGCATGCCCGCGGAGTTCGAGCCGCTGCCGTCATTCGCATTCGACCTGCTCGAAGACGCCATCAGCGGCGGCGATCTCTGCGTGCAGGCCTGTGCCGACGACCCGCAGGTCGCCGTCCATGCGATCCGCAACCTCGCGCGTATGGCGTTTGGGCGCGCGCACCTCTCCTGGAGCCAGCTCGGCTTCGGGCGCACGGCCTCGACCTCGCGCGATCAGGATACGCCGCGCAATCTCTTCGGGTTCAAGGACGGCACGATGAACGTGATGTCCGACGAACAGGCGGCGCTCGACGAGCACGTCTGGGTCGGCGACGATGCTCCGGCATGGATGCGGGGCGGCAGCTACCTCGTGGCGCGCAAGATTCTCATGACCATCGAGACGTGGGATCGGGCGTCGCTCGATGAGCAGGAGCGCATCTTCGGGCGCACCAAGATGCTCGGCGCGCCTCTCACCGGCAATGCCGAATTCGAGGAGCCGGACTTCGAGGCGCACGCCGATGGCACACCGGTCATCGATATGGCGGCGCACGTGCGGCTCGCGCACGCGAGCAACAACGGCGGCGTGCGCATTCTGCGCCGCGGCTACAACTACGTCGACGGGTCGAACGGGCTCGGGCAGATCGGCGCCGGGCTCTTCTTCATCTCGTTCCAGCGCGACCCCGCTGCGTTCGTACGTCTGCAGCGTTCGTTGAAGTCCGACCTGCTGAACGAGTACATCCGCCATATCGGCTCGGGCCTGTGGGCCGTGCCGGGCGGCGTGCGTTCGGGCGAGGTCATCGCGCAGGCCCTCTTCGAGTGATCGGCCGGCTACTGCGGCCCGAACAGGGTCTCGGCCGCTCTCCGCGCTTCGGCGCTGCGACCGGCGCGACCGAGTGCTCGGATGCGCTCGCTCGGCTCGTGCAGCAGCCGGCCGGTGAAGCGCCGCAGCGCGAGCTCGACCGCGGAGGCTTCGGCGTCGCCGGGCGTGCGCGGCCCGCGGGCCCGGCACAGCTCGTCCTCCAATACGTCGAGCACGTGGCCGCGCAGAGCGACGAGGGCGGGCAGTGCCTCGCGCTCGGCTCGGTCCGAGCTGAACTCGATCGCGGCATCGTGCACGATGCGCCGCGCTTCGGCGGCGGCCCCCAGCTCGGGTACCGGGGCGTGCTTCGCGATCGCCTCGAGGTCGAGCAGCTCGACGCCCGCGACGCTCGTGACATCGGCGTCGATATTGCGCGGCATGCCGAGGTCGAGCACGAGGGGCGGGGGAGTCTCGACGTCGCCGAGGTCGCGGGCGTGCAGCAGCGGATCGTGCACGCTGCTGCAGGCGATCAGCAGATCGGCCGATGCGAGCGCGTCCGCGAAGCCGTGCTCGGGCACGGCGCGGATCCCGCGTGCGCGAGCGAACTCGGCGGCACGGCCCGAGGGGGAGTGCACCGCGATGCGCTCGGCCCCGCGGCCGCGCAGTGCCGCGACCGTGGCGCCGGCGTACGCCCCGGTGCCGACCAGCAGCACCCGGGCTCGTTCCCAGCTGCCGATGCGCCGCTCGGCGAGCGCCAGAGCGAGGCGCACGAGCGAGCGGCCCTCGTCCTGCAGTCCCGTACGGTGCTTGACGTCGCGCGCAACGCGATGCGCCCGCTGGAACAGCCGTTCGAGCAGGTCGGTGACCGATTGCTGCTCGTGCGCCCGCGCGTGCGCGCGCCGCACCTGTCCCGCGATCTCGCCCTCGCCGAGCGCGGCCGATTCGAGCCCGCACGCGACGGCGAAGAGGTGCTCCGCGGCGGCCTCGTCGGTGCTGCAGGCGGCGATGCGCCGTATCGCGGCGGTCTCGAGGCCTGCCGCATCGGCGATGCTCGACAGCACCGCTTCGGAGGTCGCGCTCGGGATGTCGGCATAGGCTTCGAATCGGTTGCAGGTCGCGAGGACGATCGAACCGGCCACCGCTTCGTGTGCGCGCAGCGCCGCGGCGATCGCGTCGCCGCGGCGCTCGAACCTCTCGAGTTCTGGGGTCGGCGTCGTACGGTGATCAGCGGAAAAGCACAGGAGCATATCGGAAATCTCGTCAGTCGCGGGCCGGGGCATGTCGGCCGATTCGGGCCACTGAGAAAACATACCCCATAGATCTGATCTATCTCATCAGATCTATGGGTTACTATTTCGTCCGATGAATAGCCCCACCGTGAATCCCGGCCCGAACGGCACTGCCCCGCTCCCGGCGCGCCACCCGCTCAGCGACGGCCGCACCTCGACCGCACCGCTCGTGCGCGCCCTACGCGGCGAGCGCCCGGAGCAGCAGCCCGTATGGTTTATGCGGCAGGCCGGTCGTTCGCTGCCCGAGTACCGTGCGCTGCGCGCTCAGACCCCGATGCTCGAGGCCTGCTTGACTCCGGAGCTCGCCGCCGAGATCACTCTGCAGCCGGTGCGCCGGCACGGCGTCGACGCCGCAGTATTCTTCAGCGACATCGTCGTGCCGCTGCTGCTCGCCGGCGTCGACGTCGAGCTCGTCGCCGGGCGGGGGCCGGTCTTCGCGCACCCAGTGCGCACCGCCGCCGACGTCGCGCGCATGCGGGCCGAGCACCCGGCCGAACGACTCCGGCAGTCCCTGGCGCCGATCGCCCGGGCGGTCTCGCTCGCGGTCGCCGAACTCGGCGCGACTCCGCTGCTCGGCTTCGCAGGAGCACCGTTCACCCTCGCCGCCTACCTCGTGGAGGGCGGCCCCTCGCGCGACCATCTGCGAGCGCGCTCGCTCATGCACGCCGACCCCGAGACCTGGCGCGCGCTGCTCGAGTGGACCGCGGAGCTCAGCGGCGCGTTCCTGCGCGCCCAGGTCGACGCGGGCGCGAGCGCGGTGCAGCTCTTCGACTCGTGGGCCGGGTCGCTCAGCGCCGCCGACTACCGCGAGCGCGTGGCTCCCGCGTCGCGCACGGCGCTGGCACCCGTCGCCGGTACCGTGCCGATCGTGCACTTCGCCGTCGGCTCGGGCCACCTGCTCGAAGAGCTCGCGCGCGTCGGCGGCGAGCCGGGCGACGTGGCCCTCGGCGTCGATTGGCGCACCCCGCTCGACGATGCGAGCGCGCGGCTCGGCGACGCCGTGCCCCTGCAGGGCAATATCGACCCGGCGACCCTCGACGCCCCGGCCGCGGTGCTCGAAGCGCATGTGCGCGACGTGCTGCGGCGCGGCCGCCGAGCACCCGGTCACGTGCTGAATCTCGGGCACGGCGTGCCGCCGACGGCAGACCCCGACGCCCTGACCCGCATCGTCGAGCTCGCCCATGCCGGGTGACCTGCGCGTCGCCGTCATCGGCGGCGGCGTCGCCGGACTCGTCGCGGCCCGCGAGCTCGCGAGGTGCGGCGCCGCGGTCGACGTGTTCGAATCCGAGCCGCGCCCGGGCGGGAAGATCGCTCGGGCCCGGCTCGACGGGCGGCGCTTCGACATCGGCGCCGAGGCCTTCGCGACCCGCGGGGGAGTCGTAGCCGAGCTGATCGGGGAGCTGGGACTCGCCGATGCGATCGTCGCCCCGGCGCCCCTCGGCAGCTGGAGCGTGCAGGGATCGCGCGCCGTGAGGTTCCCCGAGGCCGGCGCGCTCGGCCTGCCCGCGGCGCCGCTCTCGCGCGAGAGCGTACGGGCTCTCGGTGTGGTCGGCGCTCTGCGGGCCGCGTGCGAGCCGGTGCTGCCGCGGCGCATCGGCGGCCGGGCGCGGAGCGTCGCCGAGCTCGTGCGTCTGCGGGCCGGCCGCCGCGTGCTCGACCGCCTGGTGCGCCCCATCGCCCTCGGCGTCTACTCGACCCCGCCCGAGCAGCTGCCCGTGTCGGCGGTGCCGGGCCTCGCCGAGGCGCACTCCGGCGGCCGATCCCTACTCCGGGCATCGCGCGCGCTGCGCGACCGTTCGCGGGCGGCGGGCAGCGCCGTCGGCGCGCTTCCGGGCGGCATGGGCCCGCTCGTCGACGCGCTCGAGGCCGATCTGCGCGGGCTCGGCGCCGAGCTGCATCTCGGTACGACCGTCTCGGGGGTCGCGCATCAGGGCGACGACTGGCGTATCACCGCGACCGGCCCCGCCGCGTCCGGCATCGCAGAGATCGCTCCGCGCGGCTACGACTCCGTCGTGATGGCGGCCCCCGAATCCGTGGCGCGCCGCCTGCTCGCACTGCCCGGAGCCGGTGCGCCCGCCGGCTCCACGGTCGAGATCGTGATGCTGCTCGTCGACGCCCCCGCGCTCGACGGCGCCCCGCGCGGCACCGGGGCGCTCGTCGCACCGGCCGGCGACGGCGCAGCGGCGGGAGGCACCCGTGCCAAGGCGCTGACGCACGTCACCGCGAAGTGGCCCGACCGCGGGGCAGGCCTTCCGGCGGGCCGGCATGCCGTGCGGCTGTCGTACGGCCGCGCCGGCGAGCCCCCGTGCACGCTCGGCCTTGACGACGAGCAGCTGATCGACCTCGCCGCCCGCGACGCGGGCCGCATCCTCGGCACGCCGATCGCTCGAGACCGCGTCGTCGCGTGGGCGCGGCGCCGCTGGATCATGGCCTCGCCCGCGCCGGCCGACGCGCCCGAGCCCCCCGCGGGCGTCGTGCTCGTCGGCGACTGGGTCGCCGGGACCGGTCTCGCCGCGACCATCGCCCACTCACGCGCCGCGACCCGCGGCCTCGCAGATGAGGCGGCGACCCGCCGCCGGAAGGAGCCGATCCGATGACCTCCACCGCACCGGACGCCGTCAACGAGGGCGCCGGGCTCGTCTTCCGCTCCGACGGCCCGCTGCCCGCCGCACCGGGGCTCCTCCGCGTCGGTACGCGGGGCAGCCGTCTCGCCGTATCGCAGACGACGACGGTCGCCCGCACCATCGCCGCGGCCACCGGCCTCGACGTCGCCCTCGTCATCATCACGACGAAGGGCGACATCTCGCGCGCCCCGCTCGCGCAGCTCGGCGGCACCGGGGTGTTCGTGAGCGCGCTCCGCGACGCGCTGCTCGCCGGGGCCTGCGACTTCGCGGTGCACTCGCTCAAGGATCTGCCGACGGGCCCGTGCCCCGGCATCGCGCTCGGCGCGATCCCGTCGCGCGCCGATGCGCGCGACGCGCTCTGCGCCGGGCCGGGCGGCACGCTCGCCGCGCTGCCCCCGGGAGCGCGGGTCGGCACGGGATCGCCGCGGCGCGCGGCCCAGGTGCTCGCGCGACGCCCCGACCTCGCAGTGCTCGATCTGCGCGGCAACGTCGACACCCGGCTCGGGCGCGTCGGCGTCGACCTCGACGCGGTCATCCTGGCGGCAGCGGGTCTCGATCGCATCGACCGGTCCGACGCGATCTCCGAGCGCTTCCCGCTCGACGAGGCGCCCACCGCCGCCGGCCAGGGCGCGCTCGCCGTCGAGGTGCGGGATGAGGACGCGGGCGCGCCCGCGATCGCCCGCGCGCTCTCCGCCCTCGACGACGCCGAGTCGCGCGCGACCGCCATCGCCGAGCGCACCATGCTCGCCGCGCTCGAGGCAGGCTGCGCGGCCCCTGTCGGCGCGACCGCGAAGGTCGACGCGGGCGCGCTGACCCTCAGCGCCGCGGTGTACCGCCTCGACGGCGCGTCGTCGCTGACGGCCTCGGCGCAGGCCCCGTGGTCGCCCACAGACGCGCAGGCTCCTGCCGAGCTCGGCCGATCGGTCGCGGCCGAGCTGCTGCAGCGCGGTGCCGCGGCCCTCGCCCCGCTCGGAGGCGCGAGATGACGCTCGCCGGCAGGGGGGTCCTGGTGCCGCGCGGCGGCGAGGCCGGCGAACGCTGGTCGGCAGCGATACGGCAGCGCGGCGGATGGCCGTACGTGGTGCCGCTCATCGAGACGGCGCCGCCCCTCGACCCCATCCCGTTCGAAGACGCCGTCGCCGCCTGGAACCGCGGAGGCTACGACTGGGTCGTCGTCACGAGCCCGCGCGGCGCCGAGGCCCTCGCGCGGGCGGGCGCGCAGGCGGCCGACGACCGCCCCATCGCAGCCGTCGGGCCGGCCACGGCCGCAGAGCTCCGTCGCCACGGCCTCACCGCGGCGCTCGTCCCGGCGGAGGAGTTCTCCGCCGCCGGGCTCGCGGAGCTTCTCCGCTCGGCGATCCCTGTCCCGGCGAAGCTGCTGCTGCCGCTCTCCGAGATCGCCGGCACCGAGCTCGAGACCGCGCTGCGCGACGCCGGCCACGACGTCGACCGCGTCGACGCCTACCGCACCCTGCCGACCGCCGACGACCCGGTCGCCGCCCATGCCGTCGCGGCGGGCAGCCCGGAGATCCTGCTCGCGAGCAGCGCCTCCGTCGCCCGGGAGATCGCGCGCCGATTCGCGCCCCTGCCCCCGGCCTCGTTCGTCGTCGCGATGGGGGAGCCGACCGCACGCGCCCTGCAGCGGTCGGGCATCGCCCCCGACGTCGTCGCCGCGCACCACACCATCGCCGCCATGCTCGACGCCGCGGAGCAGCTGCTCGCCGCGCGCATCACGGGCCCGGGCGCACCGCACCCCTCCGCCGAACCCACCACCGCGAACAGGAACACCGCACCATGACCCACGCACCCACCATCAGGCCGAGACGCATGCGGCGCACCCCCGCCCTGCGCAGGCTCGTGGCCGAGACCCGCCTGCACCCCGCCGAGCTGATCCTGCCGGCGTTCGTGCGCGAGGGCATCGCGAGCCCGCGCGAGATCCCGTCGATGCCCGGCACCTCGCAGCACACGCTCGATTCGCTGCGCCGGGCCGCAACGGAAGCGGCCGAGGCCGGTATCGGCGGCATCATGCTCTTCGGCATCCCCGAGAAGCGGGACGCCCTCGGTCGAGCCGCCGATGACCCCCAGGGCATCCTCAACGCGGCCGCCCGCGCCGTGACGGCCGAGGTCGGCGACGCGCTCGTCGTGCAGACCGACCTGTGCCTCGACGAGTTCACCGACCACGGGCACTGCGGCGTGCTCGACCCCGACGGCGGAGTCGACAACGACGCCACGCTCGAACGCTACCGCTCGATCGCCGTCGCGCAGGCCGACGCGGGCTCCGCGGTGCTCGGGCTCTCGGGCATGATGGACGGCCAGGTCGCCGCGGTGCGCGAGGCGCTCGACGGCGCGGGCCACGAGGAGACGGCCCTGCTCGCGTACTCCGCGAAGTACGCCTCGGCGTTCTACGGGCCGTTCCGCGATGCCGTCGAATCCCAGCTCGTCGGCGACCGCCGCGGCTACCAGCAGGATCCGGCGAATCGGCGCGAGGGTCTGCGCGAAGCGCGCCTCGATCTCGACGAGGGCGCGGATTTCGTGATGGTGAAGCCCGCGATGTCGTACCTCGACGTGCTCGCGGAGGTCGCCGCCGAGAGCCCGGTGCCCGTCTGGGCCTACCAGGTGTCGGGGGAGGCCGCGATGATCGAAGCGGCCGCCGCGAACGGCTGGCTCGATCGTCGCCGCGCGATCGAGGAATCGGTGCTGAGCATCAAACGCGCGGGGGCCGACGCCGTCCTCAGCTACTTCGCCGTCGAACTCGCGGGGTGGCTGCGATGAGCCGGGACGTCGCGTCGAGCGCCCGATTCGCCGAGCGGGCCGCGCGGGTCATCCCGGGCGGCGTGAACTCGCCCGTACGCGCCTTCGGCTCCGTCGGCGGCACTCCGCGCTTCCTCGTCTCGGGGGCCGGGCCGCTGGTCGTCGATGCAGACGGCAACGAGTACGTCGACCTGGTCGCGTCGTGGGGGCCGGCACTCCTCGGGCACGCCCACCCCGATGTGGTGGCCGCGGTGCAGCGCGCGGCGGCGCGCGGGCTCGGCTTCGGCGCATCGGCCCCCGAGGAGGCCGAACTCGCCGAGGAGATCGTGCGACGCGTTCCCGAAGTGGAGCGGGTGCGCCTCGTCTCGACCGGCACCGAGGCCACGATGACGGCGATCCGCCTCGCCCGCGGCGCGACGGGCAGGCCCCTGATCATCAAATTCGCCGGGCACTACCACGGGCACTCGGACGGGCTGCTGGCGGAAGCCGGGTCGGGGCTCGCGACGCTCGCGCTGCCGGGCTCCGCGGGCGTGACTGCCCAGACGGCCGCGCAGACGCTGGTGCTGCCCTACAACGACGTCGCCGTGCTCGAGGCCGCCTTCGCCGAGCACGGCGACCGCATCGCCGCGGTGATCTCGGAGGCCGCGGCGGCGAACATGGGTATCGTGCCGCCCGCCCCCGGCTTCACCGAGGCCATGATCCGCCTCGCGCACGCGCACGGCGCGCTCGTCATCCTCGACGAGGTGCTCACCGGTTTCCGCTCGGGCCCATCGGGGTACTGGGGCATCGAATCGGCGACGGTGGCGCCAGGGATCGCGCCCGACCTGTTCACCTTCGGCAAGGTGGTCGGCGGCGGCCTCCCGCTCGCGGCCCTCGGCGGTCGGGCCGAGCTCATGGATCTGCTCGCGCCCCTCGGGCCCGTCTACCAGGCCGGCACGCTGTCGGGCAACCCGGTGGCCGTCGCGGCGGGCCTCGCGACGCTGCGCCTCGCCGACGACGACGCCTACGCGCGTCTCGGCCGTGCCGCGGACGCGATCGCCGCGGGTCTGGCGAGCGCGCTCGATGCGGCCGGAGTGCCGCACCGGGTGCAGCGCGCGGGCACGCTGCTCGCGCCGGTGTTCGGCGACTTCCCGAGCGCCCCACGCGACTACGCCCAGATGCGGTCTCAGGAGGCGTGGCGCTATCCGGCCTTCTTCCACGCCATGCTCGACCGCGGCGTGAATCTGCCGCCGAGCGCGTTCGAGGCGTGGTTCGCGACCGCTGCGCACGACGACGCGGCGATCGGGCGCATCCTCGACGCGCTCGCGCCCGCGGCCCGCGCCGCTGCGGAAGCGCAGCCGGAGGGCGGGGAGTAGGGTCACCGACCCCGGCCTTCCCGTCGGGCGAGGCCCCGGGTCGCGCGGCCGGAGACATCGCCCGACGCGCCGTGCAGGGGCCGAGGAGCGATCAGACCGAGCGGAATACCGCGACGACCTTGCCGAGCACCTCGGCGTAGTCGCCGAGGATCGGCTCGAACGCGCTATTGCGGGGGAGCAGCCAGGTATGGCCGTCCCGGCGGCGGAACACCTTCACCGTCGCCTCGCCGTCGAGCATCGCCGCGACGATGTCGCCGTTCTCGGCCTCGCGCTGCTGCCGGACGACCACGAAGTCGCCGTCGCAGATCGCGGCGTCGATCATGGAATCGCCGACCACCTTCAGCATGAACAGCTGCCCGTCGCCGACGAGCGACCGGGGCAGCGGTACGAGCTCTTCGACCTGCTGCTCGGCGGTGATCGGCACACCGGCGGCGATCTGACCGACGAGGGGCACGTACGCCGCCTCCTCCGCCTGCTGCGACGGCGCATCGGCGATGGCCGAGCTCGTGCTCGCGAGTTCGATGAGGATCTCGAGCGCGCGGGGCCGGTTCGGGTCGCGGCGGATATACCCCGCGAGCTCGAGGCGGCTCAACTGATGGGTCACGCTCGACAGCGACGAGAGGCCGACGGCGTCGCCGATCTCGCGCATGCTCGGCGGGTAGCCCTGGGACTCGACGGTGCGGCAGATGTACTCCAGGATCGCCTGCTGCTTCTCGCTCAGCCTGCGACCCTGCGGCGGCGTATCCGAGGTGCTCATCGCGATCCTTCCGTTGCGGGAATGCCTGCGCCGATCGACGGGACTGGCGGCGGGACCGTGAATGTCAGTGGGTGCTGTTTCAGTGATCCCGTTGCTTCGAAACCCTAGCGGCCCCGCTCGATCACTGGCAAACATATGTTCGAGTGTCGCGAAAGGCGATCGGAACACGTATTCGAAGAATCGTTGCGTTTTCGATCGTTCGAAGATATATTCGAAACAGATGTTCGCGTAGGCGGATGCACCAGGAAGGAACCCAGACATGAGCGCAGTGATCTCGCACGAGGCCCCCAAGCTCCGCCTGACCCGGCGCGGCCGGGTCGTGTTCGGTTCGTTCGCGACGGTGCTGGTGGCGGCGCTGCTGGCCTTCGTCGCGGCATTCGCGGCCCCCGAGGCGCAGGCGTCGAACGCCGCCGGCGATGCGGAGTTCCAGTACGTCGTGGTGCAGCCGGGCGCAACCCTCTGGTCGCTCGCGACCGAACTCGACCCGACGCAGGATCCGCGCGATCTCGTCGCCGAGATCGTGCAGCTCAACCAGCTCCAGGGGTCCGGCGTCCAGGCCGGCGAGGCGATCGCCGTGCCGCTGCGCTACGCGCACTCCGCCTCGGTCGTCTCCGGCGCCGAGCTCGGCTTCCCCGTGGACTCGGCGGAGTGAGCGCGGGTCGACCCTAGAATGGTGAGGGTGACCAGTCTCAGTGACCTCCCGCTCCGCAGCACGCTCGTCGGCAAGGCGCCGTACGGCGCCCCCCAGGATCCGGTGCCGATCAGCCTGAACGTCAATGAGAACACCCATCCGCTGCCGGAGGCCGTGGTCGCCGACATCGCCGAATCGCTCGCTCGAGCGGTCCGCTCGGTGAACCGCTACCCCGACCGCGAGTTCACCGAACTCCGCGATGCGCTCGCCGGGTACCTCGGTCACGGGCTGGCCTCGGAGCAGCTCTGGGCCGCGAACGGCTCGAACGAGGTGCTGCAGCAGATCCTCCAGGCCTTCGGCGGCCCGGGCCGGTCGCTGCTGAGCTTCACCCCGACCTATTCCATGTACCCCCTGCTCGCGTCGGGCACCGACACCGCCTGGGTGCCGATCGAGCGCCCCGAGGGGTATGCGCTGACGCCCGAGTTCGTGGCCGAGACTCTGCGCGAGCAACGGCCCGACATCGCGATCATCTGCGGCCCGAACAACCCGACCGGAACCCGCCTCGATATCGACACCGTGCGCGCCGCCTACGACGCCTTCGACGGCATGCTCATCGTCGACGAGGCGTACCGCGAGTTCGACGACCGCGGCGAGAGCGCCATCACGCTGCTGCCGGGGCGTCACCGACTGCTGGTGTCGCGCACCATGAGCAAGGCGTTCGCGTTCGCTGGGGTGCGGCTCGGCTACCTCGCCGCGGATCCTGCGGTGATCGACGCGCTGCGCCTCGTGCGTCTGCCCTACCACCTCTCGGCCCTGACGCAGGCGGCCGCCACCGCGGCGATCCGCCATTCGGGCGAGATGCTCGCCACGGTCGCCGACATCCGCGAGCAGCGCGAACGCCTCGCCGCGGCCCTCACCGAGTTCGGCTACCGCGTGCACCCGTCGGGCGCGAACTTCCTCCTCGTGGGCGGCTTCGACGACCCCGACGCGGTGTTCGAGACGCTGTTCTCCCAAGGCATCCTGATCCGCAACCTCGGCATCGACGGGCACCTGCGGCTCACGGTCGGCACCGAGACCGAGACGAGCGCGCTGATCGACGCGATCTCGCGGCTCGAACGGTAGTGCAGCCCTCCGGCGTTTCGATCCGGGTCCCGCGCTGCCGCTCCGAGGCATCGTCGCGCCCCGTCGCACTAGACTGTTGCCCATGACATCAGCTGCACGCACCGTCTCGATCGAGCGCTCGACCAGCGAGTCGCAGATCTCCCTCAGCATCGATCTCGACGGCACCGGAGTCTCGGATATCGACACCGGCGTCCCGTTCTTCGACCACATGCTGACGGCGTTCGCCAAGCATTCGCGCACCGACCTCGCGGTGCGCGCGCAGGGAGACGTGCATATCGACGTCCATCACACCGTCGAGGACACGGGCATCCTGCTCGGCCAGGCGATCCTCGAGGCGCTCGGCGACAAGCGCGGCATCATGCGGTACGGCGATGCGGCGGTGCCGCTCGACGAGTCGCTCGCGCAGGCCGTCGTCGATATCTCGGGCCGGCCGTACCTCGTGCACTCGGGCGAGCCCGCGGGCTTCGAATTCCACCTCATCGGCGGCCACTTCACCGGTTCGATGGTGCGCCACTTCTTCGAGGCCCTCGTGCTGAACGCGCGTCTCACGGTACACCTGAAGCTCGTCGAGGGGCGCGACCCGCACCACATCGCCGAGGCGGAGTTCAAGGCGTTCGCGCGCGCGTTCCGCACTGCGAAGTCCGTCGACCCCCTCGAGAGCGGCATTCCCTCCACGAAGGGCGCTCTGTGACCGGAGCACGCGTCGCCGTGCTCGATTACGGTTCGGGCAACGTCCACTCGGTGCTGAAGGCCCTCGCGAAGGCCGGTGCCGAGCCGCTCCTCACACGCGACCCGAAGGCCGTCGCCGAGGCGGACGGGCTGCTCGTTCCCGGCGTCGGCGCCTTCGACGCCGTGATCCGGCAGCTCCGCGAGGTGCGCGGCGACGAGCTCATCGACCGGCGGCTCGCCGGCGGGCGGCCGGTGCTCGGGATCTGCGTCGGGGAGCAGGTGATGTTCGAGCGCGGTATCGAGCGCGGGCGCGAATCGGACGGCCTCGGCCAGTGGCCCGGAACCGTGCGCGAACTCCGCGCCGAAGTGCTGCCCCACATGGGCTGGAGCACGGTGCAGGCCCCTGCGGGGTCGCGGCTCTTCGACGGCATCGCCGACGAGCGCTTCTACTTCGTGCACAGCAATGCGGCGACGGAGTGGACGATCGAGGGCCGCGGCGCGTCCGTGCGGCCGCTCGTCACCTGGGCCGAGCACGGCGAGAAGTTCATCGCCGCCGTCGAGAACGGCCCCCTCACCGCCACCCAGTTCCACCCCGAGAAATCAGGCGAAGCCGGTATCCGGCTGCTGCGCAACTGGATCTCGGGATTTCCGAATCGACGCGACTCGCTAAGGAGCGAACACACATCATGACTGAACTGGCCGAAGGCCCGAAGCTGCAGCTGCTGCCGGCCATCGATATGGTCGACGGCAAGGCCGTTCGCCTCACGCAGGGCGAGGCCGGCACCGAGAAGAACTACGGCAGCCCCGTCGACGCCGCTCTCGACTGGGTCGAGCAGGGCGCCGAGTGGATCCACCTCGTCGACCTCGACGCGGCGTTCGGCCGTGGGAGCAACGTGGCCGTCGCACGCAAGATCATCAAGCGCACGGGCGGCCGGGTGAACATCGAATTCTCGGGCGGCATCCGCGACGACGCGAGCCTCGAAGCCGCGCTCGAAATGGGGGCGCGGCGCGTGAACCTCGGTACGGCCGCTCTCGAGAACCCCGAATGGACGCATGCGGTGATCGCCCGCTACGGCGAGCAGATCGCGGTCGGACTCGACGTTCGCGGCGAGACCCTCGCCGCCCGCGGATGGACCGAGGACGGCGGCAACCTCTGGGACGTGCTCGCACGGCTCGAAGAAGCCGCGTGCCCGCGCTACGTCGTCACCGACGTCACGAAGGACGGCATGATGCGCGGCCCGAACGTCGAGCTGCTGCGCCAGGTGTGCAGCCGCACGTCGCGCCCGGTCATCGCCTCCGGCGGCATCTCGAGCCTCGATGACCTGGCAGCGCTGCGAGAGGTCGTTCCGCTCGGCATCGAAGGCGCGATCATCGGCAAGGCGCTCTACGACGGCGCCTTCTCCCTCCCGGCCGCGCTGGACGTCGCGGGGCGCTAGCGCCTTGGCGATCAAGAAGCTCCCCTCCACCGGCGACGCCCCGCGCTCGACCGGAGTTCCGACGAGCCTCGTCCCGGGCGGTTCGGCGGATTCGGCGGGCTTCCCCTGGGAAGGGCGCACGTTCGACCATCATGGTTCGGCCTTTGCCGACGATGACGGCTCGACGCCCGCAGCGTACGCCGAAGCCGTCGCGGCCCTGCGCCGGACCGCGCAGGCTTTCGTGCAGGCCGGGCCGGGGGAGCAGGCCGGCGCTCTGCACGCGCTCGGCGAGGCGCACGCGACCGCGCTGCAGGAGATCTCGAAGGTCAGGCTGCTGGTGCCGCTGCTCGCCGAGGCCGGGGACACCGGCATCACTCCCGAGGGGCGCGTCGTCGAGAAATCGCAGGAGCTCTCCATCGTCACCGTCGCGGGCCCCGACGGGCGCACGGTGATGCCGGCGTTCAGCTCCACCGATGCCATGCGCCGCTGGAACCCGGAGGCCCGGCCGATCCCGGTGCCCGCTCCGCAGCTCGCGGTCGCCGCGGCGCAGGAGGAGACCGACCTCGTCATCGTCGATCCGGGCTCCGCCGATCAGGAGTTCGGGGTGCGCCGGCCCTCCCTGCGCGCGATGGCGCTCGGCGAGCGGAGGCTCCCGGCCTGGGCCGACCCCGCGGTGCGGGCGGCGTTCGTCTCGGTATCGAGCGACCCCGGGCTCGACGCGCTCGCGCTGCTCCCGGGCGACCCCGAGGCGCGGTTGCTGCAGGCAGAGGTCGATGTGCATCTGCTGCTCGCGCCGGGCACGGACGGCGCTGGCATGCAGGCACTCCTCGTGCGGCTGCAGCAGCGCTGGGCCGCATCGGAGACGATTGCGGAGCATGTCGATTCCATGCGCGTGCGTCCATCGAACGCCCAGTAGATCTCGTATCATTTTCAGCTGATCCGTACAAAGTCAAGGATGAGTGCTGGGAATTTGCTGCACGGTGCTACGCTCTTCCGAGTACGAATTTTGCGATAGGAGCGAAACAGCGTGAGCCAGAACACTGTTGTTCAGAGTGCGCCACCGCGTGCTGAGTGGACAGGCCAAATCGGATTCATCATCTCGGCGATCGGATCCGCAGTCGGCCTCGGAAATATTTGGAGATTCCCCGGAGTCGCGTACGAGAACGGCGGCGGGGCCTTCCTGATCCCGTACATCGTCGCACTGCTCACCGCGGGCATCCCGATCCTCTTCCTCGACTACGCGATCGGCCACCGCTTCCGCGGTTCGGCCCCGCTCGCGATGCGCCGCCTCGCGGGCAAGCTCGGCGAGGGCCTCGGCTGGTTCCAAGTGCTGATCTGCGTCTTCATCGCGATCTACTACACCGCGGTGCTCGCATGGGCCGCCAGCTACTTCGTCTTCTCGTTCGATCTGAAGTGGGGCGACGACGCGACCGGCTTCTTCGTCGGCGAATACCTCAAGCTTTCGGATGCGCCCTTCACGATGGAGTTCGTGCCGGGCGTGCTGATCCCGCTGATCCTCATGTGGATCATCACCCTCTTCGTGCTCGGCGCCGGCGTGGTCAAGGGCGTGCAGCGCATCAACCTGATCGCGATGCCGCTGCTCGTCATCGGCTTCGTCGCCCTCGTCGTGCGCGCCCTCTTCCTGCCCGGCGCCGCCGATGGCCTGAACGCGCTGTTCACCCCCGACTTCGCCGCGCTCGCCGACCCGGCCGTGTGGGTGGCCGCGTACAGCCAGATCTTCTTCTCGCTGTCGGTCGCGTTCGGCATCATGATGACCTACGCGTCGTACCGCAAGCGCAAGTCGAACATGACGACCCCGGGCCTCGTGGTCGCCTTCGCGAACTCCTCGTTCGAGATCCTCGCCGGCATCGGCGTGTTCGCGACCCTCGGCTTCTTCGCCTACCAGCAGGGCATCGCGATCGACCAGCTCGAAGGCCTCACGGGCGTCGGTCTGGCGTTCATGACCTTCCCGGCGATCGCGGCCGAGATGCCGGGCGGCCCGTTCTTCGGCCTCCTGTTCTTCGGCTCGTTGACCCTCGCCGCGCTCACTTCGCTGATCTCGATCCTCGAGGTCGTCTTCGCCGGCGTCATCGATAAGTTCGGCATCAGCCGCAAGAAGGCCGCTTACGGCCTCGGCGGCATCCTCGCGATCATCTCGATCATCCTGTTCGGTACGACCTCCGGCCTGATCGCGCTCGACACCATCGACAACTGGGCGAACAACATCGGCATCGTGGGCTCCGCGGTCGCCATGACCGTCATCGTGCTCTGGGTGCGCCGCGCGGGCGGCGAGCTCAGCGGCCACCTCAGCTCGCTGTCGACCTTCAAGGTCGGCCGCACCTGGATGTTCTTCGTCTCGGTGCTCGGCCCGGTCGTGCTCGGCTACATGCTGATCGTGACCATCGTGAGTCTCATCCAGAACCCCTACGAGGGCTACGATCCGATCTACCTGCTCATCGTGGGCTGGGGCTCCGTGTTCCTCATGATCGTCGGCTCCATCGTGCTGACGGCGCTGCCGTGGAAGAGCGACCCCGACGCCTTCACGCCGTGGCCGGCGCTCGACGCGAAGGGCAAGTCGTTCAGCGCTGCAGCAGCGAAATCTGACCACCAGGGAGGTGCGCGATGACTCCGATCGCGATCGTATTCCTCGTCCTCGCGGCGATCATCGTGTGGGGCGGCCTCATCGCCAGCGGCATCTATCTCGGCCGCCGAGCCGAAATCGATGTCTACCCCGAAGGCGGCGACCTCGACGGCGACGCAGGCTAACAGGCCCCGAGGCGTCCCAGAACAGCGGTGCCCCGTTCCCTTCCGGAGCGGGGCACCGCTGTCGTTCCCGCCAGTGCGCGTTTCGGGCCGTCCGCCGATGCCGGGCGCACACCCGCCTACAGCAGGTTGATGAGCGCGATGTAGCTCGCAGTGCCGGCGGCGATGCTGAGCAGCGCACGGCGCTTGCAGAGCAGATGCACGGCCACGGTGACGGCGGTGGCGACGACGACCGCCCAGACCCGATCGTGCTGCGCGAGCATCTGGTCGCGCAGCACGACGACCGAGAGGATCAGCAGGATGCCCGCCGGCATCCAGCGGCCGAGCGCCTGCACGAACCGCGACTTGCGCAGCGGCTTCAGCACCGCGAACGGGAGCGCCCGCAGCGCGAGCGTGATGATCCCCGATATCGCGACCGCCGCGATGAGATACACGTGCTCAGGCATCGGGGCCTCCTGCTGGCCCGCCGGGGGCTTCCGAAGCCGGCCGACGGCCGCGACGCCCCAGCGCGTAGCGCACGGCGAGCAGCGCGGTGAAGACGACGAGCGCGACGAGCAGCGCCTGACCGGGGGCGGCGAGCACGGCGATGCCGACCGCGAGGCCTGCGAGCAGCACCGACGGGATCTCGCGCCGGCTGCGCACCGCGTCGAGGGTCATGACGACGAACAGCGCGACGAGCGC
This sequence comes from Leucobacter sp. gxy201, assembly GCF_051043335.1. Taxonomy (NCBI): domain Bacteria; kingdom Bacillati; phylum Actinomycetota; class Actinomycetes; order Micrococcales; family Microbacteriaceae; genus Leucobacter; species Leucobacter sp. gxy201. The sequence goes on from NZ_JAMXWS010000003.1 coordinate 358,691, forward strand.
GAACTCGAAGCCCTCGATCGGCGCCGGAAGGGCGCCCGCGATGGCCACGCCGACGAGGCCGCCGGCGACCCAGTACGCCTGCATCACGAGCTGACCGGTCACGATACGGGTCGAGCCGAGCCGCTCGGGCGGCATGAGCACGTAGGTCGCGTACGCCTCGTCGATCAGCGCATACGTCGAATAGGCACGGGGCAATCCGGGCCGCACCCGTGCGATCGGGAACGAGAGCGCATAGAAGACGTGCCGGAAGTTGACGGCGAAGACCGTCGCGGCGATCGTGAGGAGCGGTGTGGCGGCGGCGAGCAGGCTGACGAGCAGCAGCTCGACGGAGCCCGCGAAGATGCCGATCGACAGGGCCGGGGCGAGCCACCACGGCAGCCCCGCCTGCACGACGAGCACGCCGAGCGCCACACCGAGCGGGAAGATGCCGATGCCGACGCCCAGGGAGTCCCCGAACCCGGCCGAGATCTGCGCGAGACGCCCGTCTCGCGGGGCGTCGGAGTGTGCAGGCATACCCGCCATTCTCGCACGGTGCACGGGGCCCCGAGGGCGCGCCGCGGCGGCCGTGTCGCCCGGGCCGGGCGGCACCCGGGCCGCTAGGATCGGGGATCATGAGCCTCAATGATGATGACCGTACTCCACTCCGTCGCGTCGGCCGCAGCGGCCTGCATCTGCCGATGCTCTCGCTGGGCCTCTGGCAGAACTTCGGCGACGACCGCTCGCACGAGTCTCAGCGCGAGACCGTGCTCGGCGCCTACGAGCGCGGCATCTTCCACTTCGACCTCGCGAACAACTACGGCCCGCCCTATGGCCAGGCCGAAAGCAATTTCGGGCGCATCCTGCGCGAGGATCTCGCCGCGCACCGCGACGAGCTCGTCGTCTCGACGAAGGCAGGCTGGGACATGTGGCCCGGCCCGCACGGTGCGGGCGGCAGCCGCAAGCACCTCATCGCAAGCGCCGACGCGTCGCTGAAGCGGCTCGGCCTCGACAACGTCGACATCTTCTACACGCACCGACCCGATCCGCGCACCCCGCTCGACGAGACCGCACGAGCGCTCGATCACATCGTTCGCTCGGGTCGCGCCCACTACATCGGCATGTCGTCGTACTCGGCGGCCGCGAGCCGCGAGCTGTGCGCGCTGATGCGCGACCTCGGCACCCCGGTCACCATCCATCAGCCCTCGTACAGCATGCTCAACCGCTGGATCGAGACCGAGGGCCTGCTCGATGCCGCCGCGGCCGAGGGCTTCGGCGTGATCGGCTTCACGGCGCTCGCGCAGGGACTGCTCACGAACAAGTACATCGATGCCGTGCCCGAGGGGTCGCGCGGCGCTTCCGACGGCACCTTCACCTCGGACGCGCTGACCGATGATCTGCGCGTCCGTCTGCGCGGCCTCGCCGACATCGCTGCGGCACGCGGGCAGAGCCTGGCCCAGATGGCGCTCGTGTGGGCGCTGCGCGACGATCGCGTCACGAGCCTCGTGATCGGTGCGAGTCGCGTCGGCCAGCTCGACGAGAACTGGCGGGCGCTCGAGAACCGCTCGTTCGACGACGCCGAGCTCACCGCCATCGACGAGCTGCTCGTCGACGGGGGAGTCGACCTGTGGCGCGAGCCGCGCGAGGGCGGCCCGATCCGGCTGCTGCCGCGCGACGCGCAGGCCTGAGCGACCGCGAAACGAGAACGGCCGGCGGCCCCTCCGATCGAGGGGGTCGCCGGCCGTCGCCGTGCGGGGAGAAACGTCAGATCGCCGACCCGGTGTACTTCTCGCCGGCACTTCGGCGCTCGGGGCGAAGCATCGCTTCGCGCGCCGCGTGTGCCGATTCCGTCTCGGGATCGGTTTTCAGATCACCGACCCGGTGTATTTTTCACCGGGTCCCTTCCCCGGCTCGTCGGGGATCGCCGAGGCCTCGCGGAACGCGAGCTGCACCGAACGCAGGCCGTCGCGCAGCGGGCGCGCGTGCGAATCGCTGATCTCCGGAGCCGCCGCGGTGATGAGGCCCGCGAGCGCGTTGATGAGCTTGCGCGCCTCGGCGAGATCGGTCTCGTTCTCGGGATCGTCCGAGAGGCCGCACTTGATGGCGGCCGCGCTGAGCAGGTTGACCGACGCGGCGGTGATGATCTCGACCGCCGGCACCTCGGCGATGTCGCGTGCGGCCTGGGCCGCCTCGGAATCGAGGGTCGGCTGCTCGGCGATGTGCTCGTTCATGTTGTCCTGACTGTTGCGACGAAAACTGTGCTAATATCGTTTCGGTTCTCGGCGATCTGCCGAGATGCGGAAGAGGAGATTCTCCCACCCGGTTCCAGCTTCAAGGTTACCGGGTAGTTGGCACCCCGCCGGTCACGGCAGCTTCAGGGTGCGGGTGCAGCGCGTGCGCGGCCCTGATCTCCGTCCGTCGTTCCCACCGGAACGCCCGAACCATGAGAACAGAGGAGCCGGCGATCAGCGATCCCCGTACGAATGACAGAATCCGCGTCCCCGAGGTGCGACTGGTTGGTCCCAGTGGCGAGCAGGTCGGGGTCGTCCCGATCGATACCGCCCTGCGCCTGGCAGCGGATGCAGATCTCGATCTCGTCGAGGTAGCCCCGAACTCGAAGCCTCCCGTCGCGAAGATCATGGACTTCGGGAAGTACAAGTACGAGGCCGCCCAGAAGCAGAAGGAAGCCCGCCGCAACCAGGCGAACACGGTCCTGAAAGAGGTCCGCTTCCGTCTGAAGATCGACAAGCACGACTACGAGACCAAGACGAAGCGCGCCATCGGCTTCCTGTCGCAGGGCGACAAGGTGAAGGCGATGATCCTGTTCCGCGGTCGCGAGCAGTCGCGCCCCGAGATGGGCGTCCGCCTGCTGCAGCAGTTCGCCGAGGACATCGTCGAGTACGGCACCGTCGAGTCGAACCCGCGCATCGACGGCCGCAACATGGTCATGGTCATCGCCCCGGTGAAGAACAAGTCGGAGGCGAAGGCCGAGCAGAACGCTCGCCGCGCCGAAGAGAAGGCGAACCGCCGCGCGGACAAGTCGCAGGACGCCTGAGCCACACAGATCTGCGACGGTCGCCCCGTCGCGCAAGACGCAGTCGCCCCGTGCGGCGCGCACCACAACAAGGAGAAATCGATGCCCAAGCAGAAGACCCACTCGGGGGCCAAGAAGCGCTTCAAGCTGACCGGCTCCGGCAAGCTCATGAAGCAGCAGGCCGGTATGCGCCACAACCTCGAGGTCAAGTCCTCGAAGCGCAAGCGTGCACTGAACGCCGAGCAGGTGCTCGCCAAGGGCGACGCCAAGCAGGCGATGAAGCTCCTCGGCCACTGAGCACGGCCCCACAACGAACTCTTAAGGAAGAACTGAAATGGCAAGAGTAAAGCGGGCCGTCAACGCCCACAAGAAGCGTCGCGTCATCCTCGAGCGTGCCGAGGGCTACCGCGGCCAGCGTTCGCGCCTCTACCGCAAGGCGAAGGAGCAGGTCACCCACTCGCTCGTCTACTCGTACAACGACCGCCGCAAGAAGAAGGGCGACTTCCGTCGTCTGTGGATCCAGCGCATCAACGCGGGCGCCCGCGCCAACGGCCTGACCTACAACCGCTTCATCCAGGGCCTCGCGCTCGCCGGTGTCGAGGTCGACCGTCGCATGCTCTCGGAGCTCGCCACCAACGAGCCCACCGCATTCGCAGCGCTCGTCGAGGTCGCGAAGAACGCTCTCCCCGCCGACACCTCGGCGCCGAAGGCCGCGTAAGCGTCTTCCCTCTTTTCGAGAACCCCGCGGGCCTTCGGGTCCACGGGGTTCTCGCGTTTCGGCCGACGCGATCCCGCCCCGCGGGGCGTCAGGCTACCCTTGAGGGGTGAACGACACGATTCTCGAGAACCCCCGGGCCCCGCGAGTGAAGCGGGCGGCGGCGCTGGCACGCAAGAAGGATCGCCGGGAGCAGCAGCGCTTCCTCGTCGAAGGGCCGCAGGCGGTGCGCGAACTGCTCGCGCACCGGCCCGAGCTCGCCGAGGTCGTGTACGCGACCATGGGAACCGAGCCGTGGCAGCACGAGATCGACCGCCTCGCCTCCGACGCCGGGGTGCGCATCGACCGCGCCACCGACGAGGTGCTCGCGGCGATGGCCGACACGGTGCACCCGCAGGGCGTCGTCGCGGTGGCACGCATGCCCGAGACGGCGCTGTCAGGTGCACTGGCGGGTGCACGCCTCGTGGCGATCCTGCACGAGATCCGAGACCCAGGCAACGCCGGTACCGTGCTGCGCGCGGCCGACGCGGCTGGGGCCGACGCCGTCGTGTTCGCGGGGGAGAGCATCGATCCCTTCCACCCGAAGGTCGTGCGCTCGACCACGGGGTCGCTGTTCCATCTGCCGGTCGCCCTGGCGGATTCGCTCGCCGCCGCACTCGACATCGCCCGCACTGCGGGGCTCACGAGCTATGCCGCCGATGTGCACGGCGATGATCTGGTCGAGTCGCGCGCCGAACTCGCGCGCCCCGTCGCCTGGGTGTTCGGCAACGAGGCGCACGGCCTCACTGAGGCCGATCGCGCGCTCACCGATCGCGCGCTGAAGCTTCCCATCTACGGGGCGGCCGAGTCGCTGAACCTCGCGACGGCCGCCAGCGTGCTGCTCTACGAGACGGCATTCGCCCAGCGCGCCTAGCCTCGTCCGCCGCCGCCCCACCGCATGCGATCCGCCGGTGATGCGCCGCCCGATGAGTGCGCGGCATATCACCGGCGGATCGCATATGGAACGCCGGACGGTTCAGCCTGCGAAGAGCGAATCGCCCAGACGCTCGCCCCGATGGAAGCCCGGCAGGATCGCGAAGACCGCCGAACCCGTGTGCGTCACCCACTCGTTCATCAGGTCGGCCTCGTCCAGCCGCTGCTGGATCGGCACGAACTGCGTCAGCGGATCGCGCTGGTAGCACCCGAACAGCAGACCCGATTCGCCCCCGTCGTCGTAGTTCATCGCCTGGCGGAATATGCGCTCGACCGGGTCGGTCGAGTGCGCTCGGCGAATATGCGACGCGAGCGGGATGGCGCTCAACCCGAGGGAGTTCTTCGCATCGAAGTCGACCGGCGTGCGCTCGGTCGCGGTCTCCGCGGGCGCGCTGAGCGGAGACCCGTCGGCGAGGCGCCGACCCATCGACTGCTCCCGGCCCGGCCGATCGACCCGGTCCCAGGCATCGAGCTCCATGCGGATGCGCCGCAGTACGAAGGCGCTGCCTCCCTCGAACGGCCCGGCCTCGGACCCGAGCCAGACGAGCCCGTCGAAGTCGTCCTCGCCCGGAGCCGGGTTCACCGTGCCGTCGATCTGACCCATCAGGTTGCGCATGGTCGCGCCATCGCCCTCGGCACCCCGCGCCTGGCGGAAGCCGCGCTGGGTCCAGACCGGTCGGGCGAAGCCCGCCAGATCGCGGCCCAGCATGCGCAGAGCGTGCGAGACCGGCAGCAGGTCGTCGGCCTGAACGATGAGCAGCAGATCGCCGCCGTCGTACGCTCCGCTCAGCCGGTCGCGCGAGAACGCGGGCAGGGGAGCGAGCCAAGCGGGTACGTCGGCGCCAGCACGGGCGACGAACTCGGACCCGACGCCCACCGTCACCGTGAGGCGGGCGGGTCGTGCCGCGAGCTCGGGTTCCGGGTCGGCGAGCGGCCCCGCGCCCGAGGTCAGCCCCTCGATGTCATCGGTGAGTACGCGGAGCAAGCGCCCCAGAGCCGCCGCGTCGGTCTCGGGCAGCAGTGCGAACGCTGCGTAGACCGCATGAGCGGCGGGCCGGGTGGTGACCCCGGCCTGGTGCTCGCCGTGGCAATCGAGGGCCTCGCCGCCGAAACCGGCGAGGTCGCCGCCGGCCCCCGTGGAGGCCACCGTATCCGCCGTCGCCGCACCGCCGGGCGCCGGGGGAGCCGCGGCGTCGCGCAGTGCGCGCGAGCCGACGGCCCCTCCGGCTCCGAGCAGGGCCCCGGCACCGGCTGCGCCGATGCCGAGTGCCCCGCGTTTCAGCAGCGTGCGGCGGTCGACCTCAGTGCCCGCCATCGCCGGCGTCGGCGCTGTGCCCGCCGGCGGCCTCGTCGTAGCTCTCGTTCGCGCCAGCGTAGTCCTTCACCGGCACGGTGACGTCGATGCCGGCGCCATCACTGAAGACGATCGTGATTCTGACGTCGTCACCGGCGAGCAGCGGCTTCGTGAGTCCCATGAGCATGATGTGGTTCGCGCCGGGAGCCAGCTCGAAGCTCTGCCCGGCAGGGATCACGACGTCGCCCTCGATGCGCTGCATACGGCCGTCGGTGGTGACCTCGTGCAGCTCCGCGCTCTCGGAGGCCGAGGTCTCGACGCTGCTGATCGTCAGGTCCCGGTCGCTGTCGTTGTGCAGCGTGCCGAAGAGCCCCGTCATACTGCCGGTGTCTGCAGCTTTCGCCCAGCCGTCGGCCATGAACACCGAGGCGAGACGCAGCGACCCATCGCTCGCCTCGGACGGCATCGACGCCGCAGGGCTCTGCGCATCGTTCGTTCCGCCGCAGGCCGAGAGCAGCAGCGCGGCGGCGAGCGCGGCGCCGGTCAGTACGAGACGGCCCGCGCTCATGCTCGGCCGCCCTGCTCGTCGCCCGCGCCGGCCTGCGCATCGGCGGCCATGCCCCGGGCGCGGCGCCTGCGCCCCGCCGTCGCTGCGGCGATGCCGCCCGCGATGACGGCGGCGCCGCCTATGGCGACGGCGATGAGTGCTCCGACGGGTACGCTCGAAGGCTCCTCGGCATCGGCGGTCTCGCCGTCGTGGCCGTGCTCCTCGGAGCTCTCCGTCGCGGGAGCGCTCTCGGAGAGGGAGGCGGTGCCATCGGCGGCGACGACGAGGCCGAATGCGCCGTCGATCGGGTGGCCGTCGCTCGAGACGACGCGCCATGCGGCGCGGTACTCGCCCGGCGCGAGGTCTGCCGCGAGCGGCTGGGTCACCGCCGGGCCGGCGACCTGCGCGGGCCCGTCGGTCGCGTCGGCGCCGTCGGGCGACTCCACGATGAACTCGGTGCCGACCTCGACGATGCTGTTGTTGAAGCGGAGCTCGATGGCCTCCGGGGCGCCCTCGGCGTCGGCCACGAGGTCGGTCGCGATGAGCTCGTCGTGAGCGAGCGCGGGGGAGGCGGCGCCGAGGACCGCGGCGAGGCCGAGCGCGGCCGCGCCCGCGGCGCGCGCAAGACGATGCGATGCGGAGTGGCCGGTCGCGGGATGGGGCGAACGGCGGGGGGTCTGGATGGAAGTCATGCGTGTCCTGAGTTTCTCCGGGCGTGCCCGGGTCGATGCCGCCCGGGGCGCGCGCGATAGCGCGGCCGGGTCGGCTCGGAAGAGAGGGGATCGTGAATCAGAGCGCGATGCTCTGGGCGGCGGAGGGCGGGCCGCGGTGCGTGATGGCGGCGATGCCGAGCAGACGGTCGCGCAGCGCCGAGGGCGGCGCCGGCGAGAGCCGGGGCCGGGAGCATCGGGGAGCCGTCGGGGCGCCGAAGTCGAAGCGGGGAACCGCTGCGCGGCGCACGAGCCGCAGCAGGGCGAGCGCCGCGCGTTCCCCGCGATGCACGAGCGCGATGGTCAGCGCGGCGGCGACGGCGTGCCAGACCCACATGGCGGTGCCGGCCGCCGCGGGGGTCGCGGTCGGCGCGAACGATTGCAGCGCCTCGAGGTGCGCGGCGTGGAGCGGGATCGGAGTGCCGCCCGCAGGGGCGCCGGCACCGGCGCCGAGGCCCGCGAAGACCCAGTGGTAGAGGAACTGGGAGCCGCCGACCGCGACCGCGAGGCGCCAGAGCGAGGCGACCCGGCCCGCGAGCAGCACGCACAAGGGCAGCGAGAGCGTCGCGGTCACGAGCACGGCCAGCCCGGTGATCTCGCCGCCCGCGGCCGCGTGCGAGGTCGCGGCGAACAGCGTAGCGATCATCGAACCTGCGATGCCGCGCAGGGTGCGTACGGAACGGTCGGGGCCTGCGACCCGCGCCCGGCCCGTCAGGGAACCGCGCGGGCGCACGACAGCACGCGACCCGTTCATGCGGCCATCCTATCGATCGGGTCGGTGAGGATAGTGTGGAGACGCAGGCTCCCGGTCGCCCGTAGCGGGCGGGCGGACATCGAAATGAGGGTCGTGCGGTTCGGGGCCGGGGGTCTCGGCTGCACCGAAGAATTGCGAGGGCGGAACATGGGCGGGGGATCGAACATCGCCACCATCGACCTGAACGCCGATCTCGGCGAATCGTTCGGGCACTACTCCGTCGGCGACGATGCCGCCGTGCTCGAAGCCGTGTCGAGCGCGAACATCGCCTGCGGATTCCATGCGGGCGACCCGCACGGCATCCGCACGGTCTGCCGCCTGGCCGCCGGCCGCGGCGTCTCGATCGGCGCGCACCCCGGCTATCGGGACCTCGTCGGGTTCGGCCGCCGCCGCATCGAGTACGACCTGCACGAGCTCACCGACGAGGTGATCTACCAGGTCGCCGCACTGCAGGGCATCGCGGCGAGCGTGGGCGACCGCGTGCGCTACGTGAAGCCGCACGGCGCCCTCTACAACGCGATCGCGGTGCGAGAGGACGAGGCGCGGGCCGTGGCGCGCGCGATCACGGAGCTCGACGACGGGCTGCCGCTCATGGTGCTGCACGGCTCGGTCGCCGAACGGGTCGCGCGCGCGAGCGGACTGCGCACCGTCTCCGAAGCCTTCGCCGATCGCGGATACACGGCGCACGGCACGCTCGCCCCGCGTGGCGCGCCGGGCGCGATCCTGCCCGCCGACGCAGCCATCGCCCAGGCGGTGCGCATCGCGATCGAGGGGCGCATCGCCGCGATCGACGGCACCGAGATCGAAGTCGCTGCAGACAGCATCTGCCTGCACGGGGACAACCCGCAGGCGGTGCAGCTGGCGCACCGCATCCGCGCAGGGATCGAAGCCGCCGGCGTGCGCATCGCGGGCATCGGCAGCGGGGCATCGGGCTGACATGAGCATCCGCCCCGCGGCGCAGCACCGGGCCGTCGGCGACCGCGCCGTCATCTACGACCTGCCCGGCCTCGACCGGGTGCTCGAGTTCGCGGCCGTCGTGCGGGAGCTGGGAGTCTCGGGCGTGATCGACATCGTGCCGGCGAGCCGCACGGTGCTCGTCGTCTGCGAGAGCCGCGCAGCGGTGCGGGCGGTCGTTGCGGCGGTCGCCGGCGCGGGCGCGGCGGCCGGCGTGCGGGAAGCGGGCCGCATCGCCGAACGCCCGGGCGATGGCGCGGGCGGGCCGATCGTGCACGACATCGCTGTGCGCTACGACGGCGAAGACCTCGATGAAGTCGCCCGCCTCACCGGGCTCGGCCGCGAGGCGGTCGTCGCCGCCCACACGCGAACCGTCTGGCGCGCGGCGTTCGGCGGCTACGCGCCCGGCTTCGCCTATCTCGTGGGCGGCGACCCGCGCCTGCGAGTGCCCCGCCTCGACTCGCCCCGCACAGCGGTGCCCGCGGGCTCCGTCGCGCTCGCCGGCGAGTACTCGGCCGTGTACCCGGCCGAGGCGCCCGGCGGCTGGCGGCTGATCGGCCGCACGGACGCCCCGATCTGGGATGCGACGCGACCCCGCCCGGCGCTCATCGCGCCCGGCGACGGCGTGCGCTTCACCGCCGTGCGCGAGCGCGTCGATCTGCCTGCTCGCGACGGGCGGATCGCGCCCGAGGCACCGCCGCCCGCCGGGCCCGCCGAGCACGCCGCTGCTCCGAAGCCGGACGAGCACCTGCACGCCCCCGCCGCCTGCACCGTGCAGTGCACCGGCATGCTCGCGCTGCTGCAGGATCTCGGCCGGCCCGGCAACGCCGCGATCGGCGTCGTCGCCTCGGGCGCGCTCGACCGCGATGCCCTGCGTCGGGCGAACCGAGCGGTCGGCAACGCCGAGAGCGCGACCGCGATCGAGTTCCTGAACGGCGGCCTCGCGATCACGGCGGAGCGGCCGCTCGTCATCGCCCTCGACGGCGCCGAATCCGCCGCGCTCATCGACGGCGCCCGCCACGCGCCCTGGGGCGCAGCGTTCGCGCTCGGAACCGGGGAGACCCTGCGCATCGCCGCGCCCGAGCACGGCCTGCGCGGCGTGCTCGCGATCGCCGGAGGCATCGCGGCGCGGCGAGTGCTCGGCAGCGCCGCGCACGACAGCCTGTCGCGACTCGGGCCGCCGCCCCTCGCGTCGGGCGACCGCCTCGAACTCGCGGAGGACCCGGCCCCGGCGATCCCTGGTGAAACGACCGCAGCTCGGCCCGCGGCCACCTTCCCGGGCCGAGCTGCCCCTGCCTCCCCGCGGCGACCCGACCCGCGCCCCGTGCTGCGCTTCGTGCCGGGCCCGCGCGACGATTGGTTCGCGCCCGAGGCCCTCGCCTCGTTCGCCGCGCAGCGCTGGCAGATCGATTCGCGCTCGAACCGCATCGGGCTCAGGCTCGCGGGCGCCCCGCTCGAGCGCGCGAAACCGGGCGAACTGCCGAGCGAGGGCATGGTGCACGGTTCGATCCAGGTGCCGCCGAACGGGCAGCCGCTCGTCTTCCTCGCCGACCACCCCACGACCGGGGGCTACCCGGTCATCGGCACCGTCGTCGACGCCGACCTCGACCGCGCGGCCCAGTTGCGGCCCGGCACCGAGGTGCGCTTCGCCGCGGTGGACCCCGACGGCATCGGAGATCCGCTCGACGACGGCGCCCCGCCCGGGCCGGAGGCGCCCGAGCGCGTCGAGGTGGTGCTCGAGGTCGATGGGCGCAGACGCGCCGTCGTGATACCCGGTGCACTCGCCGCAGCCCTCGACGCCGCCGCGAGCGCGGGTGATCGGCGGCCCCTCGAGCTGATCGTGCGGCAGATCGTGCGCGCGCTCGAACGGGTAAGATAGAGCCTCGTGTCAGACACTCCTAGCACCCATCCGATCAATCAGGAAGCCGTCGAGGCCGCCGTCGAGGCCGCGCTCGCCGCATTCGCCTCCGCAGCGACCGTCGCCGAGCTGAAGGCCGCGCGCACCGAGCACTCGGGCGACGCCTCCGCCATCGCGCAGCTCAACGCGCAGATGCGGCAGGTTCCGAAGGACGAGAAGGCCGCGACCGGCAAGCTCATGGGCCAGGCCCGCGGCCGCATCGAGGGCGCCTACAAGGGGCGCGAGGCCGAGCTCATCGCGAAGGAGGCGGCCGAGCGGCTCGTCGCCGAGACCGTCGACGTCACCCGGGCGCCCGTGCGCGCCCGCATCGGCAGCCGGCACCCGCTCGCGCAGCTGCAGGACGAGGCCGCCGACATCTTCATCGGCATGGGCTGGGAGATCGCGGAGGGCCCCGAGCTCGAGCACGAGTGGTTCAACTTCGACGCCCTCGGATTCGACCCCGACCATCCGGCGCGCGCGATGCAGGACACCTTCTTCGTGGAGCCCGCCGACCGGCACCTCATTCTGCGCACCCACACCTCGCCGGTGCAGATCCGCTCGCTGCTGAGCCGCGAGCTGCCGGTCTACGTGGTGTGCCCGGGCCGGGTCTACCGCACCGACGAGCTCGACGCGACGCACACCCCGGTGTTCCAGCAGATCGAGGGCCTCGCGATCGACAAGGGGCTCACCATGGCCCACCTGCGCGGCACGCTCGAGCACTTCGCCCGCCAGATGTTCGGCGAAGCGGCGAAGATCCGCCTGCGCCCGAACTTCTTCCCGTTCACCGAGCCGTCGGCCGAGATGGACGTGTGGCAGCCGAACGCCAAGGGCGGCGCGCGCTGGGTCGAGTGGGGCGGCTGCGGCATGGTCGACCCGCGGGTGCTCGCCGCTGCAGGGATCGACGCCGACGAGTACCAGGGGTTCGCCTTCGGCATGGGTATCGAGCGCACCCTGCAGTTCCGCCACGACCTCAACGACATGCGCGACATGGTCGAGGGCGACGTCCGTTTCAATCGTCAGTTCGGAGGGCTGGTCTGATGCGTATTCCGCTGAGCTGGTTGAATGAGTTCGTCGCGCTGCCCGAAGGGACGACGCCCGAGTCGGTGCACGCCGATCTCGTGCGCGTCGGCTTCGAGGAGGAGGACATCCGCCGTTTCGATCTGAGCGGGCCCCTCGTGGTCGGCCAGGTGCTGTCGCGCGAGCCCGAGCCGCAGTCGAACGGCAAGACGATCAACTGGTGCCAGGTGCGCGTCGCGCCCGAGGGCCGGCAGGCCGCCGACGGGGGAGCCGACGTGCGCGGCATCGTCTGCGGCGCGCACAACTTCGAGGTCGGCGACAAGGTCGTGGTGACGCTGCCCGGCTCGGTGCTGCCCGGCGGCTTCGAGATCGCGGCGCGCAAGACCTACGGCCACGTCTCGGATGGCATGATGGCCTCGGCGCGCGAGCTCTCGCTCGGCGAGGATCACGACGGCATCATCGTGCTCTCGCGCCTCGGCCTCGACCCCGAGGTCGGCGCGTTCGCGCTCCCGCTGCTCGGCATGGACGACAGCGCGGTCGAGATCAACGTCACGCCCGATCGCGGCTACGCCTTCTCGATCCGCGGCGTCGCGCGCGAGTACGGCCACTCGACCGGCCGCGACTTCACCGACCCCGCCGGGCTCGTGACCCCGGCGACGCCCGAGGGCTTCCCGGTCGCGCTCGAGGACGCGCAGCCGATCCGCGGCCGCGTCGGCGCGACCGGCTTCGTCGCCCGCGTCGTCACCGGCATCGACCCGTCGCGACCGACCCCGCCGTGGATGGTCGCGCGGCTGCAGCTCGCGGGCATCCGCTCGCTCTCCTTGGCGGTCGACATCTCGAACTACGTGATGCTCGAACTCGGCCAGCCGCTGCACGCCTACGATCTCGCGAAGCTCGACGGCGGCATCACGGTGCGCCGTGCGCAGAGCGGCGAGACGCTCGTCACGCTCGACGGCAAGGAGCGGGCGCTCGACCCCGAGGATCTGCTGATCGTCGACGGGTCCGGCCCGATCGGCCTCGCCGGCGTCATGGGCGGGGCGTCGACCGAAGTCGGCGAGAGCACCGTCGACGTGCTCATCGAGGCCGCCGCCTTCGACCCCGTGTCGATCGCGCGCACCTCGCGCCGGCACAAGCTGCCGAGCGAGGCGTCGAAGCGCTTCGAGCGCGGCGTCGACCCGCTCGTCGCGCGCGCCGCGGCGCAGCGCATGGTCGATCTGCTCGTGGAGCTCGCCGGCGGCACCGAGAGCGCGCTCGGCGCCGAGATCGTCGAGCCGCGCGAGCCGCAGCAGGTTTCGCTGCCGATCGCCCGCGTGAACGGACTCACCGGTGCCGACTACACTGAGGCCGAGATCCGCTCCGCCATCGCGATGATCGGCTGCGAGGTCGCCGACGGCGCCGACGGCGAACTGCTCGTCGCGCCGCCGAGCTGGCGCTCGGACCTGTCGCGCGCCGCCGACCTCGTCGAAGAGGTCGCCCGCATCGTCGGCTACGACCGCATCCCGACAGTGCTGCCGGTCGCGCCCGCCGGTCGCGGTCTGACCCGCGAGCAGCGCCTGCGCCGCCGCGCGGCGAACTCGATCGCGGCCGCCGGTCTCGACGAGGTGCAGAGCTACCCGTTCGTGTCGCGCGCGCAGCTCGACGCCTTCGGCGCCGGGGCCGAGGAGGGCGAGCCGGGCGAGCAGGTCGCCGCGATCCGCCTCGCGAACGCGCTCGACAGCGAGCACTCGTTCATGCGCCGTTCACTGCTGCCGGGCCTCGTCGGCGCCGCCCAGCGCAATGTGTCGCGCGGAGTTACCGATCTCGCGCTCGTCGAGTTCGGTTCGGTGTTCGTGCCGGCGGAATCCCGGCTCGGCACCGACTTCGTGCCGCCGCTCGCGGAGCTGCCGAACGACGAGGTGCTCGCCGAACTGAACGAGTCGATCCCCGACCAGCCGCGCCGCGCCGCCGGCCTGCTGCTCGGCGACGCCGTCGCGAAGCAGCCGGGCACACCGGAACGCGAAGCTGACTGGGCCGACGCGCTCGATGCGGTGCGCGCGATCGCTGCCGCCGTTTCGGCCGAGATCGTGGTCGCGCAGGGATCGCATCGCGCCTTCCACCCCGGCCGAACCGCGGAGATCTCGGTGCGCGTCGCGAACGACGTCGAGGGCGACGAGGGCGGCCTCGAAGTCATCGGCGTCGCCGGCGAGCTGCTGCCCGAGCTCGTACAGGGGCACCACCTGCCGGGCCGCGTCGCGGCGTTCGAGCTCGACCTCGAGCGTCTGATCGAGCTCGCCCCGCGCGAGCCGCAGCCGGCACCGCTGTCGAGCTACCCCGCGGCGACACAGGATCTGACGCTCGTCGTCTCGGCCGACATTCCCGCCGGAGACGTGCTCGCCGTCGTGGTGGCGGGTGCGGGCGAGCTGCTCGAGAGCGCCCGCATCGTCGACGACTACCGGGGGCAGGGCATCGTCGAGGGCGAGAAGGCGTTGACCTTCGCCCTGCGCTTCCGCGCCGCCGACCGCACGCTGAAGGCCGAAGAGGCGAGCGAGGCGAAGCTCGCGGGCGTCGCCGCCGCCGAGACCGCGTTCGACGCGCACCTGCGCGAGTAGCCCGCCGACCCGATGCGCTGCCAGGGGCGCCGGTCGGGGGAGCCGGGATTCCCGGCGCCCCGACCGGCGTTCTGCACGAGCGCCTCGTGGCCTGCAGCTCCCTTCGGTGCCGGTGCCGGAACCTGCGACGGCGCCGGACCCGTTGCCTGAACGGCCGCTCCGAGCGCCGGCGATGGCTCTGCCGTTTCGGGCGATTCCGTGCCACTCTGGAGGGAGAGCCGGACGAAGGGCAGCGATCATGGGGCAGCAGCGCATCACACCGCACATCTGGTGTCACGGGAACGCCGAAGAGGTCGGGGCGTTCTACGCCTCCGTGCTGCCGAGCACCCGGTCGAGGATCGAATCGCGATATCCCGAGACGGGGCTCCTCGACTCCCAGCGACCGCTCGCCGGCGAGCCGCTCACGGTGGGCGTCGACATCGACGGCTACCGCCTCGTACTCATCAACGCCGGCGACGAATTCACCCCCGGGCCGTCGCTGTCGTTCGTGCTGAACTTCGATCCGCTCATGTTCGGCGGTGACGAGGCCGCGGCCCGTGCCGGCCTCGGCAACATCTGGCGCGAGCTCGCGGAGGGCGGCAAGGAGCTCATGCCGCTCGGCGAATACCCGTTCAGCAAGCGCTACGGCTGGGTGCAGGATCGATTCGGCGTGAACTGGCAGCTCATGCTGACCGACCCGGCCGGCGACCCGCGCCCCTTCGTCATCCCGGCGCTCATGTTCGACGGCGCGGCGCAGGGGAGCGCGGCGCAGGCGGCCGACGCCTATGTCGCGCTGTTCGCGGGCACCCCGGGCGGCTCCGAGATCGGCCACCGCATGCCGTACGGCGAACCCACGGGCAAGGCGAGCGGCGAAGCTCTGGCATTCGGCGAGTTCCGCATCGGCGAGCAGTGGTTCATGGCGTCGGACAACGGTTCGGGGGTCGACTTCGGCTTCGACTGCGGCGTCTCGCTCGAGGCGACATGCGACGACCAGGCCGAGATCGATCGGCTCTGGGAGGCGCTCTCGTCGGAGCCGCGCGCCGAGCAGTGCGGCTGGGCGCAGGATCGCTTCGGGGTGAGCTGGCAGATCGTGCCCGCGCACCTGGACCGGCTCCTCGAGCGGCCCGGCGCCTACGACAGGCTCATGCGGATGAAGAAGATCGTCATCGACGAGCTGTGATCCTGGCGCGGAGCACTCCCGCGTCGGCTCCCACTGATCGGCTTTTGTGTACGCAATTTCCTGATTCACGCCAAAAGTGTTGAGAAGCCTCCCTTTTATGTATACGCTAAGGGTGTCCGAGGGAGGTGCACCATGCGAGCGAGCGATCGAGCCTACGCCACGCTGCTGGAGGAGATCCAGAGCGGCGCGCTGGTGCCCGGGGCCGTCATCGCCGAGTCGGAGCAGGCCGAGCGCCTGGGCGTGAGCCGTACTCCCATGCGCGAGGCGATCGGCCGTCTCGAAGCCGACGGACTCGTGCTGCAGCAGTCGCCGCGCGTCACGGTCGTGTCGGGCTTCGACACCGACGTCATCCGCGATCTCTTCGAGACCCGTCGCGTGCTCGAGGAGGCCGTCGCCCGCCTGGCAGCGAAGCGCGGCGACCGCGCGGTCTTCCTCGAACTCGCCGCAGCTTTCCGCGCCGCCCACCCCGAAGCGGGCGAGGTCGCCGCCGACGACTACTACGCGCTCATCTCGCGCTTCGATGCCGCCGTCGATGCGGCAGTGGGCAACCCGTACCTCACGCAGGCGCTGCGCACCATCCGCACCCACCTCGTCAGGGCACGACGGCTGGCCCGGGACAACGCAGAACGTCTGCGCGCCTCGGTCGCCGAGCACGAACTCATCGCCGAGGCCATCGCGGCCGGCGATACCGAACTCGCGGCACATGCGACGCATCTGCACCTGCATCATGCGCTCACCGCGATTCTCACCTCAGTGAAGGAAGGACAGCAATGACCGTCAACCACCACGTTCGCGTCTACAAGAGCGAAGAGAACCTGGCACGCGAAGACCAGCTCGCCTGGAAGATCGCCGAGGTCGCGACCGATGCGGTAGAGGTCGAGGCCGACGTCGTCGACATGATCATCAACCGCATCATCGATAACGCCTCGGTCGCAGCGGCATCGCTGAACCGCGGCCCGATCATCGCGGCGCGCGCGCAGGCGCTCTCGCACCCCGTCTCGACCGGCGGCCAGGGGTCGTCGATCTTCGGTCTCGCCGCTGAGCAGAGCAGCCCCGAATGGGCCGCCTGGGCGAACGGCGTCGCCGTGCGCGAGCTCGACTACCACGACACCTTCCTCGCGGCCGAGTACTCGCACCCCGGCGACAATATCCCGCCGATCCTCGCCGTCGCCCAGCACGTCGGAGCCGACGGCCGCGCGCTCGTGCGCGGCATCGCGACCGGCTACGAGATCCAGATGGACCTCGTGCGCTCGATCTGCCTGCACAAGCACAAGATCGACCACGTCGCCCACATCGGTCCGTCGGCCGCCGCCGGCATCGGCACCCTGCTCGGTCTCGACACCGAAACCATCTACCAGGCCGTCGCCCAGGGGCTCCACACCACCACCGCCACCCGCCAGAGCCGCAAGGGCGAGATCTCGACCTGGAAGGCGCACGCCCCCGCCTTCGCGGGCAAGATGGCCGTCGAGGCCGTCGATCGCGCCATGCGCGGCCAGACCTCGCCGTCGCCGATCTACGAGGGCGAAGACGGCGTCATCGCCTGGATGCTCGACGGCCCCGACGCATCGTACGAGGTGCCGCTGCCCGCGCCCGGCGAGGCCAAGCGCGCCATTCTCGACAGCTACACCAAGGAGCACTCGGCCGAGTACCAGGCGCAGGCCTGGATCGATCTCGCGCGCAAGCTCCACGGCGAGCGCCCCGAGCTCGCGGACCCGGCGAACATCACGGCGATCGTGCTGCATACGAGCCACCACACGCACTACGTGATCGGCTCGGGCGCGAACGACCCGCAGAAGTACGACCCGCAGGCCTCGCGCGAGACGCTCGACCATTCGATCCCGTACATCTTCGCCGTCGCGCTGCAGGACGGCGGCTGGCACCACGTCGACTCGTACGCACCCGAGCGCGCCGCCCGCCCCGACACCGTCGAGCTGTGGCACAAGATCACGACCGCAGAAGACGCGGAGTGGACCCGCCGCTACCACTCGGAGGACCCGGACGAGAAGTCGTTCGGCGGCCGCGTCGAGATCGAGCTCGCCGACGGCACCCGGCTCGTCGACGAGATCGCCGTCGCAGACGCGCACCCGCTCGGCGCGCGCCCCTTCGCCCGCGAGCAGTACATCGCCAAGTTCCGTCTGCTCGCCGATCCCGTGCTCGAGCCCGCCGAGATCGAGCGCTTCCTCGAGCTCGTGCAGCGCCTGCCCGAGCTCACGGCCGACGAGGTGCGCGAGCTCAACATCATCGCGAAGCCGGGCCTGCTCGACCTCGCGGCGGCACCGAAGGGCCTGTTCTGATCATGCTGTACAGCAAGACGAACCCGGCCGAGAAGCGCAGGCTGTTCCGCGAGCGGCTCGCGAGCGGCGAACTCCTGCGCTTCCCCGGGGCCTTCAACCCGCTCTCGGCGAAGCTCATCGAACGCAAGGGCTTCGAAGGCGTCTACATCTCGGGCGCCGTGCTCGCCGCCGACCTGGGCCTGCCCGACATCGGTCTGACCACGCTCACCGAGATCGCGACCCGCGGCGAGCAGATCGCCCGCATGACCGAGCTCCCCGCAATCATCGACGCCGACACCGGTTTCGGCGAGCCGATGAACGTGGCGCGCACCATTCAGACCCTCGAGAACGCCGGCATCGCCGGCTGCCACATCGAAGACCAGGTCAACCCGAAGCGCTGCGGCCACCTCGACGGCAAGGCGACCGTCGACGAGAGCACGGCGATCAAGCGCATTCGCGCCGCCGTCGATGCCCGCCGCGACGAGAACTTCCTCATCATGGCGCGCACCGACATCCGCGCCGCCGAAGGGCTCGACGCCGCGGTCGACCGGGCGAAAGCCCTGGTCGACGCCGGCGCCGACGCGATCTTCCCCGAGGCGATGCGCTCGCTCGAGGAGTTCGAGGCGATGCGGAAGGCCGTCGACGTGCCGCTGCTCGCCAACATCACCGAGTTCGGCAAGAGCGAACTGTTCTCGGCGCAGCAGCTCGCCGATGTCGGCATGAACATCGTCATCTGGCCGGTCTCGATGCTGCGCATCTCGATGGGGGCGACGGGCCGCGCGCTCGACACCCTGAACGAGGAGGGGCACCTGACCTCGAAGCTCGATGAGATGCAGCATCGCGCCGACCTGTACGACCTCATCGACTACCAGGACTACAACCACTTCGACACCAGCGTCTTCAACTTCTCCGTGGACCGCTAGCGGTCCGCGCCGAATTTCCCAGTCGCCAAACAAGGAGTCAGAACATGACTGAGACCGAGATCAAGAAGGGCCTCGCGGGGGTCGTCGTCGACTACACCGCGATCTCGAAGGTCAACCCCGAATCGAACAGCCTGCTGTACCGGGGCTACCCGGTCCAGGAGCTGGCCGCGACACAGCCGTTCGAGGCGGTGGCCTACCTGCTGTGGAACGGCGAGCTGCCGACCGCGGAGCAGCTCGCCGGGCTGCGCCGCGAGGAGCGCAGCCACCGCGTGCTCGCCGACAACGTGAAGGCCGCGATCGATCTGCTGCCGCTCGACGCCCATCCGATGGACGAGGTGCGCACGGCGGTCAGCGTCATCGGCGCCTCCGACGCCACGGGCTCGGGATCGGTGCTCGATGCCTCGGGCAGCCCGGAGGAGAACCTGGCCCGCAGCGTGCGGCTCTACGCCGCGCTGCCGAGCATCGTCGCGTACGGCCAGCGCCGCCGCCGCGCCCTCGACGTCGTGGAGCCGCGCGACGACCTCGACTACTCGGCAAACTTCCTCTGGATGACCTTCGGCGAGGATCCCGAAGAAGTCGTGGTCGACGCGTTCAACCGCTCGATGATCCTCTACGCCGAGCACTCGTTCAACGCTTCGACGTTCACCGCTCGCGTGATCACCTCGACGATGTCCGACCTCTATTCGGCGGTGACCGGCGCGATCGGCGCGCTCAAGGGACCGCTGCACGGCGGCGCGAACGAGGCCGTGCTGCACATCATGAGCGAGATCGGCTCGGCGGACCGGGTGGAGGCGTGGCTCGACCAGGCGCTCGCCGAGAAGCGCAAGATCATGGGCTTCGGCCACCGCGTCTACAAGAAGGGCGATTCGCGCGTGCCGACGATGAAGGCCGCGCTCGACACGCTCATCGAGCACTACGGCCGTCAGGACGTCGCCGAGCTCTACACGAAGCTCGAGAGCGAGTTCGTCTCGCGCAAGGGCATCTACCCGAATCTTGACTACCCGTCGGGCCCGGCCTACAACCTCATCGGTTTCGACACGCTGACGTTCACGCCGCTGTTCATCGCGTCGCGCATCACCGGCTGGACGGCGCACATCATGGAGCAGGCCGCCTCGAACGCGCTGATCCGCCCGCTTTCGGCGTACAACGGGGTCGACGAGCGCCACATCGACGGCTATGTCGCCGATGCCGCGGCGATCGACGCCGCGAACCGCGAGCCCGAGCAGGCCTGACCGGGTCGTCGCACCGCGGCGAAACGCCCGGCCGGAACGATCCGGCCGGGCGTTTCAGCGCGCCCCTGAGCAAGATGCCCGGGCGCATCGGGGCACGGGCTGACTAGAATCAGTCGCACAGGGGGTCGGCCGCAGCGGCCGGGAGTTGAGGATGGCAGAGTGGCAGTGAATTCGGAGCAGCTATCCGTGCCACTCGATCGAGCGATGACGGCCGTGGAGGTCTCCGAGGCGATCTGGGACCAGGCGAATGCCGACGGACTCGGCCCGGGCGACCGGATCGGCGCCGAGCGGGAGCTCTCGGCACGGTACGGCGTCAGCCGCTGGGTGGTCAGGAAAGCGCTCGAGCAGCTCGAGAACCAGGAGCGCGTGCTGCGCACGAACGGACGCAACGGCGGAGTCTTCCTCGCCCGCAGCAAGGTCATGCGCGATCTCGGCGGACCGACCGCGCTCCCGGAGTACGTGCAGCCGCACGGTCTCGCGGTCGGCGCCACCGTGCTCGGAACCGCGACCATCGTCGCCGATGTGCGGCTCGCCGCGCTGATGGAGGTGCGCGAGGGAATCTGGCTGCTGCAGGTCGACCGCATCAGGCTCGTCGGAGACCAGCCTCTGAGCCTCGAGACGACATGGCTGCGGGCAGACCTCTTCCCGAACCTGCTCAACCGTTCGCTCCAGGGGTCGCTCGTCGAACTCCTCGAGACCGAGTACGGTCTGGTGCGCGGCGAGGCCGTGGAGACGATCAGCGCTCGACCGGCGGCGCGCGAGCACCTCGCTCCGCTCCAGGTGAGCGCCGGCACGCCGATCCTCGAGGTGACGCGCGCCGCCCGCATGTCGAACGGCGAGATCTACGAGTACAGCGAGGAGCGCTTCCGCGCCGATCGCACCGAGATGGTGCTGCGCTCGCCGGCGGGCGGAGGCACGGTGCGCCGTTTCATCGGGCGCGAATAGTCGCGCAGTCGCGACCGCATCGGCGAAGACGGTAGCGTGGGGCTCAGCCCATCGGCACGATCACCCGAACGAGGAGCGCGCATGACCGAGTACACCGCCATTTCGACCGAGACCGCCGGCCGCGTCGCGACCATCACCCTCAATCGGCCGGAGGCGCTGAACGCGCTGAACTCGACGCTCGTGCGCGAACTCATCGATGCGGCGCTCGGCTTCGACGCCGACCCGGGAGTCGGAGCCATCGTCATCACCGGGTCGGAGA
Source organism: Leucobacter sp. gxy201 (assembly GCF_051043335.1). Taxonomy (NCBI): domain Bacteria; kingdom Bacillati; phylum Actinomycetota; class Actinomycetes; order Micrococcales; family Microbacteriaceae; genus Leucobacter; species Leucobacter sp. gxy201. The sequence continues at coordinate 379,940 of NZ_JAMXWS010000003.1, forward strand.
AGGCATTCGCCGCCGGAGCCGACATCAAGGAGATGGCCGACGCCGGCTACTCCGACATGCTGCTCGGCGGCCCGTTCCCGAGCTGGGGCGGGTTCGAGCGCATGCGCACGCCCGTCATCGCCGCGGTCGCCGGCTACGCGCTCGGCGGCGGCTGCGAGCTCGCCATGATGTGCGACATCATCATCGCCGCCGACACCGCCAAGTTCGGCCAGCCCGAGATCAATCTCGGCATCCTGCCCGGGTTCGGCGGCTCGCAGCGTCTGCCGCGCGCCATCGGCAAGTACAAGGCCGCCGAGATGGTGCTGACCGGCCGCCAGATGGGGGCCGAGGAAGCGGAGCGCAGCGGGCTCGTCTCGCGCGTCGTGCCGGCCGCCGAGCTGCTCGCGGAGGCGGCGAAGACCGCACAGGCGATCGCGTCGAAGTCGCTCGTCGCCGTGTACGCGGCGAAGGATGCGCTGCAGGCCGCGCAGGAGATGCCGCTCGCGGAAGGCCTGCGATTCGAACGCCAGGCGTTCGCGGCGGCCTTCGCGACCGCCGACCAGAAGGAGGGGATGGCGGCCTTCGCCGAGAAGCGCGCAGCCGACTTCACCCACCGCTGAGCGCACCGCTGGGCCGACCGCCGACCGGGTGTCGTGGGAAGTGCCAGAATAGGGAGCGTGCGGGCTCGCGGGAGCCGGGTGAGTGAAGGAGCGTCGATGAGCTATTCGGTTGCGGTCGCTGGAGCGAGCGGATACGCCGGGGGAGAGCTGCTGCGCCTGCTCGCGCAGCACCCCGAATTCGAGATCCGTACGGTCACGGGGCACTCCTCCGCCGGGCGCCCGCTCGCGGAGTCTCAGCCGCATCTGCGATCACTGGCCCACCTCGTGCTGCAGCCCACCGACCCCGCGGTGCTCGACGGCCACGATATCGTCTTCTTCGCGCTGCCCCACGGGGCTTCGGGCGAACTCACCGCGCAGCTGAACGACGTGCGGCTCGTCGTCGACTGCGGCGCCGACCACCGCCTCACGAGCGCCGACGACTGGGCGCAGTTCTACGGCGGCGACTACTACGAGGCCTGGAGCTACGGCGTGCCCGAGCTCATCGTCGCCGAGCGCGCCCCAGACGGCGCCGTGGTGCACCGCCGGCAGCGCGAGCACCTCGTCGGTGCGACCCGCATCGCGGCTCCCGGCTGCAACGCCTCGACCGTCTCGATGTCGCTGGCCCCCGGCATCGCCGCGGGCGTCATCGAAGCGGGCGATATCGTCTCCGTGCTCGCCGTCGGCCCGTCGGGCGCCGGCAAAGCCGCGAAGACGCACCTGCTCGGCGCCGAACTCATGGGCACCGCCAACCCCTACGCCGTCGGCGGTTCGCACCGCCACATCCCCGAGATCAAGCAGGCGCTGCGCGGTGCCGGCGCCGCGCACGAACCGAGCATCAGCTTCACCCCGGTGCTCGTGCCGATGAGCCGCGGCATCCTCGCCACCTCGACGGCGCGCATCGCGCCCGGCACGACCGCGGCAGAGGTGCGCGCCGCCTGGGAGACCGCCTACGCCGACGAGCCGTTCGTGCACCTGCTGCCCGAAGGGTCGTTCCCGCGCACGGCCGATGCGCTCGGCGCGAACACCTGCCTCATCGGGCTCGCCGTCGACGAAGCGGCCGGCCGCGTCGTCGTCGTCGCGGCGCTCGACAACCTCGCGAAGGGCACCGCCGGGGCCGCGATCCAATCGGCGAACATCGCGCTCGGCCTCCCCGAACCCACGGGGCTGCCGATCGACGGAGTCGCGCCGTGAGCCGCGCGACCCGGCTGACTGCTGCCGATCCCTGCCGATGCCCCAGGGGCACCGCCGAAGGGCGAGAAACCGGGCTGAATCGTCGCGAGCAGCGGAGTTTCTCGCCCCTCGGCAGGATTGCCCCCAGAACCATGACCACGACGGAGGAACTGCAAGCATGAGCGTCACCGCACCGAAGGGGTTCCGTTCCGCGGGCCTCGCCGTCGGCCTGAAGTCGACCGGCAGACCCGACCTCGCCCTCGTCGTCAACGACGGCCCCGCCCCGTCGAGCGCCGTCGTGTTCACGAGCAATCGCGCGCAGGCGAACCCCATCATCTGGAGCCGGAAGGTCGCGCAGAACGGCGCGGCGCGCGCGGTCATCCTGAACTCGGGCGGGGCGAACTGCTTCACCGGCGACTTCGGCTACGAGACCACCCGGTTGACCGCCGAAGCCGTCGCCGCAGCGCTCGACGAAGCCGACGCATCGCGCATCCTCGTCTGCTCCACCGGCCTCATCGGCACCGGCGATCAGACCTTCCGCGACAAGATCGTGACCAACGTGCCCGCGCTCGCAGCGGCGCTGGCCGACGACGACACGACCGCGCCCGCCGCGATCCTCACCACCGACTCCGTCGAGAAGACCGCCGTGCACACGGGCGACGGCTGGTCGATCGGCGCGATGGCGAAGGGCGCGGGCATGCTCGCCCCGGGTCTCGCCACCATGCTCGTCGTCATCACGACCGATGCCGTCGTCGAAGCAGCGGTGCTCGACCGCGCGCTGCGCCGCGCGACCGCGGTGAGCTTCGACCGGCTCGACAGCGACGGCTGCATGTCGACGAACGACCAGGTGACGCTGCTCTCGAGCGGCGCATCGGGGATCGCTCCGGGCGAGGACGAGTTCGCCGAGGCGCTCGTCGCGGTGTGCGACAGCCTCGCCGGCCAGCTGCAGGGCGACGCCGAGGGCGCGAGCCACGATATCGACATCGAAGTGCGCGGTGCCGCGAGCGCCGCCGACGCAGTGGAGGTCGGTCGTTCGGTCGCCCGCAACAACCTCTTCAAGGCCGCGATCTTCGGCAACGACCCGAACTGGGGCCGCGTGCTCGCCGCGATCGGCACCACGAGCGCGGCTTTCGACCCCTACGCCATCGACGTGAGCTTCAACGGCGTGCGCCTGTGCCATGCCGGCGCCCCCGACCGCCCCGTCGATGAGTGCGACCTCGCGCCGCGCCGCACGCATGTCGAGATCGACCTGTTCGCGGGCGAGTACGCCGCGACCATTCGCACCAACGACCTCACCCACGACTACGTCCACGAGAACAGCGCCTATTCGAGCTGACGGCGCCGCGGCCGGGGCCCGTCGATCGCACGGAGGTGCGACGTGCCCGGCGCGCAGCACCGAAGCCCGCGCTGCACCCATGTTCAAGGAGCCGAGATGACCAGTACGACCACCGCACTCGATCGGAAGCAGGCAGCCGCGAAGGCGGGCGTGCTCATCGAGTCGCTGCCGTGGCTGAAGAAGTTCCGCGGCAAGATCATGGTGATCAAGTTCGGCGGCAACGCGATGGTCGACGACGCGCTGCTGCGGGCTTTCGCGGAGGACGTCGTCTACCTGCGCCACACCGGCATCATGCCGGTCGTCGTGCACGGCGGCGGCCCGCAGATCAACCGGATGCTCGAGCGCCTGGGCATCGAGAGCGAGTTCAAGGGAGGCTACCGCGTCACCACCCCGGAGACGATGGAGGTCGTGCGCATGGTGCTCACCGGCAAGGTGAACCCCGAACTCATCGACGAGATCAACGCGCACGGTCCGCTCGCGGCCGGCACGACGGGCGAGGACGCCGGCCTCTTCGTGGGCCGCCGCCGCCCGCCGTTCGAGGTCGACGGCGAGACCGTAGACCTCGGGCTCGTCGGCGACGTGGTCGACGTACGGCCCGGGCCCGTCCACGCGCTGCTCGAGGCGGGGCTGATCCCTGTCGTGTCATCGATCGCCCCCGACATCGACCGCCCCGGCGACTCGCTCAACGTGAACGCCGATGCGGCGGCGTCGGCGCTCGCGACGGCGCTCGGGGCCGAGAAGCTCGTCATCCTGACCGATGTCGCCGGGCTCTACGCGAACTGGCCCGACACCGACTCGCTCGTGTCGTCGATCTCGGCCGACGAGCTCGAAGCGATGCTGCCCGCGCTCGAATCGGGCATGATCCCGAAGATGCGCGCCTGCCTCGACGCCGTGCAGGGCGGGGTGCCGAAGGCCGCGATCATCGACGGGCGCGAGGCCCATTCGGTGCTGCTCGAGATCTTCACCGAACACGGGATCGGCACGGAAGTCACGCCGTGAACCCGGCCCTGGGCGCCGCCGTCTCGACGGTGCTCTGGGGTGCGGGCGCGGTCGCCTTCCTCGTGAGCACGGTCTGGCTGAGCGTCGTCGACCTTGCGACGCAGCGCCTGCCGAACCGGCTCGTGCTCGGCACGACCGTCGTCACTCTCGGGCTGCTCGCGGCCGCGGAACTCGTGATGCTGCCGACTCTTCTGGCAGCGGGGCGCTCGGGCGGGCTGCGCGCCTGGCAGGGGCTCCTCATGCTGGCGCTCGGAGCGCTGCTGCTCCTCGGCCTCTTCGCCCTGCTGTGGCGAGTCGCGCCCGGCGGCATCGGCGGCGGCGACGTGAAGATCGCGCCGCTCATCGGCGGGACGCTCGGTCTGATGGGCGGGCTCTGGGCGGTGCTCGGGGCGGTGCTCATCGCAGCCCTGTGCGCCGCGATCTGGAGCGCGATGCGCGGTGCCGCGCTGAGACGACGACGCTCGACGCGTGCAGCGGAGGCACCCGGAACCGCGCCATCGGACGCGCCTCCCGCACCGGCCGAACCGGTCGGCATCCCATTCGCACCGTGCCTGTTCGCCGGCGCCTGGATCGCGATCGCGATCGGACCGCTCGCCGCTCGCCTCTTCTGAACGCACCGCGCCGAGGCTAGCCTGGAACGGTGACTGCAGCACTCGGACCGGAACTCGCGGGCTTCGACGCCTTCCTCTTCGACCTCGACGGGGTGATCACCCCGACGGTCGATCTGCACATGCGCGCCTGGGCGGAGACGTTCGATGCGTTCTTCCGCAGCCGAAGTCTGCCGCCGTACCGGCAAGAGGAGTACTACCTCGCGCTCGACGGCCGCCCGAGGTTCGAGGGCGTCGTCGCGCTGCTGGAGGCCCGGGGGATCCTCCTGCCGATGGGCGCCCCGGGCGAAGAGGGGCTCGACTCGGTGATCGGCATCGGCAACCTCAAGAACCGCACCTTCACCGAAGTCCTCGAGCGCGACGGCATCGAGCCGTATCCCGGATCGCTGCGCCTGCTCGACGCCCTGCGCGAGGCGGGGGCCGCGTGCGCGGTCGTGTCGAGCTCGCGCAATGCCGAGCCCGTGCTGCGGGCGTCCGGGCTGCGCGACCGATTCCTCGCCGTCGTCGACGGAGTGGTGGCCGCGCGGGAGGGGCTGCGGGGCAAACCGGCCCCCGACACCTTCGAGCGGGCGGCCGAGCTGCTCGGCACCGCCCCGACGCGCGCCGTCGTGTTCGAGGACGCGGCCTCGGGCGTCGTGGCGGGCAGGGTGGGCGGCTTCGGCCTCGTGGTCGGCGTCGACCGGGGCGCCGGGCGTGCGGCGCTCCAGGCGGCCGGTGCGGAGACGGTGGTCGACGATCTCGATAGGCTGGTGCGATGAATCCCGAGCACTTCGACTCGCCCGTGCGCGAGCTCTCGCGCGACTTCGGGGCCGACCCGTGGCGGCTCGTCGTGCACGGCGTCGACCCCGCGCTCGCGGGGCAGGATGAAACGCTGTTCGCGCTCGCCAACGGCTATCTCGGCCTGCGCGGCAACTATGAGGAGGGCCTGCCGCTCGGCGCCCACGGCACCTTCATCAACGGGCTGCACGAGACCTGGCGCATTCAGCACGCCGAGAACGCGTACGGCTTCGCCGAGCAGGGGCAGACGATCGTCAACGCCCCCGATGCGAAGACGATCCGCATCTACGTCGACGACGAGCGATTGAACCTCGAGACCTCCGACATCATCGACGTGCACCGCGCGCTCGACCTGCGCGACGGCACGCTCACGCGCACGCTCGTGTGGCTCACGCCGACGGGCAAGCGCGTGCGCGTCGAGACGCGGCGCATGGTCTCGTTCACCGACCGGCACATGGCGACCCTCGAGATGCGCGTGACGGTGCTCGACGACGACGCCGATCTCACCGTCAGCAGCCTCATCATCAATCGTCAGGATCTCAAACGGGTGACGAGTGAGACGCCGGGCGACGAGGGCGGCATGGCCGACCCGCGCAAGAGCGAGCAGCTCGGCGACCGGGTGCTCGATCTCGGACCCGTGCTGCACGATGAGCGCCGCAGCGTGCTCAGCTATCGGGTGCGCGACTCGCAGATGGCGCTCGGCGTCGGCGTCGATCACGAGTTCGATCCGGGCGTCGACGGCGCGGCGCTCGTCTTCGACGGCGTCGCCGACACCGCCGAGGCCGACACCCTCGTCGACGAATCGTCGCCCGGAGCCTGGCGCGCCCGCGTCGAGGTCTCGCCCGACCGCGTGCGCCACGCTTTCCAGGGCGTCGCCCGCCGGGGACGCACCGTGCGCCTCGTGAAGACGCTCGCCTACCACGCCTCGGCGACGGCCGGCCTGCCCGAGATGCTCGACCGCTGCGTGCACACGCTCGAGAAGACCGCCGCCGAGCCCGCGGAGGAGCGGTGGGCGAAGCAGCGCCGGTTCCTCGCCGACTTCTGGGAGCGCAGCGATGTCCGCGTCGACGCCGACCCCGGCGTGCAGCAGGCGATCCGGTGGAACCTCTTCCAGCTCGCCCAGGCGTCGGCGCGCGCCGACGGCCGCGGCATCTCCGCCAAGGGGCTGACCGGCTCGGGCTACAGCGGCCACTACTTCTGGGACACCGAGATCTACGTGCAGCCGTTCCTGTCGTACACCTCGCCGCAGTGGGCGCGCAATGCGCTGCGCTCGCGCGAGGCGATGCTCGACCAGGCGCGTGCGCGGGCCCGCACGCTCAGCGAAGACGGCGCGCTCTTCCCGTGGCGCACCATCAACGGCGAGGAGGCGAGCGCCTACTACGCCGCGGGCACGGCGGCGTACCACATCAACGCCGACATCTCGTACGCCCTCGCCCGCTATGTCGCGGCGACGGGCGATCTGGAGTTCATGCTGACGGGGGCGAGCGCGATCCCTGTCGAGACCGCGCGGCTCTGGGCGAGCCTCGGGTTCTGGCGGCACGAGCCGAACGGCGAGCGGCGCTTCCACATCCACGGCGTGACCGGCCCCGACGAGTACACCACTGTCGTGAACGACAACCTCTACACGAACGTCATGGCGCGCCTCAACCTGCGCTTCGCCGTCGAAGTGGTGCGCCGCATCGCCGCCGAAGCGCCCGACTACTCCGCACGGCTCGTCGAGCAGCTCGACCTCGACCCTGCCGAGGTCGACGAGTGGGAACGCATCGCCGACGGCATGCACGTGCCCTACTCGGAGACCATGCGCATCCATCCGCAGGACGAGCACTTCCTCGAGCACGAGGTGTGGGACCTGGCGGCCACGCCGCCCGAGCAGAAGCCGCTGCTGCTGCATTTCCACCCGCTCGTGATCTACCGGTTCCAGGTGATCAAGCAGGCCGATGTCGTGCTCGCCCTGCTGCTCGCCAGCGACGAGTTCACCCGCGAGCAGAAGCTGCGCGACTTCGAGTACTACGACGCGCTCACCACCGGCGATTCGACGCTGTCGGCGGTCGTGCAGTCGATCATCGCGTCCGAGGTCGGGTACCGCGAACTCGCCTACCGCTACTTCGATCATGCCCTCCGCGTCGATCTCGACGACCTGCACCAGAACTCGGCCGACGGCGTGCACGTCGCGTCGGCCGGCGGTGTCTGGATGATGCTCGTGCAGGGCTTCGCCGGGATGCGCGACGCCGGGCGCACGCTGCGATTCGACCCCCGCATGCCGGCCCACTGGGGCGCCATGGACTTCTCGCTCACGTGGCGCGGATCGCGCTTCGCGGTGCGGCTCGAGCGCGAGCGCATCCGCTTCGAGATCGTCGACGGCGCCGCCCCCGTTCCGCTCGAGGTGCGGGGGAGCGGCTTCGTGCTGCGGCCGGGGGAGCCGCTCGAGGTGCCGCTCATCGACCAGGGCCCCGACCTCGGGCAGTTCCACGGACTCTCCGCCGGCATCCTGCCTCGCGAGGGCGAGACGGGCACGGCCCCGATCATCGCGCCCGGGGTGCCGTTCGTGACGACGGTCATCCCGACCCGCGAGGAGTTCTGAGCGCGGGCGCGGGCGCCCGTGCGCGCCGCGGGCAGCGGGCGGTTCGGGCGACGGGCCGCGACAGGGATCGTTCGGCCCGTGTCGTCGCGCTGCGGTCGGAGCGCCGCGAGTAGACTGGGACCACCCCGAGTGAAAGGCTGGCCTCGTGACCTATGTGATCGCACTGCCGTGCGTGGACGTGAAGGATCGCGCATGCGTCGACGAATGCCCGGTCGACTGCATCTACGAGGGTGAGCGCTCGCTCTACATCCACCCGGACGAGTGCGTCGACTGCGGCGCCTGCGAGCCCGTCTGCCCCGTCGAGGCGATCTACTACGAGGACGACCTGCCCGAGGAATGGGCCGACTACTACAAGGCGAACGTCGAGTTCTTCGACGAGATCGGTTCGCCGGGCGGAGCGGCGAAGGTCGGCGTGTACGACTTCGACCACCCGATCATCGCGGCCCTGCCGCCCCAGGCAGGCTGACCCGTGCGCGCACCGCTGCCCGACTATCCGTGGGACGCGATGGCGCCCTACCTGGCCACCGCCGCAGAGCATCCCGAGGGGGCGCTGAACCTCTCGATCGGTTCGCCCATCGATCCGAGCCCGCAGGCGGTGCGCGATGCGCTCGCCGCAGCGACCGACGCGCACGCGTACCCCGCGACCTCGGGAGAGCCCGCGTTGCGCGAGGCGATCGCCGGATGGTTCGCGCGGCGGCGCGGGGTGGCGCTCGACGCGAACGCCGTGCTGCCGACGATCGGCTCGAAAGAGCTCGTCGCGCTCATGCCGCTGCTGCTCGGACTCGGCGCCGGCGAGGCGGTCGTGTTCCCGCGCATCGCCTACCCGAGCTATGCGATGGGGGCCGCGCTCGTCGGAGCCGACGCCGTCGCCGCCGACGACCCGACCGAATGGCCCGAGCACACCCGCCTCGTATGGGTGAACTCGCCGTCGAACCCCGACGGGCGGGTCATGGACGTCGGAGCGCTGCGCGCGGCGGTCGAACGCGCGCGCGAACTCGGAGCCGTCATCGCAGGCGACGAGTGCTACGCCGAGTTCGGCTGGGATGCGCCGTGGGACGCCGCGCCGATCCCGTCGATCCTCGATCCGAGAGTCGTCGGTGACGACCACACCGGGGTGCTGAGCGTCTACTCGCTGAGCAAGCAGTCGAACCTCGCCGGCTATCGCGCGGCGTTCGTGGGCGGCGATCCCTCGCTCATCGACACGCTGCTCACGGTGCGCAAGCACGCCGGGCTCATGCAGCCCGCCCCCGTTCAGGCCGCGATGATCGCCGCGCTCGGCGACGAGGCGCACGTGGCCGAGCAGCGCGCCCGCTACCGCGCCCGCCGCGACGTGCTGCTCCCGGCCCTCGAGGCCGCGGGTTACCGCGTCGACGGCAGCGAAGCGGGCCTCTATCTCTGGGCGACGCGCGGCGTCGATGCGTGGGAGAGCGTAGCGGAGTTCGCGAAGATCGGCATCGTGGTGGGCCCCGGGCACTTCTACGGCGACCACTCGCCGCAGCATGTGCGCCTGGCGCTCACCGCGAGCGACGCCGACATCGCAGCGGCCGCCGGGCGCCTGGAGCAGAGCGCACCCTGACGCTCCCGCACAGCGTGAGCGAACACGGCGGGGCGAGAGCACACGCCGGGGACCCTCCCCGGGGTGTTCGTTCGTACCGGAGTGTTCGTTCGCAGCGATGGCCGGGCCGGGCGATGTGGCCCGGCCCCTTCGAGGACTTCGGCCCGTTCCGCATGGGACGGGCGCGCTCCTAACCTCGGTGGCGATGCGACGGATCCGTCGCACGACCGACCGCCGACTCCCGTCGGCGCGCTGCCGCAGAGGAGCTCTCATGACCGCACACCCGGATTCCGAGTCCGCGCCCGAACACGGGCGCCCGCTCCGCAGGCGCCGCCCGCGCTGCGGCATGCGCACGGCCACGACGGTGACGACGGTGCTGGCCGCCGCCCTCGCGCTGCTCACCGGTTGCGGCATGCTGCCAGGCGCCGCGGGCCAGGGCGGGGCCGAAAGCGGCGGCGGGGGAGTCGACTTCGACGGGGTGCAATCGGCGACGCTGCAGATCGAGGCGCAGGGCACCTTCGTGCACCCGGAGGTGGGCGCCTACGAGGCCGCGGGCGCCGGATCCGGCTTCCTCGTCTCGCACGACGGGCTCGCCCTCACCAACAATCACGTCGTGGTCGGGGCGGGCACGCTGAAGGTGTGGCGCGACGCCGACCGGTCGAAGGCGATGAACGCGAAGGTGCTCGGGTCGTCGGAGTGCCTCGACCTCGCCGCGATCCAGCTCGAGGAGGGCGACTACCCCTACTTCGAGTGGAAGAAGGGCGACATCTCGACGGCGGAGGAGGTCTACGCGGCCGGCTACCCGCACGGCGATCCGGATTTCACCATGACGAAGGGCATCATCTCCACCGCCCAGACCTCGTACGACAGCCCGTGGGCCTCGGTCGACGGCGTGATCGAGCACGACGCGAAGATCCGCGGCGGCAACTCCGGCGGTCCGCTCGTGACGCCGGAGGGCGAGCTCGTCGGCGTGAACTACGCGGGCAGCGACCTCACCGACGAGAACCTCGCCATCCACCGCGACGAGGTGACCGCCGTGGTGGAGCGCCTCGCCGCGGGCGAGGACGTGCTGAGCCTCGGCGTGAACGGCATGGGTCTCGTCGACGAGGAAGGCGCGGGACTGGGCATCTGGGTGTCCTCGCTCGAATCAGGCGGCATCGCGGACAAGGCCGGGCTGAAGCCGGGAGACCTCATCACACGCATGCAAGGCGTGCCGGTGGGCGCCGACGGCACCATGGCGGCGTACTGCGACGTGCTGCGCACGCACGGGACGGACTCCTCGATCGATGTCGACGTGCTGCGGCCGTCGGAGGGCGTGTTCTACCGCGGCAAGTTCAACGGCGACGAGAAGCTCGAGCCGGTCTCCGTGCTGGGCGACGCCGGAGGTGAGAACCAGGCGACCGGCGAGTACGTGACCGTGACTGACGACAGCGGTCGGGTGAGCGTCGAGGTGCCGGCATCGTGGACCCAGGTCGACGGCACCGCGATCGTCGACGGGAGCACCGAGGTGCAGTCGATCATCGCCAGCCCCGACCTGCAGGCCTACCGCAGCGGCTGGGCCGTGCCGGGCGTCAACGTGCTCGCGTCGCAGCAGGACGTCTCCGAGGCGACGGCGCGCGATTTCGTGGAGCTCATGGCGGGCGACCTGCCCGGCCACGGCTGCACCTCGGCGGCGAGCGAGGACTACGCCGACGGCCTGCACACCGGCGTCTACGAGCTGTGGGAGAACTGCGGGCCCGAGAAGGCGAAGTTCCTCGTCGTGGGAGCGGTGGCCGACAGCGGCGAATACGTCGTGCTCGTCGCGGTGCAGGCCGTGCGGGAGTCGGACCTGGACGCCATCGACCGCGTGATCGGCAGCTTCGTCGCCGACTACAGCTGACCGGAGCGGGGTCGGCATGGGCGCGCAGGTGAGGGATCGACGCCTCGCAGTCGCCGCACTCGTGCTGGCATCGCTCACGGCGCTCGGGTGGTGGGTGCCGTTCGTGCCCGTAGCGACGGGGACGGCCGCGCTCGTGCTGGCGGTCCTGACGCTCGCGCGGCGGGGGTCCCGGCCGCTCGCGATCAGCGCGCTCGTGCTCGGCACCCCCGCGCTCCTCGCCTCGGCCTGGTGGAGTCTGTTCCTGGTCGGAGCGCTGCTCGCCGAGGCGGGACGGTGAGGGATCCCTCAACGATGCGAAGGGTCGGTCCCGCGGCGCGGCCGCGACCGATCCCTCGCCGAACGGGGCGCGGCCTCCTCCCCTCCGAACGCGAAGTCGGCTCGGTCGTGGAGCACGCCGTTGATCTGCAGCGCGAGGCCGTGGCGGCCCGGGTAGTACCTCCGGGTCGAGATCTCGCGGAAGACGTGCCTGCCCTCCACGAGTGCGCGTTCGCCCGGCGCGAGCGTGCGCTGCGCGAGCTTGAACACCTTGCGGCGCTCGTCGCCGCGTGCGCCGGGGAAGAAGAGCACGTAGTCGATCACGAGCCTGGCCTCGCTCGCTCCCCGGTTCTCGACGGCGGCGGCGAAGGCGGCCGCCCCACCGAGGGCGACCGCCTCGGGGGTGACGCGCAGCGGGGCGACCGAGAGCTCGGCCGGAGGGAAGCCGAGCAGCTCGAGCGCGCCGGAGTCGCCGCGCTTCACGAGGGTGCGCATGGCATGCCGCGCCGTGCGTTCGGCGCCGTTTCCGCCTCGGACGAGCCAGCCGCGCGCCGCCGCGACGGCGAAGGCCGAGTGCGCGCGGCTGTGGTCGTTGAGGTGGTTGGCGACCGAGCGCCGCACCGACTCCTCGGGGTCGTCGAAGAGGGCGTCGAGGATCGGCAGGGTCGGCGAGGGGTCGGTGACGAGGCGAGGGATCCGCTCGGCCCACGGCAGCAGCGGCCGACTGCCCTCGGACGCGAGCCTGCGCACGTTCCAGTCCTGATCGGCAGTCCACGAGAGCAGGTGCTCGAGCCCGCGATCGAGGTCGTGCCGCAGCAGCGGGCGGATCGCGAACTCCGAGGTCATGCGGGGCGGGAGCTCGCGCAGCACCTCCAGCGCCCCGTCGAAGCTCTCCGCCGATCCCTCATCGACTCCGCGCAGCGCGACGGCGAGCCCGACCGGCCACAGCAGCCAGCCGTCGAAGTCCGGCCGATCGAACGCGCGCCGCACCGCTGCGGCGATGACCGCGTGGTCGCCGCCGACATCGGCGAGCAGCCCCGCCGCGAGCGCCCGCGCCCTCCCGCTGAGGGAGAGGCCGTCGAGGCCCCGCGCGGTCTCGGCTGTGGCCGCGAGCGGCCGACCGGCCGCATCGCCCATGATCGACACGAGCGCCTCGGCCTGCTGCGCTCCGAGCATCTCGTCGGCGAACGGCATCCGGGCTCCCTCCGTCGTCTCCGTCTCCGTCGAAGCTAGCATGAGGAAGACATCGGTCGGCCGCCGCGCGACAACCGGGACATCTGCCCCTGCCGTCGGGCGCGCGGGCGGGGGAGGATTGAGTCGGGCGCGGCGTCGGCCGCGCGGATCGGGAGACGGTGTGGGCGAGCCGGATCGGACGCGGGCCGCGCGGCTCGGGGCAGGGGTGATCGTCGCGCTCGCCTGGCTGCCCGCGCTCTCCGCGTGCGCCGTCGGCAGCCTGTGCGGGGTCGGGTGGGAGCACGTGCTCCGCATGGTCGTGACCGCGCTCGTCTACGCCCCGGCGGCGGGCATCCTGCTCGCGATCCGGCAGCGCGCTGTCGCGTCCGTCCTGACAGGGCTGGCCGTGAGCTCGAGTCTGTCTGCGCTGATGATGGTGCTCGGGCGGCTTCCCGGCACCGGGGCCCTGATCGAGGCGGCGAGCGCCGTCACCGCCTATGCCATGCATCTCTCGGAGCTGGCGGCGCTCGGCATCCTCATCTGGCTGCTCGGCGATTCGCCCCTCAGGAGGAGCGGGCTCCGGCTCGGCGCCCTCGCCATCGCGCTCGACCTCGGCATCGGCGGTGCCGGCGGGCTGTGGCAGACGGACGCCCCGCTCCCGCTCCAACTGCTGCCGCTCGGCGTCGCGCTGCTCGGCTTCCTGCTCGGGGTGTGCACCACGGTGCGGCGGTGGTGGCGCGGGCGCGGCATCGAACGGGTCGTGCTGATCTGGTTCGCGCTCGGCGCCGCCCTCCTGATCGTGAGCTATCTCACCCTGCTGCCGGGCACCGAAGCCGCGTCGAGCATCGGGACGGGTCTCTTCATCGTCGCCCAGGGCCTGCTGCCGACGGCGATCCTCGCCGCCGTGTTCGGCGGTTCGGGAACGGTGATCGACCGCCGCCTGCTCGCCGGGATCGTGTGGGCGCAGGCGCTCGCGAGCGCGATCGGCCTCTACGTGCTGCTCCACGCCGTCGCGCGCGGCCTCGGGGCGGGCGAGACGCTGGCCGGCGGTCTCGCCGCCGCGATCCTCGCGCTCGGCTTCAGCGTGATGCTCGGGGTGCTCCGCGAACTCACCGGACTCATCTTCTTCGGACCGGGGAGCAGCGTGCGGCGGATCCTCGCCCGACTCGGCGAACCCGTCTCGGCGAGCGGCGACCGCGGCGGGCTCGCCGGGCTCGCCGAGGCGCTCCGCGAGATCTGGCACCTGCGATCGGTGTCGCTGCTGGTCGGCGCCGACTCCGTCGAGATCGCGCGGGCGGGCGCCGACGGCCCGGCGGTGCTCTCGCATCGCCTCGACGCTGCGGGGGCGGCGGAAGGCGAGGGATCTGCGGCTCCGCTCTGCACCGTCGTGTGCACCGCCGACGACCCCGCGCTGCTGAGCAACCTGGTCGAGCCCATGCTGGCGAAGACCGCGGGGCTCGTGGCGGTGGCCGTGCAACTCGCGCAGGCGAATCAGGATCTGGCGGCGCTGCGGGATCGTACCCGCGGCGTGAGCCGGGAGGAGCGCCGCATGCTGCACCGCGAACTGCACGACGAGCTCGCTCCCGCCCTCGCCGGGATCGGCTTCGCGATGGCGGGCACGCGGCGGCTCATCGCCTCGGGCGTCCCCGGCGCGCCCGTGGCGCTCGAGGAGCTCCGCGCCGAACTCGCGGAGACCACCGAGGGGGTGCGCCGCCTCGCCAGGGCGCTGCTGCCAGCCGCGCTCGACGCCGGGGATCTGGACGGAGCGCTGCGCGAGCTGTCGCGTCGATTCAGTGGGGCGACGTGCGCGGTGAACGCCTCCGCTCCGGGCACCGATGAGCTCGAGGGCGAGCAGCAGGTCGCCGTCTACCTGGTCATCGCCGACACCGTCGAGATCCTCCTGCGCGAGTGCCGCCCCGCCCGGATCGGCATCGTCGCCGGAGTCGCGGGAGCGTCCGTGCGGGTGCGCCTCGACACCGATGCCGTCGGCGGCGACGCCGCCAAACGATCCCGATCGGCGATCGCGGAGCGCTGCGCGCAGGCGGCAGGCACCCTCACGGGCGACCTCGCATCCGGTCGTGCGACGGTGGTGATCCCCGTATGACCGCGTCGGGCGCTCCTCAGACGGGCGGTGTCGATCGCCGCCGGGTCGCGCTCGCCGCTGCGGTCTGGACGCTCTCCTGGGCGTTCGCGCTCGCCGCCGTCTGGATTGCGCTGGCGCACGAGCTGCCGGCACGTCCCCTGCCCGGGCTGGTGCTCGCCCGTCCGCCCGCGGAGGTGCTGGATCTCTTCCCGGCGATCGGCCTCACGGTTGCCCTCGTCTACGGGCCGGTGTCTGCGCTGCTCCTCTCCAGGCGCGTCGGCGCGGTCGGGGCGATCCTCGCCGTGCACGCGCTCGGCTCGGGCCTCGCGGTGCTCGGCGGGCAGTGGGGGCTGCTCGGCGAGGAGCTGCCTGGGCTGCCGCTCTGGGGCCTGCTGGCCCACGCATCGGGCTGGGGCTACATCCCCGGCACATTCATGACGGCTGTTCTCCCGGTGCTCGTCACGCGCGCGCGGCTGCCGCGCTGGCAGCGCTGCCTCGTTGCGATCGGCGCGGCGAACGCCTGTGTCGCGACGGCTGCGGCGCTCGTGCACCAGTCAGCCTCGAATCCCCGCAACCCGCTCGCCCCCGGCGATGGCGCGCTCCAGTCGTCGCTGCCCGGCATCTATCTGGTGAGCTCCTTCGTCGCGGTCGGCCTGGCCCTCGTCACGGGAGGGATCCTGGCGACGCGCTGGGCGCGGGCGAGGGGCGCCGGGCGCACGGGGCTCGCCTGGCTGACGCTCGGGCACCTCTTCCTGAGCGGCAGCTACGCCGTGCTCGTGCTCCCCGCCCCGCTGCGGCTCCCGGGCGCGTTGGCGGAGGTCGCGCTGCTGGCACCGGTGCTCGGGCAGGTGATCTACCCGGCGGGCATTCTCGTCGTGGTGCTCGGGCAGGGGCTCTGGGGACAGCGCGTGGTCGTCAGCCGCATCCTCCTGTGGACCCTGCTGACGATCAGCGGCGCCGCGCTCTACCTCGCGATCGTGCTCGCCGCGCCGCGCTTCGTGCCGTGGCCCGAGGGCCTTGAGATCGCCGTTCCGATCCTCATCGCGTTGGCCATCCAGCCCCTGCGCGGGTGGATCCAGAGCCGTATCGACCGGCTCGTCTACGGCGAGGGCGCCGAGCCGGCCGCCATGCTCGCGAGGCTCGGGGCGGGGATCGGTGAGCTCGAGGCCGGGCCCGCCGGTCTCAGGGAGCTGTGCGAAGCGCTGCGCCGCGTGCTGCGCCTCGCCTCCGTCGAGGTGCGATCCGGTGTCTCGCGCACCGTCGCCATCGCAGGCGACCCCGGGGGCGCGGCCGTACGGATCCCTCTCCCCGGATCAGCCGGTGAACTGGTGGCGACGGCTCCCGTCGGGCAGCGGCTCGACCGGCGCTCGATCTCCGCGCTGCGCGATCTTGCCGGGCTCGTGGCCGCCGCCGTGCACCTGATCGACTCGAACCGGCACCTCGATGTCGCGCGCGAAGACTTCTTCGCGAGACGCGCGGGGGAGCGGAGAGCCGTGCAGCAGGAGCTGCACGACGGCCTCGGACCGGCGCTCGCGGGCATCGGATTCGGGCTCGCGGCGGTCGCGAACCTCGTCGAGACGAACCCGGGCCGGGCGGTGGAGCTGCTCGCGGAGCTCGAGCAGGACGTCGCACGGCGCACCCGCGCCGTGCGACAGCTCGCGGGAGAGGTATCCCCCTCGCCGCTCGACGGATCGTCGCTTCCCGAAGCGCTCGCCGAGCTCGCCGCCCGCTTCCGCACCGAGCGGATGGCGGTAGCCGTCGAGATCCGCCCGGAACCGCTCGCGGCAGAACTCTCCCAGGGCGTGCAAGACGCGGTCTACCTCATTGCCGCGGAGGCGCTGACGAACGCGGCGCGCCACTCCGGTGCGAAAGCGGTGCGGATCGTGCTCGAGACGCAGCCCGGCGCGCTCCGGCTCGAGGTGAGCGACGACGGACGGGGGCTGCCCGAGGCGCACGCACCCGGTGTCGGGCTGCTCTCGCTGCGGAGGCGGGCCGAGGCGTTCGGCGGGTCCATGTCGCTGACCTCGGGGCCGGAGGGCACGAGCGTGGCCGTGACGCTGCCGCTCGCGGGTGATGGGGACTCCGCGTCCTCGCCCGAGCCGGGACATCCGCCCGTGGCCGGAAGCGCGGCGCAGGGGCACAATTGAGACGACAGCAGCTGTGCGAGGAGGGCCGATGGCATCGGGCGGAACGATCGGTGTGATGGTGGTCGACGACCACCCGCTCTTCCGCCGCGGCATCATCTCCCTGCTCGACACGCTCGAGGGCGTCGAAGTCGCGGGATCGGCCGCCAATACGGAGGAGGCGATGCGCATCCTTGATGCGGTGCAGCCCGACGTCGTGCTCATGGACCTCGATCTCGGCGACGAGTCGGGCATCGATGCGACGCGGGCCATCCTGGGGCGGAAGCCCGAGACCGCGGTGCTCGTGCTCACCATGCTCGGCGATGACCGCTCCCTGCTCTCGGCGCTCGCCGCGGGCGCGCGCGGCTACCTGCTCAAGGTGGCCTCGCCGACCGAGGTCGAACGGGCGATCCACGCGGTCGCCGACGGAGAGGTGCTCTTCGGTGCGGACGTGGCCGCGCGCGCCGTCTCGTTCTTCGGCAGCGGAGCCGATCGCGCAGAGGCTAGGCCCTTCCCCGAGCTCACCGACCGCGAAGTCGAGGTGCTCGACCTGGTCGCGCGCGGCCTCGACAACGGCTCCATCGCGCGCACGCTCGTGCTCACGAGCAAGACGGTGCGCAACTACGTCTACGCGATCATCACGAAGCTCGGCGCGCCCGACCGCAGCGCGCTCATCGTGATGGCGCGCGAGGCCGGCTTCGGCTCGGGCAGGCTCGCGCGCCCGTAGCGCCGCGGCGCCCACCGCTGCTCGAGCGAGGCGGAGCCGAGTCGAAATCGAGGCCCGCCGTTCGGGTTCCGACTCGCCTCGCTGCGCTCGTTCCACCGCCGGTCCGACGTCTCCGCGTCCCGGCCGCGCGTCCCCGCCGGCGTCCCGGGCCGAACGAGGACATCGGAATCTGCCGGCCCGGGACGCCCCGGCGGGATCGTGGTCATCGCAACCATCCGATCCGGGGCCCCGCGCCCCAGGTACGAAAGAGAACGAACATGACCGCACTCCCAGGTCAATCGAGCGTCGCCGCCTCCGCGCAGGCGACGCCGCCAGCCCCCGCCGCAGCCGCCAGACCGGCGAAGCAGGGCTTCACCGCGTGGCCCCTCTGGGCCTCGGCAGCCGGGGCTCTCGGCTTCGCGGGCACGATCGTCTTCGACGTGCGTCCCGATGCCGAGACGGAGGCCTGGCTCTCGGGCGAGGACTACTCGGTTACGAGCGCCGACATGCTCGGCCTGGCGGTGCTGCCCGGCCGCCTCGGCTGGACGGCGGGCCTCCTCGCGATGGCGCTGCTGCTGGTCTTCGCGGCCGTGTGGTGGAGGCGCACGCAGCGCTTCGAGCGCTCCGTCGGGGCGAAGGTCGTCGCCTTCGGCGCCATCGCCACGGCCGCTGCGGGTCTGCTCGGCTACGGCTGGAAGGGCGCGCTCGCGAACTACCTCGGTCCGGAGGCCGGGCTCTACGACGAGCAGGGGCTCTTCGTCTACTACATGCTCACCGACTTCGGCGCCTACTTCCCGTGGTTCGGCGTGCTCGTCTCGGCCCTCGCGATGGCCTGGATGGCCTTCGCCGAGCGCCTCGTGTCGCGCGTGCTGGGCGTGGTCAGCGCTCTGTTCGGGCTCGGCCTGCTGACACTCATGCTCGTCTCGGGCGTGCCGGGCATCCCTGGCACCCTCATCCAAGGCTGGCTGGTCATCGCCGGTCTCTGGCTCGCCGTCGGACGCAGCCGTATCACCGAAAGGGATCCTGCATGAGCGCCGCAGAACGGCACCGGGCCCGCGGCCCGGTGAGGGACTACGGCTCAGCCGATCCCTCGCCCCGCCTTCGACTGGGAGCCCTGATCGGATGCCTCGCCGCGGCCGGACTCCTTGCGCTCACCGGCTGCTCGGGCGGTCCGGACGCCGAGGAGAAGGCTCCGGCCGACGCGGTGGAGGAAGCGACGCTGCCCGCGGAGCCTGCGCCCGGCGTTCCGGAGGAGTGCGGGGAGATCTACCCCTGGGCCACGGGTCCGGCGAGTCTCGACGACCTGGAGCTCGTGCCCGAGGGGTGGCCGGCAGCACCGGAGGGCGCGACCATCTGCACGACGCAGTCGGGCGGCGCCGTGGAGACCGCGAGCTACGTCACCGAGGTGCCGAGCGACGAGGTCTTCAGCCACTTCGAGGAGGCGCTCGCGCAGTACGCGCCGGTGCGCATCTCGGGGGACGAAAACGGCACGAGCTACGCCTCGCTCGACAGCTCCGACGGCGGAGCGTTCGGCTTCCAGATCCGCGAGGCCGAGGGCGGCTTCGTGATCGCCTTCGTCGACAACGAAGCCCCGCTCGAGTAGGGGCACGGAAAGGGATACACGATGAGGAAACGAAGAGAACCACAGGACGGGACGGGCCCCTTCGGCGCCGTGCGCGCCGAAGGAGCGTTGCAGCGCAGGGGGTTGGGAACGGGCGCCGTGCTGCTGAGCGCGGCGCTGCTGCTCGGGGGTTCCGTCCCGGCGAGCGCGAATGAGACGCCGGGCGCGGGGTCAGACGCGCAGGCCGAAGCTCAGGCGGCCGCTGAGGCTCAGGCCGCCGCTGAGGCTCAGGCCGAGGCCGAACGGCTGGAGCGCGAGCGGCTGACCGCCGAGCAGGCGGAGGCCGAACGCCTCCGCCTCGAGGCGGAGCGCGCCGATGCCGAACAAGCCGAGGCCGAGTGGGCCGCTGCTGAGCAGGCAGCTGCTGAGCAGGCCGCCGCTGAGCAGGCCGCCGCTGAGCAGGCCGCTGCGGAACAGGCTGTCGCGTTGCAGCGGAGCGCGCCGGAAGGCGGCGCCGAACAGGAGGGAACGGGCGAGCAGACGTCGGAGGATCCCTCGCAGAACCACGACACCGACCCAGAGACTTCCGAGCCGACCGACACCGAGGGGGAGAGCGCGGAGAAACCCGCGGACGCCGAGAGCGCGGAGAAAACCGCGCAGGATGCCGGGGACTCCAAAGCCGACTTCACCGTGACCGGCATCGCTCCGGGCGAGACGCGGGTGTACCCCGAGGGCGTGCTGAACGCCGAGAAGTACAACGCGAGCGTCGCAGGGCCGGCGGGCATCGAGTTCAGGCTCGTCGCGGTGGGGCGTGAGAGCACCGACTGGTACGGGCCGGGCCAGTTCGCCCAGCTGCGCTTCATCGAGGGCTATGGGGGTCGCTTCACCGGCCTCGTGAACCTCGAAGTGCGCAACAGCGGCATCGAGGCGGCGAACGTGTTCATCGATCGCGGCTGGGAGTCCTCGGGCACGACACAGATGCGCGTCTTCGCCTCGAGCAACAGCCCCGAGCTGAAGATCTGGGGCGACCTCATGCCGATCTCCGATGGCAGGCCCATCGCCGTCACCGTCACGGTCACGGATCAGAACGGCCAGAGTCGCGTCGAAACCGTGCGCACGGAGGGCAACCAGGGGCGCTACAGCCTGGTGATGCGCGGTCTCGCCCCGGGCAGCTACACCGTGCACGCCGCTGCGCGCGTGAGCGGCGTCGCCTCATTCGACATCACCGGCGGGCGTGTGATCGCGGTCTCGGAGGCGCCGCGGCTGTTCCTCACCATGGAGCCCGAAACAGGTGCCTACGGGGGCTACTACCAGCAGCCCATGAGTGTTAGGGTCGAGGCCACCGACCCCGACGGCATCGCGACGATCCAGGGCAGGCGAGACGGTGAGCACGGCTCGTTCGCGATCCAGAACGGTTCGCGGCTGCAGTACTTCGAGGACGGTCGCCACACGCTCGAGGTGTGGGCGCGTGACACCCTCGGCAACGAGACTGCGCCCAGGCTGCTCGAGTTCGGCATCGATCAGACGAAGCCCACGATCGAGCTGGCGGGGGTGCTCGCCGATGGACGGGTCGATCAGCACGAGACCGCGGCTGCGGAGTTCAGCTGCGCCGACGCAACCGCCGGTGTCGAGAGGTGCGTCATCTCGATCGCCGGAAGACCGGCGCAAGAAATCGGCGCGGCGATCGATACCTCGGTGGCCGGGACCGTACCGTACGCGATTCTGGCCCAGGACCGGGCGGGTAACGAGCTGCGGCAGAACGGTGTGCTGGAGGTCGACGCGGGCGACGTCACCCCGCCCACCGTGGACCACGAGGTGACGCCCGAACCCAACTCGCAGGGCTGGCACCGCGGCGAGGCCGAGGTCATCCTCGACGCCCGCGACGACGACAGCGGGCTCGCCTCGCTGCAGTACCGCGTCGACGACGGCCCCTGGACCGACCCGCCCGTGCTCGGGGAGCCCGTGCGCGTGCTCGTGACGGGCGACGGCCACCACCGGGTGTGGTGGCGCGCGAGCGACGCCGCCGGCAACTCGACCGGCGAGCAGTCGGTGCCCGTGAACATCGACGCGACGCGGCCGGCGATCGACATCGATCCGACCCTCGAGGATCGCCAGGTGCCGCTCGGCGCGTCGGTGAACGCGAGCTTCGGCTGCTCCGACGCGACATCGGGCGTCGAGAGCTGCGTCGGATCGACGCCGCACGGCCACCCGCTGCCGAGCGACACGCTGGGGTGGCACAGCCTGCGCATCACCGCGAGCGACGTCGCGGGCAACACGAACGTGCGCATCGTGAACTACCAGGTCGTACCCGCCGACGCCGTGCTCGACGCGACGGCGACTCCCGACCCGGAGCGGCCCGGCGGCTGGTGGAACGGGCCGGTGGACGTGATGCTCGACCCGATCCCGCAGACCGGTGCCTCGGGCGTCGAGTGGCGGCTGACGGGCGCGCAGACCGGCAGCGGCATCACCGACGGCAGCGAGTCGATCTCGGTCGACGCGACCGGGCACACCGTGCTCAGCTACCAGGCCGTCGATGAGTACGGCCGCCGCGGTCCGGTGAAGCGGCTCGACATCCGGATCGACCGGACCGCGCCCACGGCGTCGTCGGTGCTCGACCCCGTGCCGAACGCGCGCGGCTGGCTGCGCCGTGACGCGAACATGCGGATCGAGTCGACCGATCAGGACTCGGGCGTGCAGCGGCTCGACTTCCGAGTGGGGGACGGTCCGTGGCAGGTCGCCTACCCCGGTTTCGCCGACGTGCCGCTGAGCGAAGAGGGCATCTACGCCGTCGAGTACCGCGCCACGGATCGCGCCGGTAACGAGACCGCGCTGCGCAGCCACGGTGTGCGGATCGACAAGACCGACCCGGTCGTGACGGTCGACCCCTCGATCGCGGGTGCGCGCGTCGCGCTCGGCGCCTCGTTGCCCGCAGCGTTCACCTGCGACGACGCGCTCTCGGGCGTGCTCACCTGCCAGGGGTCCGTGCCGCTCGGCCAGCCGCTGCCGACCGATACCGAAGGCGTCTTCGAGTTCACCGCGTCCGCGATCGACAACGCCGGCAACATCACGCGCGAGACCGTGCAGTACACGGTCGTCGCAGAGGAGCCGGGCGGAGATCCCGGCGGGGACCCGAACGGCGGTGCCGAAGGCGATCCGAACGGCGATCCGAACGGTGACCCGAACGGCGATCCGAATGGCGGTGCCGAAGGCGATCCGCACGGGGGTGCGAGCGGTGACCCCGACGGCGGTACCGGAAGCGAAGCGGGCGCCTCGGCATCGGGCGCCGGTGCGAACGCCGCGGCTCGGGGAGGCGATCCCTCGCCCAAGGCCGACGGCGGGCTGGCGCGCACCGGATCCGAATCGGCGGGCCGGTTCGCGGGCGCCGCGCTCGCGCTCGCGGGGCTCGGTGCAGCGGTGATGCTGATGCTCCGCCGCCGCGACTCGCGCGCGGAGTGACCGAAGGGATCGGGGCGTCGCAGCACCGCCATCGTGCGGTCGCGGCGCCCCGATCCCTCTCCCGTCATACCGGTTCCCGAGTCCCGATCCCTCGCCCGTCGCGGCGGATCGAGGGGCCCGATCGCCTGCCCTGCGACCGTCGCACGAATCGCATTTTGCTCGACATCGAGATAATCTGGAGATGATACGCGGCATATCCGCCGTGATTCACCTGTGCTCGAACGAGCCGATAGGGTGGAAGACGGGCAGTGTTTACCGAGACGTCTGCCAGTAAGCGAACTCACGAGGAGACGACGTGACCGATTCGACTCAGGCACCGAGCACGGCGAAGCTGACCTACCCGGGCGGCGCCGCCGAGTTCCCGATCTTGGAGTCGGTGGACGGTCGGTCATCGATCGACATCAGCACGCTGACCAAGCAGAGCGGCTACACGGCGCTCGACTACGGTTTCGTGAACACGGCGTCGACGCGCTCCGAGATCACCTACATCGACGGCGACCAGGGCATCCTGCGCTACCGCGGCTACCCGATCGAAGAGCTTGCGGCCGGTTCGAGCTTCCTCGAAGTCGCCTACCTGCTCATCTACGGCGAGCGCCCGACCGCGGATCAGCTCGCGGCCTTCGACGGCGAGATCCGTCGCCACACGCTGCTCCACGAGGACATGCGGTACTACTTCGAGGCCGTGCCCCACACCGCGCACCCGATGGCGATGCTTTCGGGCGGCCTGCAGACCATGTCGACCTACTACGAGAGCTCGCTCGACACCGCGCGCCCCGAGTTCGTCGAGGTCAACACCATCCGTCTGCTCGCGAAGCTGCCCGTGCTCGCCGCGTACGCGCACAAGAAGTCGATCGGACAGGCCTTCCTGTACCCGAAGAACGAGCTGAGCTTCGTCGAGAACTTCCTGCGTCTCAACTTCGGCAACAAGGCCGAGACCTACGAGATGAACCCGGTGCTCGTCGAGGCGCTCGACAAGCTCCTCATCCTGCACGCCGACCACGAGCAGAACGCATCGACCTCGACCGTGCGCCTCGTCGGCTCGACCGGGGCGAACATGTTCTCGTCGATCTCTGCCGGCATCAACGCGCTCTCGGGCCCGCTGCACGGCGGTGCGAACGAGGCCGTGCTCAGCATGCTCGCGCAGATCCGCGACTCGGGCCAGAGCGTCGAGACCTTCGTCGAGAAGGTCAAGCGCAAGGAGGACGGCGTGAAGCTCATGGGCTTCGGCCACCGCGTCTACAAGAACTACGACCCGCGTGCGCGCATCGTGAAGCAGAGCGCCGATAAGATCCTCGCCGAGCTCGGCATCAACGACCCGCTGCTCGGCCTCGCGCAGGAGCTCGAGCAGATCGCCCTCGAAGACGACTACTTCAAGGAGCGCAAGCTCTACCCGAACGTCGACTTCTACACCGGCGTGATCTACAAGGCGATGGGCTTCCCGACCCGCATGTTCACCGTGCTGTTCGCGATCGGCCGGCTGCCGGGCTGGATCGCGCAGTGGCGCGAGGCGCACTCGGACCGCTTCACGAAGATCGGCCGCCCGCAGCAGCTCTACATCGGCTCGCCCGAGCGCCACATCTAGGCCGTTCGCGCCGGCGGGGCGTGCCGTCGCGCCCCGCCCGGCCCCGCCCCGCCCCGCGACAAAGGGTCGCGAATTGGGGTCGAGCCGTGCTCGATCGCCCAATTCGCGACCCTTTGTTCGTTTTCTGAGTAGGCCGCGGCCTCGATCACGACGGGGCCCAACCCCGGCTCCTGAGCGCTCTCTCGATGCGTCGCGCCGTGTGCGTCGATTCGGAGCCTCCCGCCTTCGTCACTTCGATGATGATCCACCCGTCGTCGCGCAGCGCCTCCACGCGCATGACGTCCTGGGCGTAGGTGGCGGCGTGCATGAGGCCGTGGTATTCGGCCCCGACCTTCAAACTCCGGTAGGCGAGATCCAGACAGGCGAGGAAGCGACCGCCGTCATCGTGCACGTCGACATTGAGCTCGGGCTCCGGGAGCCCGGCCTCACGGAGGTTCAGACGGAGCAGGCTCTCCTGCGGCGACCACGAATCTTCGCGCACCAGTTCGAGGGCCCGTGCCAGACGGGAGATTCCGCTCCATCGGCCGAGTTCGAGCACGGCTCTCAGCTCGTCGAGCGACGCGTGCGGCGGTCGGCCGACCTCCCGACGGCCGTGCCCGGCGCGGTATCGTCGTGCGAAGTAATCGCCGGCGACCACGAGGTCGGAGACGCTCGCACCGAGACCGCCGAGCATCGCCCACGTCGTCGCCGGTGCGCTGAGCGGGACCCCGTCGATGCGGTCGACCTCGCAGCGGCCCGGGTGGATGCGGTGGCCGACGGTGCCGGCGACTCTGGGCGCACGCGCGGGGGAGAGCGCGCTCAGATGGAGCACCTGCCCGAGCCGATGAGGAATCGGCGCGCCCCAGAGGAGCGCCGCGCTGCTGTGGCTCATGAACTGCCCGGGGAGGAGACGCCGGGCGAGCGCATGGATGAGCTGCACCGTGCGGCGACGCTGCAGTTCGAACGGGTGCATCGGCTCGGCGGCGGCCGGAGGCCTCACGATGCGGGTCGCATGGAACGGTGCCTCGAAGCGTCGACTGCGCAACGATTCGTAGCTCAGGCCGGCGGCTCGCGCCTCCGCCACCGAGAAGGCGGTTCCGAGCGATGCGAGGGCGGGCGACTGCGACATGACTCTACGGTGCACGAGATCGCGGAAGTCCGTCGGAGTTCTCCACAGGTAGGACGCCAAGAACCGCTCGAACCCGTGACGAAGAGCTCGACGATGGGGCTGTGGAGGAAGATGCTCGGCGACCGGCCCTCCGGTCGAAGTGCGCGCCGGCTCGATCTCTCAGCGGCGTGCGCCCCACGGTAAAGGGTCGCGAATTGGGGTCCGGCCGACGGGGGCACCCCAGATCGCGACCCTTTGTCGAGGCAGGCCAGGGATCGCCGGGCGTTCGGCGGGCTGCGGAGAGCGCCTACGCGCGGCGGGCTGCGGAGAGCGCCTACGCGTGGAGGGCTGCGGTGAGGGTGATCCCTGCACCGTCGCGCGGCAACGCCTCGACGGCGCCCGTGCGCGAGTTGCGGCGGAACAGCAGCTTCGGCAGGCCCGAGAGCTCGACCGCCTTCACTTCGACGGGCTCGCCGCCCGACGCCGCAGTGCCCTTCGGCAGCAGCACCTTGGTGCCGGCGGTCACGTACAGGCCGGCCTCGACGACGCTGTCGTCGCCGATCGAGATGCCGATGCCCGAGTTCGCGCCGAGCAGGGCGCGTGCGCCGATCGTGACGCGCTGCGTGCCGCCGCCCGAGAGGGTGCCCATGACCGATGCGCCGCCGCCGATATCGGAGCCGTCGCCCACGACGACGCCCTGCGAGATGCGGCCCTCGATCATCGAAGCGCCGAGCGTGCCCGCGTTGAAGTTCACGAAGCCCTCGTGCATGACGGTCGTGCCCGGGGCGAGGTGAGCGCCGAGGCGGATGCGCGAGGCATCGGCGATGCGCACGCCGGCCGGGACGACGTAGTCGGTGAGCCTGGGGAACTTGTCGATGCCGTTCGCCGTCAGGCCCGCGCGGCGCAGGAGCGGCAGGCGGGCGGCGTACACCTCGGGCAGCATCGGGCCGGCGCTCGTCCACACGACGTTCGGGAGCCGACCGAAGATGCCGTCGAGGTTGATCGTGTTCGGCTGCACGAGGCAGTGCGAGAGCAGGTGCAGACGCAGATAGGCGTCGTCGGCGCTCTCGGGGGCCGCATCGAGG
This sequence comes from Leucobacter sp. gxy201, assembly GCF_051043335.1. Classification (NCBI taxonomy): domain Bacteria; kingdom Bacillati; phylum Actinomycetota; class Actinomycetes; order Micrococcales; family Microbacteriaceae; genus Leucobacter; species Leucobacter sp. gxy201. Next base: position 406,534 of record NZ_JAMXWS010000003.1, read on the forward strand.
TCGATCTGGATCGTGATCGGCTGCAGCTCGACATCGCGGAGTTCGTCGCGACCCGCCAGCGCTTCGAGCTCGGCGGGTGCCACCCAGCGATCGATGGCGGCGGGGAGGCCGCCGAGTGCGGGTTCGGGGAACCAGGCGTCGAGCACGGATCCGTCGGTCGCGATCGTTGCGAGGCCTGCAGCCCAGGCGAAGCGGGAGTCGGTCATGCTTCTAGGGTACCGCCCGAGCGCGCATCGACCGGCGGCGGCGGCGCGCGATCCCGTATCGTTGCAGACGTGAACCACGCAGAACGCCCGTCGCTCCCGATCCGCCTCGACCTCGGGGACGGTGCGGTCGGGCTGACCCGGCAGCTGTGCGACATCCCCTCGGTCTCGGGGGATGAAGCGGCGGTCGCCGACGCGATCGAGGCCCTGCTGCTCGAGCGGGCGCCGCACCTCGCGGTCGTGCGTGACGGCGACACGCTCGTCGCGCGCACGGAGCTCGGCCGCGACCGGCGGGCGGTGATCGCGGGCCATCTCGACACGGTGCCGATCAACGGCAACCTGCCGGTGCGCGATACGACCGAGTCGGAGTCGGGGGAGGCGATGCTGTGGGGCCGCGGCACGGTCGACATGAAGGCGGGAGTCGCGGTGCAGCTCGCGCTCGCCGTGGAGCTCGCCGAGCCGGGCATCGACATCACGTGGGTCTGGTACGACCACGAGGAGGTCTCGGCCGATCTCAGCGGGCTGGGCAGAGCCGTGCGCAACAGCCCCGAGCTGTTCGGGGCCGACTTCGCCATTCTCGGCGAGCCGTCGAACGGCACGATCGAGGGCGGCTGCAACGGCACGCTGCGCGCGCGGGTCGTGCTGCGCGGTCGTCGGGCGCATTCGGCGCGCGGCTGGATGGGCGTGAATGCGATCCATCGCGCGGGCGCACTGCTCGAGAAGCTCGACGCGTACGAGGCCGAGACGGTCGAGGTCGACGGTCTCGCGTACCGCGAGGGGCTGAACGCCGTGAAGATCGAGGGCGGAGTCGCCGGCAACGTCATCCCCGACGAGTGCGTCTTCGAGGTGAATTACCGCTTCGCACCGAGCAAGACCATCGCGGATGCCACCGCGTTCGTCGAGGCGTTCTTCGCCGACGCCGATGAGGTGCGCGTCGTCGACGCGGCCCCCGGGGCGCGGCCCGGCCTCGATTCGCCGATCGCCCGCGCATTCGTCGCAGCGGTCGGCGGTACGCCCACCGCGAAACTCGGATGGACCGACGTGTCGCGCTTCTCGGCGCTCGGCATGCCCGCGGTCAACTTCGGCCCCGGCGACCCGCTGCTCGCCCATGCCGACGACGAACGGGTGCCCGTGGCGCAGATCGTCGACACCGAACGGGCCTTGCGCGACTGGCTCACCGCAATGTGAAGCCGCATGTCGCAGCACCACGCCGCGAATTACTCGATTGGCTCGAATCGCGGGATAATAGACGCGGTATCACCAAATCTGCTGAGGAGGCGCCATGGCTGCAATGAAACCGAGAACTGGGGACGGACCCATGGAGGCGGTGCGCGAAAGCCGGGCGATCGTAGTGTACGTGCCCGTCGAAGGCGGCGGACGCATCGTTGTCTCGGTGACCGACCAGGAGGCGGCTGAGCTCCGCGACGTCCTGGCCGGCGTGCTCGACGCCTGATCGACACTGCGGCATCGACGCCGAACACGAAGGCCTGGCGATTCCCTCAGGGATCGCCAGGCCTTCGTCGTACCCGGTGCCGATGACCGGCAGCGCCGTGCTACTCCTGGTCAGGGAGACGCACGAGGGTGAGGATGCCGTCGCCCGCGGGTGAGAGGATCGGAGCGATCGCGGAGGAGTCGGAGACGAGCGCGAGCAGGTCGCGCATGTTCTGGGCGGCGGTGTCGCGCGCGGCGGGATCGGGTACGCGACCGTGCACGAATGCGCCGGGAACGACGATGCTGCCGCCGGGGCGCACGATGCCGAGGGCGTGCTCGAAATGCTCGAGCAGATCGTTCGGGTCGGCGTCGAGCAGCACGACATCGTAGGCCGACGTGTTCAGGCGCGGCATGACGTGGCGGGCGTCGCCCTCGATGAGGCGCAGCCGCGATGACGCGATGCCCGCCCCCGCGAACACCGTCCGCGCCTCGCGCAGATGCTCGGGCTCGATCTCGATGGAGGTGAGCGTCGCCTCGGGGGCGTAGCGCAGCAGCGAGAGGCCGCTGACGCCGACGCCGGTGCCGATCTCGCAGATCCCCTGGGCGCCGCTCTGCGCGACGATGCCCGAGAGGTGGGCGGCCGTCGAACGGCTCACCGGTTCGATGCCGAGCTCGAGCGCGAGCCGCCGTGCGCGCACGAGCGCTTCGGTCTCGCCCGGGTACTGCTCGGCGTACTGCCAATTGCGTTCGAGCTTGCTCACGTTCTCCTCCGGGGGTCGTCGGTGCCGACCCCCCCTAGCGTAGGGCTTCGGCGTGCCGATCGCGGCCGCACACGCTCGCACCCGAGCGAATCTTCGGATTCCGGATCGGTAGACTGAACGGGATGGGCCTCAATATGGAAAAGATGCTGGTGATCCTCGTGATCGCCGTCTTCGTCATCGGTCCGGAGCGCCTGCCCGCCTACGCGAAGAAGTTCAGCGACTTCGTGAAGACCGTGAAGCAGATGGCGAACGGTGCGAAGGATCGTCTGCGCGATGAGATGGGCCCCGAGTTCGACGAGGTCGATTGGAAGCAGCTCGACCCGCGCCAGTACGACCCGCGGCGCATCATCCGCGACGCGCTGCTCGAGGACGAGCAGCAGGCGTCGCGGACGCCGGCCGCGGCGGCGCCCCAGCTTCCGCAGAAGCCCGACACGGGCGAGTTCCACTTTGACGACGAGGCGACGTAGGGCCGGGCGACCGTTGAAGCCCTGTCCGCTCAGCGCGGGCTGATGCCAAGCGGCTTCCCCGCGAGCCCGCGGCCCTGCACGGCGATGCGGTCGGCGATGCGCAGCACCTCGGCCGCGGCCGGATCCTCCGGATGCGCGAGCACCGCCGGTTCGCCCGCGTCGCCGCCCTCCCGGAACGCCGGCGACAGCGGTACGCTGCCGAGGAGCGGGACTTCGCCGTGCTCCGTGTCGCTCAGACGGTCGGCCACGAGCGCGCCGCCGCCCGACCCGAAGACGTCGATCACGCTGCCGTCGGGCTGCGGCATGCCGGCCATGTTCTCGACGACGCCGACGACCTTCTGCCCGGTCTGCCGGGCGACGAGCGCACTGCGCACGGCGACGTCGGCGGCGGCCTCCTGCGGTGTGGTGACGACGAGCACTTCGGCCTGCGGCAGCAGCTGCCCGATGGTGATCGCGATGTCGCCCGTGCCGGGCGGAAGATCGAGCAGCAGCACGTCGAGCTCGCCGAACCACACGTCGCGCAGGAACTGCTCGATCGTGCGGTGCAGCATGGGGCCGCGCCACGAGACGGCGGTCGTGCGCGGGTCGGCGTCGCCCAGGAACATGCCGATCGAGATGACCTTCACGCCGTAGGCGACGGGCGGCAGCATCATGTCGTCGACGCGGCTCGGCTGCTCGGTGATGCCATCGCGGCTGAGCCCGAGCAGCCCCGGGATGGAGAAGCCGAAGACGTCCGCGTCGACGAGACCGACCGAGAGCCCGCGCGCCGCGAGGGCGACCGCGAGCCCGGCGGTGAGCGATGACTTGCCGACGCCGCCCTTGCCGCTCGTGATCGCGATGACGCGCGTGAGCGAGTCGGGGCCGAACTGCTGCGGTCGTGCACCGCGCCCACCGCGCACCCGCTCCGTGAACGCCTTGCGCTCGGTCGGGGTCATCACGCCGACCTCGACCCGGGCCTCGACCACCCCCGATGCGCCGGCGGTCGCCTCGTGCACGTCGGATTCGATGCGCCGCGCAGCCGGGCAGCCGGCGATGGTCAGGAGGATCGACACATCGGCGCGGCCGGCATCGTCGACCGCGACCGAGCGCACCATGCCGAGATCGGTGATGGGGAGCAGCAGCTCCGGATCCTGCACTCGCGACAGCGCCGCCCAGACCGCATCCTCAATCGGCTTCGGCACGCCCCGCCTCTTCCTCGGACGGGGCCGCCGCTGACGGGGCCGCCTCGGTCGCGTCCGCACCGGCTGCGATCTCCTCCTGATCCTCCTGGAGCTCGGCGAGCAGCGCGCGCAGCTCGGAGCGCACGAAGTCGCGATCGGGCAGATCCTTCATCGCGATTCGGAGCGCGACCACCTCGCGCGCGAGATACTCCGTGTCGGCGAGATTGCGCTCGGCGCGCTGCCGATCCTGCTCGATCTGCACGCGGTCGCGGTCGTCCTGCCGATTCTGCGCGAGCAGGATCATCGGAGCCGCGTACGAGGCCTGCAGCGAGAGGATCAGCGTGAGCGCCGTGAAGCCGAGGGCCGCGGAGTCGAAGCGCCACTCCTCGAGGCCGTACGTGTTCCATGCGAGCCAGGCGATGCAGAAGATGGTGAGCATCAGCAGGAACCAGGGGGTGCCCATGCCGCGGGCGATGCCCTCCGTCCATCGCCCGAACCGCTCGTTGCCGATGCCGCGCGGGGTCTTCGCGGCGCGCGAGCCCGCGGCGAGCGGCGCATCGAGACCGGGGTCGCGCCCGAACAGCCTCATGATGCGGCCCCTGCGCTGCGCGCGGCGCGGCCGGCGGGCTCGGTCTCGGCATCGTCGTCGGCGTGCCGCCAGTCGTCGGGCAGCAGATGGTCGAGCACATCGTCGACGGTGACGACGCCGACGAGGCGGTTCTGATCGTCGACGACCGGCATCGCGACCATGTCGTAGCTCGCGAGGCGGCGCGATACCTCGGCAGCGCTCGCGTCGACCGGCACCGGCTCGAGCTCCTCGTCGACGAGCGACGAGAGCCGCTCGTGCGGGGGGAAGCGGAGCATGCGCTGGAAGTGCGCCATGCCCAGATACTCGCCGGTCGGCGTCTCGAACGGCGGGTGCGTGACGTAGACCGCCGAAGCCATGGCGGGAGGGATCTCGGCGCGGCGGATCATCGCGAGCCCCTCGGCGACCGTGGATTCGCCCGAGAGCACGATCGGCGACGGGCTCATGAGGCCGCCCGCCGTATCGGCGTCGTACTCGAGCAGGCGGCGCACCGCCTGCTCCTCCTCATCCTCCATGAGGTCGAGCAGTTCCTCGCCGCGCGCGGCGGGCAGCGCGGAGATCAGGTCGGCCGCGTCATCGGGCTCCATCTGGTCGAGCACATCCGCCGTGCGATCGGAAGGAAGCAGCGCGAGCAGCGCGAGCTGGTCGGGCTCGCTCATCTCCTCGACCGCGTCGGCCACGCGGGAGTCGGGCAGCTCGGCGATGACTTCGAGCATGCGCGGCTGCGGCAGTTCGAGCAGCGCCTCCGCGAGGTCGGCGGGTTTCAGATCGACGAGCGTCTGCAGGAGCAGCTCGGCCGACTGCACGCCGGGCTTCAGGCTCGGCAGGCGCACCTCCGACCAGCGCACGATCCGCGATTCTGCCCGCGCGAACGGGGCCGACGGCCGCGGTAGTCTGACGAAGAGCTCGGAGACGTGCCACTCGCCGGTGCGCGCCCGTTCGATCGCCGCGTCCTCGATCGTCGCCCCGACCGGGTCGCCGCCGGGCTGCGCCGGGGGCAGGAGCACGTGGCGGCCGATGAGCTCTGCGATCATGCGGGTCTCGCCGCCGCGCTGCTCGAAGCGGCGCACGTTGATGAGGCCGGTGGCGATGACCTGGCCCGCACCGATCGATGTCACCCGGCTGATCGGCACGAAGACGCGGCGCTTGCCCGGGATCTCGACGATGAGGCCGACCACGCGGGGGGCGCCCGCCGCACGGTAGACGACCAGCACGTCGCGCACCTTGCCGATCCGATCGCCGACCGGGTCGAAGACGCTGCGCCCGGCCAGACGACCTACGAAGACCCTCGATGTACTCACAGCTCTACGCTACCGCGTGACCCGCCTCGCGGGCCGAGCGTCGGCGAAATCCATCGAACGGTTGAGGCGGAGACGCCACCCGCTGCGGGAGACTGAGCGCATGCTCGACAGGATCGTTCCTCTCACTCGCCGCCGGATGCTCGGCGCGGCCGCGCTCATCGGCATGATCTCGCTGCTCGCCGGGTGCGCTGCCGAGCCGGCATCGTCGCCGCGAGCGCCTGCGCCCGCCACGCGCGCGCCGGCGCCGACGGTGGCCTCCGAGCCGGTCGATGACGCGGTTGCAGGGCCCGAGCTGCTGCTCGCATCGCTGATGCACGGCGACGCGGTCGCCGTGATCGACCCGTCTCGGCCCGATGCCGATGCCGTGACGACCATCCCGGTCGGGGCGGCGCCCTGGGGCGTCGGCGTGTCGCCCGACGGGCGCACCGGGTACGCCGCCACCGCCGAAGGGCTCGCGGTCGTCGACCTCGTCGCGGGCGAGCGGACCGCGCTCGTGCCGTACCTGCACCCCGCGAGCCGGATTTCGTCGGGGGAGTACCGCGCCGGCGGCTTTGGCCTCGCGGTCGCACCCGACGGGTCGCGCGTCTACGTCGCGGTGATGACCGAGCCGGGCGAATCGCTGCTCGAGGTGTTCGAGACGGCGAACGGCGGATTCACGGCCTCGGTGCCGGTCGGCGCCAGGCCCTTCGACGTGCTCGTCGCGCCCGACGGGGCGTGGGCCGCGACCGTCGACCACGACGGCTTCTCCGTCACCGTCGTCGATGCAGCGACGCTCGCCCCGACGACGCACGAGATCGCGCCCTTCGGCACGATCGGCGGGCTCGCCTCGTGGGAGAAGCCGCACTACGGCGCGGTCGATGCAGACGGCACGATCCTACTGCCGGTGCAGGGCCTCGTCGTGGAACGGCTCGACCCCGTCACCGGGACGGCCTCGACGATCCCGAGCGCCGCGAACTCCCATTCGCACGGAGCCGCGCTCGCGCCCGCGTCGGCCGAGCGAGGCACGAACGCCCGGCTGCTCACCGTCGGCACCGGATCGTTCGGCAACGCGAGCGGGGACTCCAACCTGTCGATTCTCGACCTCGTGAGCGGAGAGGAGCGTCTCGTACCGCTGCGCGTACCGCACGAGACGGTCGCGTTCTGGCAGAACGACGACGGCGCCGAGTTCGCGGTCGTCGCAGGGGGCAATACCCGGGAACTGGGGTGGGACGGGGTGACCGTCATCGCCCTCGACGGTCTCGCGACCCGGGAGCTGCCGGTTTCCGGCTACCCGCAGGCGATCATCGGATTCCGGCAGCCCTGAGACGCCGCGGCGCCCGATCGGTCCGTTCACCGCACTTCTTCCGGCGAGCGATGAGAAGATAGAAGCATGAGCATTCCAGGCCCCATGTCTTCGTCGCGAGCCGCTGTGGTACCCGAGATCCCCCAGGGGGAGATCATCTCGACCTACGACCGCTACGAGGATGCGAAGCACGCCGTCGACCTGCTCGCCCGCTCCGGCTTCCCGGTGCGGCAGGTCAGCATCGTCGGCAACGATGTGCGCAGCGTCGAGCGCGTGACCGGCCGGTTGACCTACGGTCGGGTCGCCCTCATGGGGGCGCTGTCGGGCGCATACCTCGGCCTGTTCCTCGGGCTGCTCCTCTTCATCTTCCAGCCCGACAACGAGGCGATCCTCGGCGTGTTCGCCGCCGCCGTCGTGATCGGCGCCGGCTTCGGCATGCTGTTCGGCGTGCTCTCGTACGCCATGAACCGCAACCGGCGCGACTTCTCGTCGGTGATGCAGATGATCGCCACGCGCTACGACCTCATCGTCGACGCGGAGCTGCTGCACGAGGCGCGGCGCGTGCTGGTCGAGTCGGCTCAGCAGTAGTTCGCGAGCTGACGGTGAGTCGAAGCCGTCGGGGTTCCGACGCGCGCGACCGGGCGGCGAGCGGTTCGACCGAAGCACGTCGTGTGCTGAAGGCCTGGGGAGCGGTGCTCATCGTCGTGCTCGCGCTGGGCGCGCTCTTCGGCGTCGGCTCCCTCGCGCGATATCTGCAGGCACCGCCGATCTCCGAGAGCTTCGGGGCCGAGGATGCCGTCGTCGCACTGCGGCTCGAGGCGCGGGGCACGTCGTATCTGGTGCTCGTGAACGAAGCCGGCACCGCGCGCTCGGTGCAGCTCGCCGAGCGGGGATTCATCGGCACGCAGATCGCTTGGTCCGATGCAGGGATCAGCACCGGCGACCCGACGCACGAGTACCTGATCGGCGAGAACGGCCTCGTGAAGCTCGCCGTGCCGGGCCCGACGGAGGGCGTCCACGATCGCGCACGTCTCGCGTCGGGACCGGGGTTCGCAGTGTTCACCGGTTCGGCCGATGGGCAGCGAGCGCTGTTCGTCGATGCAGCCGGCCCGGGCGCATCGCTCACCGGAACGGACATCGGGCGCGAGATCCCGGAGCTCGCGAGCTGCGGCGACGGGATCGTGATGGCGACCGCGAACGGTATCGCACCGGTGACGCCGCGGACGAGCGATTTCGCGGGGCTCGGTCTGTTCGACGATGTCGTCGCCCTGGCCTGCGATGCGGATCGCGTCTACGGTCTCGGCGCGATCCCCGATGGGCCCGAGCCGCGCGAGAGACTGCGCGTGTGGGACCGTTCGGGCGGCGCCCCGCTCGAGTTCTCGGTGCGGTACCCGGGGGAGCTGATCGAGAAGTCGCCGCACTCCCCGTTCGTGCACGACGGCCGCCTGTACTGGACCGCGGAGTGGAACCTGTGGTCGGTCGCGCTGCCGGACGGGACCGGACACTCCTCCGGCACCGGCGAGATCCCGGTGCTTGACGCGGTCGTATCGGGCGATCTCGCCGGATTCCTCGAGTCCGACGGCGCATCCGAATACGAGATCGCGGCGGGCACGCCCGAGGGAATGCTCGCCGCGGTGGAAGGCCGCGTGTTCGGCGTCGCCACCGACGAGGAGTTCGACGGCGGCGGCCGGGGGCCGTCGTTCACGAGGCTCGACGGCCTCGAGATCTTCAGCGTCGACGCCGCGACGGGGGAGCGGCGCATCGAGATCGAGGTCGACGGCATCGACTTCCCCCGCCGAGACCTGCACGTCACCGCGATCGCGGTCGACCCCGAGTGGGCCGCGGGGCGCTGAACCCGCCCGGCAGCCGTGCCCGAGCGGTGCCGGGCATCGCTACCGGTCCTGCAGCACCTTCTGGATGCGCTGCACCGATACCGGCTCCGCGGTGCGCAGCTGCTGGGCGAACTGGCTCACCCGCAGCTCCTCGATGAGCCACCGCGCGTGCACGAGATGCCCGGGGGCATCGATGGGGGTCGGGATCGCCCCGCCCGCCTCCGCGTACAGCGCGGCGACGCGATCGATCTCGTTCTGGCGGGCCCGATCGCGGCCGGGGTTCTCGACGAGCCCCTGCATGCGCAGCCGGACGGCTTCGAGGTAGACCGGGAGGCGCGCGAGCTGCGCGAGCCCGGTGCGCGAGACGAAGCCGTCGGCGCCCGAACCGGCCCAGACGAGCCCGTCGATCTGCTGCGCGGCATCGGCGACCTGGCCGAGTACCTGGATCGATTTCGCCTGGTCGACCGCCTTGCGGGCGAGCCGCGCGCCGTCGAGCACACGGGCGGTGAGCGCGATCGCCCCGTAGATCTCATCGATCAGGGATCTGGCGTACTCGTCGGCGATCGCCGAGAACACGTCGGCCCGCCACACGAGACCATCGGGCGCGTGCCGGCGGATCGCGCGGTCCGCGACCGCGAGCGAGACGTCGGCGATCGCGAGGTCGAGCGAGCGGTAGGGGCCGCCGCCGAGCAGCAGCTTCTCCTGGTTCGACAGATGCTCGCGCACGTAGCTCGCGGGCGACGGAGAGCTCAGCGCGAGCAGTCGGCGGATGCCGCGCCGCGACAGACGGGCCTGCTCCGCCTCGTCCGCGACCAGCACGAGGTCGACGGCGGTGCGGCGGTCGACGATCGCCGGGTACGCGCGTACGACGCCGGCCCCTGCACCGCGGCCCTTCGCGTACTCGGTGTCGACGTGGCGCGGCAGATCGCCGAAATCCCAGGCGGTCGCACCCGTGCGTTCGAGGTCGCTCTTCGGCAGCGCGGCCGCCGCGACCTTCGCGACGCCCTGCGTCGCACGATCCTTATGGGCTGCCTGCAGCTGCCGCAGATCCTTGCCCGAGCCGATGGTGCGCCCGCGGCCGTCGACCACGCGGAACGTCGGAGTCAGGTGCGACGGCAGACGGTCGGGGGCGAAGTCGTCGGGGGAGACCGGCACGCTCGTGCGTCGACGGATCTCATCGGCGAGCAGCCGCAGGAGCGAAGCATCGTCGTGCTCGACCTTCGGGCCGACCGCGACGAGCAACTGCCTCGCCCAATCGGCGGCGGGCACCACGTGCTTGCGGATCGCCTTCGGCAGCGTCTTGATGAGCGCCGTCACGAGCTCCTGGCGCAGCCCGGGCACCAGCTTCTCGAAGTCGGCGCTGTCGAGACGCGGGAGCAGGGGCAGCGGCACGTTCACGGTCACGCCGTCGTCCGCCGCCGTCGGGTCGAAACGGTACCTGAGCCGCAGCGTCTGGTCGCCGTGCTTCCACTGGCGGGGGAACTCGTGCTCGTCGACGGCCTCCGCCTCGTCCTCCATGAGGTCGTCGCGGCGCAGGTGCAGGAAGTTCGGGGCGGTGCGGCGCTTCTCCTTCCACCAGCCCTCGAAGCTCCGCGTCGACACGACGTCGGCGGGCACCCGCGCGTCGTAGAACTCGAAGATCGCCTCGTCGTCGGAGACGATGTCGCGCCGTCTCGTGCGCTCCTCGAGCTGCTCGAGTTCGCGCCGCAGCTGCCGGTTGGCCCGGTCGAACGCCTGCGGCGACTCCCAGTCGCCGTCGACGAGGGCGTGCCTGATGAAGAGCTCGCGGGCATGCGCCTGGTCGAACCGTGCGAGCTGCACGCGACGCCGGTCGACGATCGGCACTCCGAAGAGGGTGACGCGCTCATAGGCGACGGCCGCGCCCTGCTTCTTCTCCCAGTGCGGCTCGGAATAGCTGCGCTTCGCGAGCGGGCCCGCGAGCTCCTCGGCCCAGGCCGGGTCGACGACGGCCACCTCGCGGCCGAAGAGCCGTGAGGTCTCGACGAGCTCGACGCTCATCACGATCTCGGGAGGCTTCTTCGCGAGCACCGAACCGGGGAAGAGTACGAAGCGGGTGCCGCGGGAGCCGATGTACTCCTGCGCGGGCTTGCGCTTCACCGCCCCCGGAGCGCCCCGGCCGCGGCCCGGCGCACTGCGATCCTGCCGGTCGTCGCGCACGCCGAGCTGCGAGAGCAGGCCGGCGAGGATGGACCGGTGGATCGGCTCGAACGCGCTGTTCGCGCTCGAATCCCCGTCGGCACCGGCCCCGACGGTCTGCGATGCCGTGCCCGGCCGGGAGCGATTCGCCCCCGCGATGCGGCTGATCTGCTGATTGAGATCCATCCACTCGCGCACGCGCAGGAAGTTCAGGAACTCGGCCTTGCAGAGCCGTCGGAAGGCGCTCGACGACAGTTCGCGCTGCTGCTTCTGCAGGTAGTTCCAGAGGTTTAGCAGCGTCATGAGATCGCCCTGCGGGTCGGCGAAGCGCGCGTGCAGCTGGTCGGCCTGCGCGCGCTTCTCGAGCGGGCGCTCCCGCACATCCTGCACGGTCAGGCCCGCGACGATCGCGAGCACCTCGGGCACGACCTCGTGGCGCCTGGCCTCGACGACCATGCGGGCGAAGCGCGGTTCGATGGGCAGGCGCGACAGCTCGCGGCCGATCTTCGTGATGCGCGCCTGCGCACGCGATCCCTTGCCCTCCATGCGCACGGCGCCCAGCTCGGCGAGCAGCCCCAGACCGTCGGCGATGCCGCGCTGATCGGGCGGCGTGAGGAACGGGAAGCGGGAGATGTCGCCGAGCCCGAGCGCGAGCATCTGCAGGATGACCGAGGCGAGGCCCGTGCGGCGGATCTCGGGCTCGGTGAACTCGGGACGGTTCTCGTAGTCGTCCTCGGCGTAGAGCCTGATGGCGATGCCGGGGCTCGTGCGCCCCGAACGGCCCGAACGCTGGTTCGCGCTCGCCTGCGACACCGCCTCGATGGGCAGCCGCTGCACCTTGCTGCGCGCCGAATAGCGCGAGATGCGCGCCGTGCCGCCGTCGACGACGTAGCGGATGCCGGGCACCGTGAGTGAGGTCTCCGCGACGTTCGTGGCGAGCACGACGCGGCGCGCCCCCGCCATCGACGAGCGCTCGAACACCCGGTGCTGCTCGGCGGCCGAGAGCCGGCCGTAGAGCGGCAGGATCTCGAGCGGTCTGGCGCGATCCCTGGAGAACCGCCCGCCGAGCGCGTCTGCCGCATCCCTGATCTCGGCCTCGCCCGAGAGGAATACGAGCACGTCGCCGGGCTCCTCGCGGCCGAGCTCCTGCACCGCATCGCCGATGGCGTCGAAGAGGTCGCGCTCGGCCCTGCGCACCCGATCGGGGCCGCCCTTCTTATCGGGCACGACGGTCTCCTCGACCAGCGGCCGATACCTGATCTCGACCGGGAAGGTGCGACCCGACACTTCGATGACCGGCGCGGGCCGCTGCGTCCTCGCGTCGGCGAAGTGCTGCGCGAACGACTCGGGGTCGATCGTCGCCGAGGTGATGATGACCTTCAGGTCGGGGCGGCGAGGCAGCAGCGTCTTCAGGTACCCGAGCAGGAAATCGATGTTCAGGGATCGCTCGTGGGCCTCGTCGATGATGATCGTGTCGTACGCCGAGAGGTCGCGATCGCGATGGATCGCGTTCAGCAGGATGCCGTCGGTCATGAGCCGGATGCGCGTGTCGGCCGACACCTTGTCGGTGAAGCGCACCTGGTAGCCGACGAGCCCGCCGAGATCGGAGCCCAGCTCATCGGCGATGCGCTCGGCGATGGTGCGGGCGGCGAGACGGCGCGGCTGCGTGTGCGCGATGCGTTCGCGGCCGAGCGCGAGGGCGATCTTGGGCAGCTGCGTGGTCTTGCCCGAGCCCGTCTCGCCGGCGACGATGACGACCTGATGGTCGCGGATCGCGTCGGAGATCTCGCCCCGCATCTGCGACACCGGGAGGTCGGCCGGGAACTCGATTCGTGTGGCGGGATTCGTCATGACCCCCCTATTATCCCGTGTTCGGCCGCCCTAGACTGGCCGCATGAGTGCGCTTGCGATTCCGAACATCAGTCTGAACAACGGTCGGCAGATCCCGCAACTGGGTCTGGGGGTGTACAAGGTCGCGCAGGGCGAGACCGAGCGCACCGTGCTCGACGCGCTCGAGGCGGGCTACCGCCACATCGATACCGCGAGCTTCTACCGCAACGAGGCCGAGGTCGGCAGCGCCGTGCGCGCGAGCGGGACCCCGCGCGACGAGATCTTCGTGACGACCAAGCTCTGGAACACCGACCAGCCGCGCCCGCTCGAGGCCTTCGAGGAGAGCCTCGAGCGCCTCGGACTCGATCGGGTCGACCTCTACCTCATCCACTGGCCGCAGCCCGAGCACGGCCAGGCCGTCGATGTCTGGCGCGCTCTCATCGACATCGCCGCGTCGGGCCGCGCGACCTCGATCGGCGTCTCGAACTTCGAGATCGAGCACCTCGAGCAGCTGATCGCCGAGACGGGCGTCGTGCCCGCGGTGAACCAGATCGAGGTGCACCCGCTGCACCAGCGTCGCGAGCTCTCGCAGTTCTGCAGCGACCACGGCATCGCCGTCGAGGCCTGGGGGCCGCTGTCGCAGGGCAAATCTGACCTGCTCGAACGCCCCGAGATTCTGGCCGCCGCCGAAGCGCACGGGAAGAGCCCGGCGCAGGTCGTGCTGCACTGGCACGTGCAGCAGGGGCGCATCATCTTCCCGAAGACCTCGCGCCGCGAGCGCCTGTTCGAGAACGCCGACATCTTCGACTTCGAACTGAGCGACGCCGAGATGACCGCGATCGCATCGCTCGACGAGCAGCGCAACTTCGGGCCCGACCCGCGCGCCTTCAACGACCGCTGAGGTGCGCGGGGCCCGCACGGAGCCGTTGCGATCCGTCAGGACCCGTTGACCCGTAGATGATTCCGACACCCGCCGCAGAGGAGACCCCGCGATGACGAAGCCGCCGATCACCATCACACTCACGGGCGCCGGAGGCCAGATCGGCTACGCGGCGCTGTTCCGCATCGCAGCGGGCGACATGCTCGGCGCCGACCAGCCCGTGATCCTGCGCCTGCTCGAGATTCCGCAGGGCATGCGCTCGGCCGAGGGAGCGGCGATGGAGCTCACCGATTGCGCCTTCCCGCTGCTCGACGGCGTCGAGCTGAGCGATGACGCGAACGCCGCATTCGACGGCACGAACCTCGCGCTGCTGATCGGCTCCCGGCCCCGCACCGCCGGTATGGAGCGCGGCGACCTGCTCGCCGCGAACGGCGCCATCTTCGGCCCGCAGGGGCGCGCGATCGGCGAGCACGCCGCCGCCGACATCCGAGTGGTCGTCGTCGGCAATCCCGCGAACACGAATGCGCTCATCGCGCAGCAGCACGCCCCTGCAGTGCCGCCGGAGCGCTTCACCGCACTCACGCGGCTCGACCACAACCGCGCGGCGGGGCTGCTCGCCGAGCAGGTCGGCGCCGCGGTCTCCGACATCGACGGCATCACCATCTGGGGCAACCACTCGGCGACCCAGTACCCCGACCTCAGCCACGCCACCATCGCGGGCGACCCCGCGCTCGTCGCCGTGGGCGAGGAGTGGGGGCGCGGCGACTACATCGAGCGCGTCGCGAAGCGGGGCGCCGAGATCATCGACGTGCGCGGCGGCTCCTCGGTGGCATCCGCCGCCAACGCCGCGATCGAGCACATGCGCGACTGGGTGCGCGGCACGGGGGAGGCCGGCGGCCGCACGAGCGCCGCAGTCGTCTCGCGCGGGGAGTACGGAGTGCCCGAGGGGCTCATCTCGTCGTTCCCGGTGCGATCCGAGGGCGGCGAATGGCGCATCGTCGAGGGGCTCCCGGTCGATGGCTTCTCGCGCGCCCGCATCGACGCCTCGGTGGCCGAGCTCGTCGCCGAGCGCGAGGCGGTGCGCGAGCTCGGCCTCATCTGAGCCGACCCGCCGAGGCGCGTGCCGCCCAGCGCGTGCCGCCTCGGCCCGCAGAACGAGAACAATGGGTCGCATATTGGGGTCTCCGTGAAGAGCAAACCCCAATATGCGACCCATTGTCGTGCGCTGGTAGCGCGTTTCGGTCAGTCCTGCGTCAGCAGGGCCATGTAGTCGAAGACCAGGGTGGCCGCGGCGAGCGCGGTCGTGTCGGCGTGATCGTAGGCCGGTGCGACCTCGACGACGTCGGCGCCGACGATGTTCAGGCCGTTCAGGCCGCGCAGGAGGCGCAGCAGTTCGCGCGAGTGCAGGCCGCCCATCTCGGGGGTGCCGGTGCCCGGGGCGTAGGCCGGGTCGAGCACGTCGATGTCGATCGAGACGTAGACGGGGGTATCGCCGATGCGATCCTTCACGCGTTGGATCGCGGCCGGGACGCCGATCTCGTCGATGTCCGTGCATCGGATGATCTGGAAGCCGAACTCGTGATCGCGCACGAAGTCGTCCTGATCGTACACGGGGCCGCGGATGCCGATGTGCATCGACTTGTCCTCGATCAGCAGGCCCTCCTCGAACGCGCGGCGGAACATGGTGCCGTGCGTGATCGGCTCCCCGAAGTAGGTGTCCCAGGTGTCGAGGTGCGCGTCGAAGTGCAGCAGGGCCACGGGGCCGTGCACCTTCGCGGTCGCGCGCAGCATCGGCAGGGCGATGGTGTGGTCGCCGCCGAGCGCGATCACGACCTTGTCCGTGCCGACGAACTTCGAGGCCGCGGCCTCGATCTGCTCGACGGCTTTGCCGATGTTGTAGGGCGTGCAGGCGACGTCGCCGGCGTCGACGAACTGCTTCTTCTCGACGGGCGTGGTGTCGAGTTCGACGTGGAAGCCGGGGCGCAAGAGGCGCGAGGCCTCGCGGATCGCGGCGGGCGCGAAGCGCGCGCCGGGACGGAACGAGACGCCGCCGTCGTACGGCACGCCGAGGATGGCGACGTCGTAGTCGGGTACTTCGTGCACCTGGGGGAGCCGGGCGAAGGTGCCGAGACCGGCGTAGCGGGGGACCTCGGTCGCTTCGACCGGGCCGACGGGCTTGTGTGCCACCATGATGTGAATCCTTTCTTCGGCGCCGCGGGGCGCCCGTACGAGTTGGGGTGCTCGTGGCACCCGGTCCTATGCGTCGATCGTGACCCAGACGGTCTTGGTCTCGGTCACGAAGTCGAGCTGCTCGGCGCCGAGGTCGCGGCCGAAGCCCGAGGCCTTGTATCCGCCGAACGGCATCGCCGGGTCGATGGTGCTCTGCGCGTTGACGTACACGCTGCCGGCCTTCAACTGCGGTGCGACGCGCAGCACGTTGTTGATGCTCTCGGAGTAGATGGTCGCGGCGAGACCGTAGTCGCTGTCGTTCGCGAGCTTCACGACCTCCTCCTCGGTCGAGAACTTCTGGCAGACGAGCACCGGGCCGAAGATCTCCTCGCGCACGATGCGCATGTCGTTGTCGCAGTCGGCGAAGACGGTCGGCTGCACGAAGAACCCCGTCTCGGAGGTCCCGGGCCCGCCGGTGACGAGCCGCGCGCCCTCGGCGATGCCGATCTCGATGTAGTCGACGACCTGGCGCATCTGGTTCTCGGAGACGAGCGGCCCCATGAAGCAGTCGGGGTCGAGGCCCGGCTTCACTGCGAGAGACGAGACGTGGGCCCCGAGCCTCTCGATGAACTCGTCGTAGATCGACTCGTGGATGTACGCCCGCGATCCCGCGTCGCACACCTGGCCGCTGTTCGCGAAGATGCCGAGCGCGACCCGCTCGACCGTCTGCTCGATGTCGACGTCCGAATAGACGATGACGGGCGACTTGCCGCCGAGCTCGAGGGTCATGCGGGTCCAGTTCTCGAGCGCCGCGTGACCGACGGCGAGGCCGGTCTTGGTCGAACCGGTGAAGGTGATCTTGTCGATGTCCTTGTGCGCGGCGAGCGCCGAGCCCACGACCGAGCCGCGGCCGGTCACGATGTTGATGACGCCGTCGGGGATCCCGACCTCCTGCGCGAGCTCGGCGAAGCGCAGGGCGCTCAGCGAGGTGAGCTCGGCGGGCTTCACGACCACCGTGCAGCCGACGGCGAGGGCCGCGCCCAGCTTCCAGGCGAGCGTCTGCAGCGGGAAGTTCCAGGGCACGATGACGCCGATGACGCCGACCGGCTCCTTGCGGGTGTACGCGAGGTACTCGCCCGGCATGCTCGACGCCTCGGCGCTGCGGCCGCCGATCTTCGAAGCCCAGCCCGCGAAGTAGCGGAGGGTGTCGACCGTGCCCTGGATATCGATGTCCTTCGCATCCTGCAGCGACTTGCCGACGTCGACCGACTCGATTTCGGCGAACTCGTCGAGGTTCGCCTCGAGCGCATCGGCGAGCTTCAGCAGCAGCTGCTCGCGGGCGAGCGGCTTCATGCGGGGCCACTCGCCCTCGTCGAACTGCCGGCGTGCGGCGGCGACGGCGCGGTCGAGGTCGTCGACGGTGCCGGTGGTGAGCGTGGTCAGTACCTCGCCCGTCGACGGCTCGATGACATCGGTGCGCTCGGGGCCCACCGACCACTCGCCGCCGATGAAGAGGCCGTGCTCCTTCGCGATGAAGGCGCGGGTCTTGGGCGACAGGCCGTACTGGTCGAAGTAGCGTTCGATGTTCTCAGACATGTTCGTTCTCACTCTGCTGTGCTGGTTCGGGTGGGAATGCGGTGACGCCGGTCAGAGCGTGACGACGTAGCGGCCCGGGGCGCGGCCCTCGTCGAGCTCGATGATCGACTCGTTGATGTCGGCGAAGGGGATAGGGAGCACCTTCGACTGCACGCGGCCCTCGGCGGCGAGGCGGATCACGGTGTCGCGCTCGAGGCGCGTTCCGTCGGCGCTGCCGACGATCCTGAGGCCCTTGTTGATGATCTCCCAGGCGTAGAACGAGAGCTCCTGCGGCGGCAGTGCGACCTGCACGATCGTGGCGCGGGGAGCAGCGACCTCGATCTCGTTCTTCAGCACCTTCGGGCTGGGGGCGAAGCTGAGGCAGGCATCGGCGCCGCCGAGGGCGAGGATCTCGGCCGTCGCCTCGTCGCCCGGCTTCAGAGCGAGCTCCGCACCGTACTCGCGCGCCTGTTCGAGCTTCGCCTCGTCGAAGTCGAGGGCGATGACCTTCGCGCCGGTGAGCACGGCGAACTGCAGGGCGTACATGCCGACGCCGCCGAGGCCGAAGACCACCCCGATCTTGCCCGGGCCGAGCCCGGTCTTGCTGACGGCGCTGAACGCGGTCACGCCGGCGCACAGCAGCGGCGCGGCCTCTGCCGAGTCGAGGCGTTCGTCGATGGGCGTCACCCAGTTGTCGGCCGACACGATGTACTCGGCGAAGCAGCCGTCGACGTGCACGCCGGTCGCCTGCGAGTTCTGGCAGTAGGTCTCGCCGCCGGTGCGGCATTCGCGGCATTCGCCGCAGGTTTCGTACACGAAGCCGATGCCGACGCGGTCGCCGATCTCGCCGCGGGCGCCTTCGCCGAGCTCGACGATGGTGCCGACGCCTTCGTGGCCGAGCACGGGCTGCGGGCGGCCCTCGGGGAGCTCGTCCTCGCCGTTCCAGTAGTGCACGTCGGAGTGGCAGACGCCGCACGCCTCGATCTTGACGAGCACCTGGCCGGGGCCGGGCTGGGGGCGCTCGATGTCGAGGAACTCGAGGGGAGCGCTGGTCTGGGTGAGCACTGCGGCCTTCATCGTGGGCATATCGTGCGTCCTTTCGGGAGGTGGTGGTGAATGGGTGCCGGTGCGGTTCAGGCGGCCGCGTGGGCGATGGGCCGCCGGTCGTACGCGCCCCAGCCGAGCTTCTTCACGAAGAGCGGGTTGACGAGGGCGTAGACGAGGCCCGCGATGACGAGGGAGAAGACCGATGCGGTCGTCGTCTCGAAGAAGAGCCCGTGTGCGAGCGTCTGCGGGTTGAACGTGGCGATCGAGGCGATGGCGCCGACGACGAGCGCGATGATCGCGGCCGGGTTGAAGCCCTTCCAGTAGTAGTAGCTGGAGTTCGGCGTCGTGTCGAAGAGGTCGGCGAGCGGCACGTGGCTCTTACGCAGCCAGAAGTAGTCGACGATCATGATGCCCGAGAGCGCCGAGTAGAGCGCCGCCGTCCACACCATGAAGGTGATGAACCCGTCGTACAGGCCCGGAAGCGCGAACATCGCGACCACCGGAATGACGCAGAACATGTAGGTGAGCTTCTCCCAGCCGAAGCGCTCGAGGTGTCGCAGGAAGGCCTGGCGCAGGCCTGCGATCGCGGTGTAGAGGATGTTCGCCATGCTGGTCACGTTCGCGAAGGCGATGAAGAGCAGCACGATGACGCTCAGCCAGACTCCGCCGAGCTTCGTCATCCAGTGGGTCGGATCGGCATTGCCGTAGACGATCGCGCCGACGAGGCCGACGACCTCGCCCACGCACGCGGCGAAGCAGATGCCGATGAGGTTCGGCCAGAACGCGATGCGTTCGGTCTTCGTGATGCGCGACAGATTGCCGATGTAGGGCCACCACGAGAAGCCGGCGGCGATGTTGATCTCGACGGCGATCATGAAGTTGAGCGACTGCGACGGCGTGAGCTGCTCGAGCGCGGGCAGCTCCCACAGCTCGAGCGCCGAGTAGTCGCGCAGGTAGAGGTAGACCATGACGCCCATGACGATGAAGAGCGCGGGGGCGACGACGGTGTTGAACACCTTGATCGAGGTCGGGCCCTTGGCCACGATGAACGCGGTCAGGGCGATCGCTGCGATCGTGATGAGCGGGATGTACCAGGCGCCGGGCTCGGGGGCGCGGTCGCCGATGACGGCGACGGCGGAATCGACCGAGCGGCCGAACATGGTGCCGAGCACGACGAGCCAGCCGACGGTGAGCAGCACGATCGCGAGGATGTAGATGACGCGGCTGCCGTTCGGGCCGAAGATGCTGCGCAGGAACGTGTACTGCTCGACGCCGTACTTGCCCGACGAGATGCAGACGGCGAGGCTCGTGAGCAGCACGCCGACGACGTTGCCGAGCACGATGGCGAGGATGCCGTCTTTCACGCCGACGATGCCGGCGAGCGAGCCGCCGATGAGGAAGCCCCAGGTGGCGATAGCGAGGGCGGAGTTGGCCCAGGTGTATTCCCAGAAGCCCCAGAGTCTCAGACGTGCGGGGAGCGGAGCGCGCCCGCGTTCGGCTTCGAGTGCGAAGTCCATGGTTCCTCCTTTGGAACGGAACTGATGAGTCGGTGGGCCTTAACGGCAGATGAGGATGCCGATGAACGCGGCGACGATCGCGGCGACGGCGATGACGTATTCGATCTTGGTGAGCTGGCCGGGGATGCGCGTCCCCTCGCCCCGGGCGAAGTCGGCGCAGACCTCGTCGCGCAGCACGCGGAAGGCTTCTTCTTCGCTGTCGAAGGCGATGTTGATGCTGCCCGAAGGGGCGTAGTCGCCGGAATTCGGAAGGGTCATTGCGGGGTCCAAACTTCGTTGTGCGGGAGTACTCGCACCAGTATCGGCCCGGCCCGAAACGGGCGACAAGAAGCGCCGTGTATCGAACCGTAAGCGGCTGCGTTACACTGTGTAAATGCATGCGACGGTCTCCGACATCCTCGCCATCCCTGCCGTGCGGGCGACGAGCCCGGTGCTGCTCGGGGGCAGCAAGTATCTCGACGGCGCCGTGCGGTGGATGCACACGACCGACGGCACCGACCTCGCAGGGCTGCTGAAGGGCGGCGAGATGATCCTCACTGCCGGCGAGGCCATCACCGGGTCTCCCGAAGCCGCCGCGGAGTACTTCGCGGGGCTCGTGCGCAACGGGGCCTCGGGAGTGATGGTCTCGCTGCTGCACGGCGACGAGCACGCCAAGCTGGTGCTGCGCGCGGCATCGGGGTCGGCGGGCCTCCCGGTGATCCTGCTCAGGGATCGCGTTCCTTTCGTCGACCTGACGGAGGCCGTGCACCGGGTGCTGCTCTCGATCGATCGGGGCGACGGCCCCGAGACCGATCTCGTGCGGCTGATCGACCGGTTGAGCGTCGAGAGCGCGAGCCCGACGGAGATTCTGCGGCGCACCTCGGAGCTGCTGCTCGCCCCCGTCGTCTACGAGGATCTGCACCACGGCGTGGTGGCGTATGCGACCGCCGGGCTGCAGACGGAGCGGCTGCTCGAGAACTGGGCGAATCGGTCGCGGAGCGTGTCGAGCGCCGCCGGCATCACAACGGGCGACTGGCTCCAAGTGAACTATCGGGAGCTCGAGGAGACCGTCGGACGTCTCGTCGTGCCCATGCGCCTCCCCGGGCCGCAGCCGCAGGCGATCCTCGAACGCGCGGCCCAGGTGCTCGAACTCTGCTACGCCAATCTCGGCCGGTCGTACGACGTGCGCTTCCGCGCGCCGGTCGGCGCCTTCGAGGAGCTGCGGGTGAGCGGGTTCATGTCGGAGGCGTCGGCGCGCTTGCGGGCGGAAGCGAGTGGCATCGCCGCCGCGGCCGAGTACGTTCCGCTCGCCGTCGTACGGGCCGCCGCGCCCGCGCACGCGGCGGACGCGGCGGCGGGCTCCGGCCCGGTGCTCGACGCGCTGTACCGCGCGGCAGCAGAGCGCGGCGTGCCGCTGCTCGCATGCGAGCTCTCGGCCGACGCGATCGGGGTCGTCGTCGGGGTGCCGGCCGGGAAGGAGGCGCGGGACGTGCTGCAGTCGCTCGCGCGCGCGGCGGATCTCGGCGCCGACGGCGCACTCAGCGCGGGGGAGTGGTCGGTCGGCATCGGACCGAGCGCTGCCGAGCTGCAGGCGTCGATCGATGCAGGGGTCGATGAGGCACGGGCGGTGGCGGAGGCCGCGATCGGCGTCGAACCGAGGCTCGTGCCGTACGCCACGGTGGGCGACGTGCGCCTGCGGCGCCTGCTGCGCGCGATGCGCGACGAGGCGCGCATCCGATCGTTCGTCGACGAGAGCCTCGCGGAGCTGAAGGCAGAGGGCAATGACACCCTGCGCATCCTGCGCGCCTACATCGAACTGAACGGCAATATCGCCGAAGTCGCCCGCGCCGTCTACCTCAGCCGGCCGAGCGTCTACGCGCGTCTGAATCGCATCGAGGCGGTCATCGGCTCGAGTCTCGGCAGCGCCGATACCCGCACCGGGCTCTATGTCGCGCTGCTCGCCGATGCGAATGGGGAAACGGGAGCCTCCGGCTCGTCATAGGATAGAAGGCATGTCTAAGGTTCTTTCCTCCCTCCCGATCGGCGAGCGCGTCGGCATTGCGTTCTCCGGTGGCCTCGATACCTCATGTGCCGTCGCTTGGATGCGCGAAAAGGGCGCCGTGCCCTGCACGTACACGGCCGATATCGGTCAGTACGACGAACCCGACATCGACGGCGTCGCCGGCCGCGCGAAGGAGTACGGCGCCGAGCTCGCCCGCCACGTCGACGCGAAGCTCCCCCTCGTGGAAGAAGGCTTCGTCGCGCTGCAGACCGGCGCCTTCAACGTGCGCTCGGGCGGCAAGACCTACTTCAATACGACTCCGCTCGGCCGCGCCGTCACCGGCACGCTGCTCGTGCGGGCGATGAAGGAGGACGGCGTCGATATCTGGGGCGACGGCTCCACCTACAAGGGCAACGACATCGAGCGCTTCTACCGCTACGGCCTCATGGCGAACCCCGCACTGCGCATCTACAAGCCGTGGCTCGACAGCCAGTTCGTCGAAGAGCTCGGCGGCCGCCACGAGATGAGCGAGTGGCTCGTCGCCCACGGCTACCCGTACCGCGACGCCACCGAGAAGGCCTACTCGACGGACGCGAACATCTGGGGTGCGACCCACGAGGCGAAGAAGCTCGAGTTCCTCGACGCCGGTCTCGACATCGTCGAGCCGATCATGGGCGTCGCCGCCTGGCGCGACGACGTCGAGGTCGCCACCGAAGAGGTCTCGGTGCGCTTCGAGGCGGGCCGCCCCGTCGCGATCAACGGCGTCGAGTTCGCCGACCCCGTCGCCCTCGTCTACGAGGCCAACGCGATCGGCGGCCGTCACGGCCTCGGCGTCTCGGACCAGATCGAGAACCGCATCATCGAGGCGAAGTCGCGCGGCATCTACGAGGCTCCCGGCATGGCGCTGCTGCACATCGCCTACGAACGCCTCGTCAACGCGATCCACAACGAGAACACGCTCGCCTCGTACCACAACGACGGCCGCAAGCTCGGTCGCCTCATGTACGAGGGCCGCTGGCTCGATCCCGAGTCGCTCATGCTGCGCGAGGCGCTGCAGCGCTGGGTCGGCTCGGCGGTCACCGGCGAGGTCACGCTGCGCCTGCGCCGCGGCGACGACTACACGATCCTGAACACCGAGGGCCCGAACCTCAGCTACCACCCCGAGAAGCTCTCGATGGAGCGCACGGTGGGCGCGGCCTTCGGCCCCGAGGATCGCATCGGCCAGCTCACCATGCGCAACCTCGACATCGCCGACTCGCGGCAGCGCCTCGAGCAGTACGCGGCTCTCGGCCTCGTCGGCGGCGCGACCGCCGAGCTCGTCGGCGAGCTCGAAGCCGGCGGCGCCGAGGAGATCGCCGACGCGGTCGGCGGCATCGACGGCGACGCCGATCAGCTCGGCCTCTCGGCGGCGTTCGACTCCGGCACCGACTGACCTCGTGACGCAACGAAGAAGCCCCGGGCCGCGGCCCGGGGCTTCTTCATCCGATCAGTGGTCAGGAGGCGCGGCGCGCACGTGCGGCGCGGCGCTTCAGGGCGCGGCGCTCGTCCTCGCTGAGACCGCCCCAGACACCCGAATCCTGACCGGTGTCCATCGCGTACTGCAGACACATCTCGGTGACGGTGCACCGCGCGCACACCGACTTCGCCCGCTCGATCTGCTCGACGGCGGGGCCGGTGTTGCCGACCGGGAAGAAGAGCTCCGGGTCTACCGTGAGGCAAGCCGCCTGCTCGCGCCAATCCATCGTGTGTCCTCCTATGCTGCGAACGCACGCGAAATACACTGGAGGCCGGTGGCCTAGATCTCGCGCCGTCAATTACCTGAAACGTGGCTGAGAATGCTCACGTCGGTGTGCGCGAAACTCGACGAAATATATAGTTTCATGGATATCAAGGCAAATCAATAGTCAATTTGCAATTCTCTGGAAAGGTGCTCGTCATGAGTTCGTCACCCGCCGTCGGTAATCGTGCGCGCATCGCATGGGGCGTGCTCACCGTGCTGCTCGCGCTCGAGACGCTGCTGCTCGTGTGGGTGACCTATCTGACGGGGGCCGCCACGTTCGGCGATCGCGATTTCCTCGTGCAGAATGCGAGCCTCTGGGTCATGTCGGTGTGCTCGCTGCTGTGGGTGCTCATCACCCTGATCGGCGCGCTGCGTTCGCGGGCGAGCTGGGTGCGGGGGTCGGCGGTCACCATCCACGTGCTGCTCTTCGCCGCGGGCACCGGCTGTCTGCAGCTCGCGATCGGCTCCTGGCAGTTCGGCTTCGCGCTGGTGGGCGCGGCGCTCGTCGGCTTCGTCGCGGCCATCCTCGCGAAGCCGCTGCTGCAGTCGGACGCCGTGCCGAACTGACGCGCCGCGGCTATGCCGCGCCGACGCCCACGAGCTTCAGCACCCGGGCGGCGTGGCCGGTCGCCTTCACGTTGTACAGGGCGTGCTCGATGCGGCCGTCCGCATCGATGACGAACGTCGACCGGATGACGCCCTCGTAGACGCGGCCGTAGTTCTTCTTCTCGCCGTACGCGCCGTACGCGAGCAGCGTCCCGTGCTCCGGGTCGCTGAGCAGGGGATAGGCGAGGGCGTCGCGCTCGGCGAAGCGGCCCTGCTTCTCGACCTCGTCGGGCGACAGCCCGAGCAGCGCGAAGCCCGCCGCCTGCAGGGGTTCGAGGGAGTCGCGGAAGTCGCAGGCCTCCTTCGTGCACCCGGGGGTCATGGCAGCCGGGTAGACGAAGAGGATCACTCGCTCGCCGCGATAGTCCGAGAGGGAACGGATGGCGCCCGACTGGTCGGGCAAGGAGAAGTTCGGTGCGGTCTGACCGGGTTCGAGAATTACGCGCTCGCTCATACCCGCCAGTCTATGGGCCGCGATCCCTGCGCGTTTTCTCTCGACATCGAGATAGTTCAGGCTGGTGGGCTAAGATGCTGGAGGCCTTATGCCCTCTTTCGAACGGGAGAACTACCAGCTGTGACCGACTCCACCATCATTTACACCCACACCGATGAGGCACCGGCTCTCGCCACCGCCTCGCTCCTGCCGATCGTCGACGCGTTCACCCGCGCGGCGGACATCGCCTTCGAAACTCGCGACATCTCGCTCTCGGGGCGCATCCTCGCCGCGTTCCCGCAGCGGCTGACGCCGGAGCAGCAGGTGGGAGATGCATTGGCGGAGCTCGGAGCGCTCGCGACGCAGCCCGAAGCGAACATCATCAAGCTCCCGAACATCTCGGCCTCGATCCCGCAGCTGAAGGCCGCGATCGCCGAGCTGCAGTCGAAGGGCTACGACATTCCCGACTACCCCGATGAGCCGAGCGGCGTCGAGGAGCAGGATATCCGCGCGCGCTACGACCGCATCAAGGGGTCGGCCGTGAACCCGGTGCTGCGCGAGGGCAACAGCGACCGCCGCGCGCCCCAGTCGGTGAAGAACTACGCGAAGAAGCACCCGCACACGAACAAGCCGTTCGCCGCCGGATCGAAGACCCGCGTCGCGACGATGGGCCACGACGACTTCAAATCGAACGAGAAGTCGTGGATCGCGGCTCATGACGACGTGCTCACCGTCCGCCACACGGCGGAGGACGGCACCGTCACCGTGCTCAAGGACAACCTGAAGGTGCTGCCGCGCGAGATCATCGACGCGACTTTCATGTCGGCCGCCGCCCTCGACGCCTTCCTCGCGGAGACGCTCGAGCAGGCCAAGGCCGAGAACGTGCTCTACTCGCTGCACCTCAAGGCGACGATGATGAAGGTCAGCGACCCCATCCTCTTCGGCCACGCCGTCAAGGCCTACTTCGCCGAGGTCTTCGCGAAGCACGGCGCCGCGTTCGAGGCTGCAGGGATCACCCCGAACAACGGTCTCGGCGCCATCCTCGCGGGCCTCGACGCCATCCCCGGCGGTCAGGGCATCGCCGATGAGATCGCCGAGGCGATCGCCGCAGGCCCGCGCCTGTCGTACGTCAACAGCGACAAGGGCATCACGAACCTCCACGTGCCCTCCGACGTGATCGTCGATGCATCGATGCCGGCGCTCGTGCGCAACGGCGGCAAGCTGTGGGGCGTCGACGGCGGCGAGGACGACACGATCGCGGTCATCCCCGATTCGTCGTACGCCGGCGTCTACCAGGCCGTCATCGAGGATGTCATCGCGAACGGCCCGCTCGACCCCGCCACCATCGGGACCGTGCCGAACGTCGGTCTCATGGCGCAGGCCGCCGAGGAGTACGGCAGCCACGACAAGACCTTCGAGATCGCCTCGGCGGGCACCGTGCAGCTCGTCGACAGCGACGGCGACGTCGTCATCGAGCACACCGTCGGCGCCGGCGACATCTGGCGCGCGACCCAGACGAAGCACATCGCCGCCATGGACTGGGTGAAGCTCGCCGTCACCCGCGCCCGCGTGACCGGCGTGCCCGCGGTCTTCTGGCTCGATGTGAATCGCGCGCACGACGCCCAGCTCATCGCGAAGGTGCACCAGGCGCTCGCGACCCTCGACGCGTCGGACGTGCAGATCGCCATCCTCGCGCCCGAGGAGGCGACGCGCTACACGCTCGCACGCCTGCGCCGCGGCCTCGACACCATTTCGGTGACCGGCAATGTGCTGCGCGACTACCTCACCGACCTCTTCCCGATCCTCGAGGTCGGCACGAGCGCCAAGATGCTCTCGATCGTCCCGCTGCTCGCGGGCGGCGGCCTCTTCGAGACCGGTGCCGGCGGGTCGGCCCCGAAGCACGTGCAGCAGCTCGTCGAGGAGGACTACCTGCGCTGGGACTCGCTCGGCGAGTTCTTCGCGCTGGCCGCCTCGCTCGAGCACCACGCGACCACCGCGGGCAACCCGAAGGCCCAGGTGCTCGCCGACACGCTCGACCGGGCGACCGGCACCTTCCTCGAGAACGACCGCTCGCCGGGTCGCAAGCTCGGTACGATCGACAACCGCGGCAGCCACTACTACCTTGCTCAGTACTGGGCGCAGGAGCTCGCGCAGCAGTCGGCCGATGCGGAGCTCGCCGCGTTCTTCGGCCCCGTCGCCGAGCAGCTCACCTCGAACGAGGAGGCCATCGTCGCCGAGCTGCTCGCCGTGCAGGGCGAGAGCGTCGAGCTCGGCGGCTACTACAAGCCGCAGCCCGAGCTCGTGAATGCGGCGATGCGCCCGTCGGCGACGCTGAACGGCATCATCGACGCGATCGCGTAATCCCGTTCGCCGGTTCTGCCGGCTATGTCAGGGGGCGGCTGCGGCCGCCCCCTTTTTCTTGCGCGCACGGGGCGGCCCCGGGGAGGTGCTGCCCGCGCGGCGATGCGGCGCGGCGCGGCGGCTGGGCTGCATCGACCCCGGTGCTCCGGCGGCCTCGGTGCTTCGGTCCGGTGCTTCGGCCCCGGCGGTTCAGCTCTGGGGTGCGGCTGCTTCGCCGTCGAGGCGGTCGCTGATCGCACCGGGTGTTGCGCCCACGAGCGTTTCGCAGGCCTGGGCGAGCCGCGCCGCGAAGAGCGTGGCGTCGGTACCGCGCGTCAGCGCATGCGCCGAGATGCCGTCGATCATTGCGAGGATCTGCCAGGAGACCGCAGCGGCGTCGTCGAAGCGGAAGGCGCCCGCATCGCGCCCGTCGGTGACGATCTGCGTGATGCACGCCTGCCAGGCGTCCATCTGCTCCTCGATCGCGACCGAGAGCGCCGGCAGGCTCCTGCCGAGGGACCAGGCGTCGACCCATACCAGGGTGATGTCGTCGTGGTCGTTCCGCAGCACCGCGGCGATCATGCGTGCGAGCCGCGCAGCGGCGTCCGATGCCTCCCGGACCTCGGCCTCGACCTCGACGAGCTCGGCGCCGACGAGCGCGCTGAACGTGCGGGCCACGAGTTCTTCCATGCTTGTCGCGTAGTGGGAGACAAGGCCGGGCGCCACGCCGGCCCGTGCGGCGACGGCGCGCAGTGTGAGTGCGGCGAGCCCCTGTTCGCGTGCGAGATCGGAGGCGGCGGCGTGGATCTCGTCGGAACGCTGCTCGGGGCTCTTGCGACGGCGGGGGCGAGGAGGAGCTGTTGACATGATCCCTCCAGTGTAGGATGATGTCGGTGTTGATCGTATGATCAATAAGCTTCGGTGCGATGCGGATCGCACCGCTCGACCCGGCGACTCGGGGCGAGCCGCAGAATCGACGAAGGAGACGATATGGGCTGGCGTATGCCGCACGAAGGCGACGCGCACGAGCGCACCTGGATGGCATTCCCGCGCGCGGGCACCACTCTGGGCGAGGGAGCCGAGTACCAGGAGACCGCGTACCGCGCCTGGACCGATACCGCCCTCGCGATCGCGGAGTTCGAGCCCGTGACCATGGTCGTCGACCCCACTGAGACGGAGCGCGCGAAGCGCATGCTCGGCAGCGACGTCGAGATCGTGGAATCGCCGCTCGACGAGTTCTGGATGCGCGACTTCGGGCCGACCTTCGTGCTCGACGACGAGCGCCCAGGCGTGCTCGGCGCCGTCGACTGGATCTTCAACGGCTGGGGAGCGCCGGCCTGGGCCGAATGGCAGGTCTCCGCCGGCATCGCCCGCATCATCGCCGAGCGCGTCGGCGCCGAGCTCGTGAGCTCGGTGCTCGTCAACGAGGGCGGCGGCATCCACGTCGACGGCGAGGGCACCGTGCTGCTCA
This sequence comes from Leucobacter sp. gxy201, assembly GCF_051043335.1. Lineage (NCBI taxonomy): Bacteria > Bacillati > Actinomycetota > Actinomycetes > Micrococcales > Microbacteriaceae > Leucobacter > Leucobacter sp. gxy201. The sequence continues at coordinate 435,343 of NZ_JAMXWS010000003.1, forward strand.
CCGAGACGGTGCAGCTCGACCCGAACCGCAACCCGTACGCCGACCGCGCGCGCGTCGACGCCGAGATGGCCCGCACCATCGGGGCCCGGAAAGCGATCTGGCTGCCGCGCGGCCTCACCCGCGACTACGACGAGTTCGGCACGCGCGGCCACGTCGACATCGTCGCCGCCTTCGCTTCGCCCGGCCGCGTGCTGCTGCACCGCCAGGACGACCCGTCGCACCCGGACCACGCGGTGACGCGGGAACTGAAGGCGATGCTCGAGGCCGAGACCGACGCTGCCGGGCGCAGCCTCGAGATCATCGACGTCCCGGCGCCTGCGGCGCTGCGCGACGACGAGGGCTTCGTGGACTGGAGCTACATCAACCACCTCGTGGTGAACGACGGCATCGTCGTCTGCGGGTTCGGCGAAGATGCCGCGGATGCGCGTGCGCGCGAGATCCTCGAGGGCGCATACCCGGGGCGCCGCGCGGTGACGGTCGACTCGCGGCCGATCTTCGCACGCGGCGGCGGCATCCACTGCATCACCCAGCAGCAGCCGCGCCTGCCGGGGGCCGCCTCGTGATCGATGTCGTCGAGGCCTCGATCGCAGACCTCCGAGCGGCGCTCGAATCGGGCGCCGCGACGAGCGCGGACCTCGTGCGCGCCTACCTCGGGCGCATCGATGCCTACGATGCGCCCGGTACGGCCACCGCGCTGAACGCGGTGGTGGTGCGCAACGACGAGGCACTGGCCGAGGCCGAATCCTCCGACGCGCGCCGCGCGGCCGGCCGCACCCTCGGCCCGCTCGACGGCATCCCCTACACGGCGAAGAACAGCTACCTCGTCACCGGCCTCACCGCGGCCTCCGGGTCGCCGGCATTCGCCGACCTCGTCGCGCAGCGCGACGCCTTCACCATCGAGCGTCTGCGAGCCGGCGGCGCGATCTGCCTCGGCCTCACGAACATGCCGCCCATGGCGAACGGCGGCATGCAGCGCGGCGTCTACGGCCGGGCCGAGAGCCCGTACAGCGCCGCCTGGCTGACGAGCGCATTCGCCTCCGGTTCCTCCAACGGCTCGGGCACCGCCACGGCCGCGAGCTTCGCCGCATTCGGGCTCGGCGAGGAGACCTGGTCGAGCGGCCGCGCCCCCGCATCGAACAATGCGCTGTGCGCCTACACGCCGAGCCGCGGCGTGATCTCGGTGCGCGGCAACTGGTCGCTCGTGCCGACGATGGACGTCGTCGTGCCGCACACGCGCTCGATGGCCGACCTGCTCGAAGTGCTCGACGTGATCGTCGCCGACGACGCCGAGACGCGCGGAGACTTCTGGCGCGTGCAGCCGTGGGTCGAGATCCCGCGGGCCTCCGACGTGCGCCCGGCCTCGTATCCCGCGCTCGCGCCCGCAGAGCTGCGAGGCAAGCGCATCGGCGTGCCGGCGATGTACATCAACGCCGACGCCGAGGCCGGCACCGGCACGACGATCGGCGGCCCGACGGGGGAGCGGATCGTCACCCGGGCCTCGGTGCTGGAGCTGTGGGAATCGGCGCGGCGCGGCCTCGAAGCGGCGGGCGCCGAGATCGTGGTGGTCGACTTTCCCGTCGTCACGAACTACGAGGGCGACCGCGCCGGCGCCCCGACTCTCGCGACCCGCGGGCTCGTGAGCCCCGAGTATCTGCGCAGCGAGATCGTCGACCTCTCGGCTTGGGCATGGGACGACTTCCTGCGCGCCAACGGCGACCCGGCCCTCCCGACGCTGACGCAGGTGGAGGGATCGCGCATCTTCCCGGCGCCGGAGGGCGCTCTGCCCGACCGCTACACCGGATTCGACGACGACATCGCCGAGTACCCGGCGCAGGTCGCGGCGCATCCCTACGCGGGCGTCGCCGAGATCCCGCATCTCGAGGAGGGCCTCAAAGGGCTCGAGGAGACGCGCCGCATCGACCTCGAGGCCTGGATGGAGGCGCTCGGTCTCGACGCCGTCGCGTTCCCCGCAGTCGCCGACGTCGGCCCCGCCGACATGGATGTGAACCCCGAGTCCGCCGATGCGGGATGGCGCAACGGCGTCTGGGTCGCCAACGGCAATCTCGTGCCCCGGCATCTCGGGATCCCGACCGTGACCGTGCCGATGGGCACGATGCGCGATCTCGGCATGCCGGTCGGGCTCACCTTCGCGGGGCGGGCCTACGACGACACCGCCCTCCTCGCACTCGGGCTCGCCTTCGAAGCGACGGGCGACCGCCGTACCGAGCCGCCCCGCACCCCGCGCCTCTAGCGCCGGCCCGCCGGTGCCGCGCCCCCGCGGCCCCGGCGGATCGAGCAGAGCTCCCGCGCACCGTTCGACCCCTCATGCTGTACAAGGAAGTAAGCACCATGACCACGCCCGCCCCCGTGACCCTTCGCCGCAGCCTCAAGCAGCGGCACGTCGTATTCATCGGCCTCGCATACATGTCGCCGTTCGCGGTCTTCGATACCTTCGGCATCGTGTCCGAGGCGACCCGCGGCCATGTGCCGATGTCGTACATCATCGTCACCATCGCGGTGCTCTTCACCGCCCTCAGCTACGCGAAGATGGTGCGGGTCTACCCCTCCGCCGGCTCCGCCTACACCTACGCCCGTCGCACGATCGCGGCCCCGGTCGGCTTCCTCGTCGGCTGGGTCGCGCTGCTCGACTACCTGTTCCTGCCGATGATCAACGCGCTGCTCGCGAAGATCTATCTGTCCGCGCAGTTCCCCGAGGTACCCGGGTGGGTGTGGATCGTCGGCCTGCTCGTCCTCATCACCGTGCTCAACATCGTCGGCGTGCGCATCAGCGCCGCGGCGAACATGATCATGGTGGTCTTCCAAGCGCTCCTCGCGATCGTGTTCGCCGTGCTCACGTTCCGGGCGATCCTCGCCGACGATGCGCTGAGCTTCACCTTCGCCCCGTTCTACTCGATGTCCGCCGACATGACGAGCCTCATCGGCGGCGCTTCGGTGCTCGCCCTCGCGTTCCTCGGCTTCGACGCCGTCACGACCCTGTCCGAGGAAACGGTCGATCCGCGCCGCACGGTGCCGTGGGCCATCATGTGGATCGCCGCGCTCGGTGCGGCCTTCTTCATCGCGATCACCTACATCATGCAGACGCTCGTTCCCGACCTCGAATCGCTGCGTGCGATCGCCGACGACATCGAGGGCGCATCGCCGTATCTCGCGCTCTTCATCGGCGGCATCGTCTTCCAGACGCTCTTCCTCGTCGGTGCTACGATCTCCGTGGTCTCGTCGGGCCTCGCATCGCAGTTGAGTGCCTCGCGCCTGCTCTTCGCGATGGGGCGCGACGGCATCCTGCTGCGGAAGGTGTTCGGCTACGTGAGCCCGAGGTTCGGCACGCCGGTCTGCAACATCGTGCTGGTCGGGGCGATCGCGCTCGTCGCCCTGAAGCTCGACCTGAACGCCGCCACCTCGCTCATCAACTTCGGCGCGTTCACCGCATTCGCGTTCGTGAACCTGTCGGTGATCGCATTCTGGATCAGGCACCGCCGCACGAACCACGCCGCGGGCTCGACGTTCGCCTGGACGGTGGTGCCTGGCATCGGGCTCCTGATCAACGCGGCGCTCTGGGTCGGCCTGGACGGGCTCGCGATGACGGTCGGCCTCATCTGGGCGGGCGTCGGCATCGTCTACCTGCTGGTACTCACCCGCGGGTTCCGTCGCCCGACCCCCGAGCTCGCGTTCGACGAGGCGGACGAACTGCCGACGGGAATCGTGCGCGTCTCGGAGTGAGCCCGGCCAGCTACTTCAGCAGGCGTCGCAGGGAGTCGACCCGCAGCGCCCCGGCGGCGTCGAGGCGGCCGTCGGCGATCGCGGCGTCGAGCTCGCAGTCGGGGGCGTCCGCCTGGTGCGTGCACCCGCGCGGGCACTCCTCAATCAGTGCGGCGAGGTCGGTGAACCCGCGCAGGATGCTGTCGCTCGTGACGTGGCCGAGCCCGAACGACCGCACGCCCGGCGTGTCGATCACCCAGCCCGAGTCCCCGGCCGGAACGCCCGGGGTGGCCGCCCGCAGCGCGACCGATGACGACGAGGTGTGCCGGCCTCGGCCGGTGACCTCGTTGACGTGGCCCGTGGCGCGCTCGGCCTCGGGCACGAGCTCGTTGATGAGGGTCGACTTGCCGACGCCCGAATGCCCGACGAACACCGTCGTGCGGCCCGCCAGCGCTTCGCGGATCTCGGCGAGCGGCCACGTGCCCGGGGCCGAGCGGAAGATCGGCACCTCGAGGGCGGCGAAGTGGGCGAGGAACGGCTCGGGGTCGGCGAGGTCGGTCTTCGTGATGCAGATGAGCGGCCTGATGCCGGCATCGTACGCGGCTACGAGATAGCGATCGACGAGGCGCACCCGGGGTTCGGGGTTCGCCGCGGCCACGACGATGAGCATCTGGTCGGCGTTCGAGACCATGACGCGCTCGAAGCGGTCGCTGTCGTCGGCGCTGCGGCGCAGCAGGGTACGGCGCTCCTCGAGGCCGATGATGCGGCAGAGCGCGCCCTCGGCTCCGCTCGTGTCGCCGACGAGCTGCACGCGGTCGCCGATGACGATCGGGGTGCGGCGCAGTTCGCGGGCCCGGGCGGCGACGACGGTGCGTTCGACGGGCGATGCCGGGTCCGCGCCCTCCGCGACGAGCGCCGTGTAACGGCCGCGGTCGACCCCGGTGATCATCGCGACGATGGCATCCGCGTGCTCGGGGCGGCGCTTCGTCCGGGGCCGGTTGCCCTTCGGGTTCGGGCGCTCGCGCACGCGGTGATCGGCGTACTCACCGTACGGCGTCTCGTCCTCGTCGTCGAGCGGTAGCCAGCTCACCGTCAGTCCAGCTCCGAGATTCCACGGGCGATGCCGCGACCGATCGAACCGATGATGCTGCCGGTGCCGCGCACGACCGCCTCGCCGCCCGAGAAGGCTCCGCCGATGAGATCGCCCAGCAGATCGCCGCCCTCGTGAGTGCTCTCGCGCGACTCCGGCGACGTCTGCGTCTGCGGCAGACCGTCGCCGCCGTCGAGCATGCCGGCCCACATCTCGGTGAACAGCGGCATCGTCTTCGACGTGGAGCCGATGTCGTCGACCTCGACGCCGGGCACGCTCAGGCCGAGCACGGCGCCGGTCGTCGCCATGCGGTGGTCGGCGTACGCGCCCCACAGGCCGCCGTGCAGCTCGGCGGGGTGGATGGCGATGCCGTCCTCGAGCTCCTCGGCCCTGCCGCCGAGACGGTTGACCTCGGCCACGAGCGCCGCGATGCGGTCGGTCTCGTGGTGGCGGATGTGCCCGATGCCGGTGATCTCGCTCGCATGCCCCTGCGCGCCGGCGAGCGCCGCGAGGCCGACGAGCGTCGGCGAGAGCTCGCCCGCCTCGGGTACGTGCAGCCGCACCCCGCGCAGCCGGCCGTCGCCCGAGACCGTGAGCGAGCCGTCGGCCGCGAGCTCCGCGGTCGCGCCGAACTCCGGCAGCAGCGTGCGCAGCTGATCGCCCACCTGCGTCGTCGACGTCGGCCAATCGGGAACCGTGACGCTGCCGCCGGCGGCGACCGCGGCGGCGAGGAACGGTGCCGCGTTCGACAGGTCGGGCTCGATGCGCGTATCGACCGCACGGATCGGCCCGGGCTTCACGACCCATTCGCCGACGGTCGGCGACGACACGTCGACGCCGCGCGCCCGCAGCGTCTCCATCGTCATCTCGATGTGCGGGATGCTCGGCACCCGGTCGCCGACGTGCACCACGTGCACGCCCTCGTCGAAGCGGGGAGCGGCCAAGAGCAGCGCCGACACGAACTGGCTCGAGAGCGACGCGTCCACCTCCACTCGGCCGCCGCGCAGCGACCCGCCGCCGTGCACGGTGAAGGGGAGGAACCCGCGGCCCTCGTCAGCGATGTCCGCGCCGAGCGCGCGCAGCGCATCGAGCACGGGGCGCATCGGGCGCTTGCGGGCGTACGGGTCGCCGTCGAACGAGACCGGGCCGAGCGCGAGCGCCGCCACGCCGGGCACGAAGCGCATCACGGTGCCGGCGAGCCCGCAGGCGATGCTCGTCGAGCCGATCAGCTCCTCGGCCGGCGTGATGCGCAGGTCGGGCCCGTAGGGGTTGCCCGTCTCGATCGTCTCGAAACCGGTGCCGAGCGCGCGCAGCGCATCGACCATGAGGTCGGAGTCGCGCGATCGCAGCGGATTGTGCAGCACGCTCGGCCCGTCGGCGAGCGCGGCGAGGATCAGCTCCCGGCCGGTGAGCGACTTCGAACTCGGCATCGGCACGCGGGCCGACACGGGGCCTGCGGCCGGGGGAGCGGCCCACGCCGTCGACTCGTCATCGGGCACGTCTACCGCCCCGATCTCTTCGCCGTCTTTGCCCTTGTTCATCTTCGCTTCGAACACGCCCCCGAGTCTACCCGGCGGGCCGGAGCGGGGCCTGATCCCTGGCGAGTCCGCCTCGGCGCCCGGCGATGCCGGGACGGGCTGCGGGAACGGACGGGATCGGCGGGCTAGGATCGGGAGGGTGAGCGATACGCCGGTAGGAGAAGACCAGAAGCGACTGGAAGCGCGATTCACCGCCGACGCGCTGCCGCTGCTCGACCAGCTGTACGGCGCGGCGATGAAGATGACGCGCAATCCCCAGGATGCGCAGGATCTGGTGCAGGAGACCTATCTCAAGGCGTACTCGGCCTTCGGGTCGTTCACGGAGGGCACGAACCTCAAGGCCTGGCTGTACCGCATCATGACGAACAGCTACATCAACACCTACCGCAAGCGCCAGCGCGAACCGTATCTGGGCGCGGTCGACGAGCTCGAGGACTGGCAGCTCGGCGGCGCCGAGTCGACGACGGCGATGTCGGCGCGTTCGGCCGAGGCCGAGGCGATCGACCGCACCCCCGACTCGGTGGTATCGCAGGCGCTCAACGACCTGCCCGAGGACTTCCGCCTCGCCGTGTACCTCGCCGACGTCGAAGGGTTCAGCTATCAGGAGATCGCGGATATCGCCGAGGTGCCGATCGGCACGGTGATGAGCCGCCTGCACCGGGGGCGCGCCAGGTTGCGCAAGTCGCTCGGGGAATACGCACGCGAGCAGGGCGTTGGACTTGCTAAGGACGACGCGAAGAGCACAGGAGGGAACGCCCGATGAGCCAGACAGGCGATTGCGGTTGCGAGAAGGCCAAGGCCAACCTCTACGAGATGCTGCGCGGTGAGCTGTGCGCTGAGGAGTCCGCACCGATCCGAGAGCACCTGGAGACCTGCGCGCACTGCCAGGACGAGCAGACGGTGTGCATCAGCCTCACCGATGTCGTGCGCCGTGCGTGCGAGGACGAGCGCGACAACAACTGCCCGCCCGAGGAGCTGCGTGCGGCGATCCTCGCCGCGCTGAGCCCGAAGCAGCAGCCGGCCTGACGGCTGCGGCGGGCCCGCCAGGGATCAGCGTGCGCCGGGCCGGCCCCGGCGCACGTACCCGCCGTCTTCGAGACCGGCTTCGATCTCGAACCGGTTGCGCAGCGGGTCGCTGCCGGCGAAGAGATAGAGCAGCGGCATCGCGAACCCGTAGTGGCGCCACTGCTCGACATGCACGAGCTCGTGCCGCAGCACGGCCGTGCCCACGTTGCGGTCGGTGAGATAGCACGCCCCGACGCAGACCCCGCCGCGCTTGAACGCCCAGCGGGGCAGCCCGGTGAACACCCACATGCCGTGGTGCCTGCGCACGCGGCCGGTGCTGAGCATCGCCCCCCAGGCGAAGCCGACGGCCGTCGCGTACCAGTAGCCGAGACGGGCGAGGGGCCAGGGCGCCATCCCGTCGTAGCGGCTCGCCGCAGCGGTCGCCGCAGCCGACGGCGGGGCGCCCGTCAACGCGCCGTACCGGAGGTGAGGGCCGCGAGCACGCGCAGCACGGTCGGCAGGTCATCGGCCGCGAGCTCGGCATCCGCGGGCGCGAACTCGCAGATCGCGGCCCCCGCGAGCGGCAGCGCGGCGACGGCGGCGCGGACCGCCGCCGTGAGCTGCGCCACCGTGAGGCCGAACGGCACCGGCGAGTGGACGGCCGCGAACTCCGACGGGTCGAGCACGTCGAGGTCGATATGCACGTAGACGCGTTCGGCGCCGAGTTCGGCGAGCCGGCCAGCGATCCGCGCCGCGAGCTCTTCGGGCCCGTCGAGGTCGATCGCGGGGCCGATGGTCGAGATGCCGAGCCGGTCGACCTCCTCGCCCTCCTCGGGGTCGCTCGCGCGCACGCCGACGAGGGTGAGCGCCGCGGTGTCGATCGGATGCGCCGACGCGAGGTCGGGGGAACCGTCGCCGAGCGCGTGCCGCAGCGTCATGCCCGAAGCCGCGCCCGATGGCGACGTGCTCGGATGCTGCAGGTCGGGGTGCGCGTCGAACCAGAGCACCGCGAGCGCGCCGTCACCGCTCGCGGCCGCCGCCTCGAGACCCGGGAGCGACGACGCGCAGTCGCCGCCCACGATGATGGCCGGCCCGTCGGCGCGGGCGAGGGCTTCGCGCGCCGCCTCGCGGGCGCTCAGCAGACTGCTCAGTCGGGCGACCGGCGTGCCCATCGCATCGCCCGCCTCGAGCGGCACCGCGACTTCGCGGGTGGCCGCGCTCGGCAGATCCTCCCGCAGCAACCGGGCGCCGTCGGCGAGCTGCATGGCGCGTGACGACGGCGACCCCTGCCACTGCGGCATCACCAGAAACACGGGGTTCGACATGTCGAACAGAATACTCCCGAATGGTGGGGATCAGGCGGCGGTGACGAAGTCGATGAGATGCTCGACGCGACCGACGAGCTCGGGTTCGAGGTCGCGGAAATCGCGCACGCGCCCGCGGATCCGCGACCAGGCGTCCGCGATATCCGCCGGTTCGTCCGGCGGCCAGCCGAGCGCGCGGCAGATGCCCGCCTTCCACTCGATCTCGCGCGGAATCGTCGGCCAGGCCTCGAGCCCGACGCGCCCCGGCTTCACCGCCTGCCAGATATCGACGAACGGGTGGCCGACGATGAGCACGTGGCCGCCGTGCGGGCCTCGGGCGATCGCATCGGCGATCCGCGTCTCCTTGCTGCCGCGTACGAGGTGATCGAGCAGTACGCCCGCGCGACGCCCCCGACCGGGCCCGAACTCGGCGAGCACCGCCTCGAGGTTGTCGGCGCCCTGCAGCAGTTCGACCACGACGCCCTCGACGCGCAGGTCGTCGCCCCACACCTGCTCGACGAGCTCGGCATCGTGCTTGCCCTCGACGAAGATGCGGCTCGGCATCGCGACCCGGGCCCGCTGCTCGGCGACTGCGAACGAGCCCGAAGCCGTGCGCTGCCGGCCGGCAGGCTGCCGCTTCGGCAGCACCAGCACGACGGGCTCGCCGTCGATGAGGAACCCGTCGTTCACGGGGAACGCGCGCACCTTGCCGCCGAAGTCCTCGAGCTGCACCAGGCCTTCGCGGGCCCCCACGACCGCCCCGCACCATTCCGTCTCGGTGTGCTCGACCACGAGCCCCTTCGACAGCGGCACCTGCCGGCGCTGCACGGGCCCGCGCCGCGGTCGCATGCGTGAGACGGGGTCGTTGTCGTAGCGAGAATCGAACACGAGAACCGAGCCTACCCGCAGGCGGGCGCACCGTCCCGTCGCGCGCGACGAGTCGCCCGGCGTGCTGCTACGGTGCTGCCATGAGCAACGCCACTGCATCGACGTCGACCGAGGCCGCGAACACCGCGCCCGAACCGCTCATCATCGCCAGGCGGTCGGGAGCGATCACTCGCATCACGCTGAACCGGCCGCGGGCGATCAACGCGCTGAACCGCGAGATGTTCCTCGCGCTCGAGACCGCGGTCGGCGAGGCCGACGGCAGCGCCATCCTGCTCGATGGCGCGGGCGAGCGCGGGTTCTGCGGCGGCGGCGATATCAAGGAGCTCGCGGCGAGCGGCACCGGAGCCCGCGACATCCTCGCGATCGAGTACCGCGTCGACCACATGATCGGGGTCTCCCGGACGCCCGTCGTCGGCTTCATGGACGGCGTCACCATGGGCGGCGGCATCGGTCTCACCGGCCATGCTCAGCACCGCGTCGTCACCGAACGCAGTCGCCTCGCGATGCCCGAGGTGCGCATCGGTATCGTGCCCGACGTCGGCGGCCACCTGCTGCTCGCGCGTGCGCCCGGCCGGCTCGGAGAACTGCTCGCGGTGACCTCGGGCGAGATGGCCGCGGGCGACGCCATCGCCCTCGGGTTCGCCGATTATTTCGTGCCTGCCGAGCGGCTCGGGGCACTCGCCGCAGCGCTCGAAGCGGGGGAGGAGCCGGGAGCGGCCTGCGCGCGCTTCTCGGAGCCCGCGCCCGCATCGGCCGTGGCCGCGGCGCGCACCTGGTGGGATCCGATCGCGGAGGCCGCCCTCGCCGACGTCGAGGCGCAGCCGCGCGAGGCGGCACTGCGGCTCCTGGCTGGCCTCGACGCCGCAGCGGCGGCGGGCGGCGAGGGCGCGGCCGATGCCGCCGCGACCGCTGAGACCGTGCGGGGCATGTGCCCCGTGTCGGTCGCCGTCACGCTCGCGCAGATCTCGCGCACGCGCCGCGCATCCCTCGACCTGCGGGCGGTGCTCGAGGACGACCTGCGTGTGCTCGGCCGCCTCAGCGTGCGCCCCGACTTCGCCGAGGGCGTGCGCGCGCAGGTCATCGACAAGGATCGCGACCCGCGGTGGCGGCCGACGTCGATCGAGGTGATCGACGAGGCCGAGCTCGCCCGAGTGCTCGACCCGATGCCGCTCGTCGACGAGCCGCCGATCGGCCTGTGAGCGGCGCTGACGGGAAGGGGCTCGCTGCGTGGGATGAGGCGGGCCCGAACCTCGTCTTCGCGGGCGACAACCTGCCGATTCTGCGCAGCCTGCCCGGCAGCCGCTTCGCGGTCGTCTACCTCGACCCTCCGTTCAACACCGGGCGCGAGCGCCGTGCGGAGCGCGTGGACGTGGTCCGAGCCTCGGAACCGGGAGCCGGCGGCGGCACGCGGCTCGGCTTCCGAGGCCAGGGCTACAGCGCGACCCGTCGCGCGCTCGAATCGTACGACGACCGCTTCGGCGACTACTGGGCCTTCCTCGAGCCCCGTCTCGAAGAGGCCTGGCGCGTGCTCTCGCCCGACGGGCTGCTCTACCTGCACCTCGACTACCGCGAGGTGCACTACGCGAAGGTGATGCTCGACGCGCTGTTCGGCCCGGAGTGCTTCATCAACGAGATCATCTGGGCGTACGACTACGGGGCGCGGGCGAAGCGCCGGTGGCCAGCGAAGCACGACAACATCCTCGTCTACGCGAAGCTGCCCGATCACTACTACTTCGACGCCGAGGCCGTCGACCGCGAGCCCTATATGGCACCGGGGCTCGTGACCGCCGAGAAGGCCGCGCTCGGCAAGCTGCCGACCGACACCTGGTGGCATACCATCGTCTCGCCGACGGGCGGGGAACGCACCGGGTACCCGACGCAGAAGCCGCTCGGAGTGCTGCGCCGTATCGTGCAGGCGTCGTCCCGGCCCGGCGACTGGGTGCTCGACGCCTTCGCCGGCAGCGGCACGGCGGGGGCGGCGGCGGCGGAGCTCGGACGGCGCTTCGTCCTGATCGACGAGAACCCCGCCGCGATCGAGGTCATGCGGGGCCGGCTCGCGGGGCCCGGAACGCGCTTCGTCTGAGGCCGCGGCTCTCACCTCGGCGGGGCGGGAGCCGCCGCAGAACTCCTGACGGATGCCGCACGGGATGCCGGTTCCGCGGTCGTCCGTGCGGCGGTGTTCGTCGTGGCGCTCTCCGCGCCGGGCGCGAGCGTCAGCACGACGAGCACGATCGCGATGCAGCCGAGACCCGCCCAGCCGAGCGGTCCGAGTCGTTCGCCGACGATGAGCACCGCGAGCACGGTCGCGATCGCGGGTTCGAGCAGGGTGACGGTCGTCGCCGTACTCGCGCTCACCCTCGTCAGGGCGACGCCGAAGAGCACATAGCCGAGGAACATCGGCACGAGAGCCATGTACGCTGCAACGGCCATATTGCCGGGGGATTCGAAGATCGGGGCTCCGGTGAGTGCCAGCACGGGCATGAGCAGCATCCCGCCGAGACCGAAAACGGCCCCCATCGATGCAGCGCGCCCGACCCCGGCGCGCATGAGCCGGTACGAGGACCAAGAGTAAGCGGCGTAGCTGGCGCCCGCGGCGAGTCCGAGCGCGACTCCCGTCGTGGTCTCGAGGAACGAACCGGTACTCATCGTCGCCCGCGAGGCGCAGAGAGCGGCGCTGCCGATGATGCCGAGACCGACTGCGAACCACCACCACGGACCGAGGCCGGTGCCGTCGACGAGGCGCTCGAGCAGGCCCGATGCGATCGGCGCAGAGGCGAGCGAGACGACCGAGCCGATGGCGACGCCCGCGAAATGCATCGAGCTGTAGAACGCGAGCGGGTAGATTGCAACGGCGATCGCCCCGAACATGACGATTCCGGCCCGCGCCCGCAACTCGTGCCGGTTCGCCCGCAACTGCGGGAGTGCGATGAGCGCCTGAAGAATGCCGCCGATGCCGAGCGCCGCCGCTCCGATCGCGAGCGGCCCGACGCCGGGAGCGAAGGTTGCGGCGGTGCCGGTGGTGCCCCATGCGAGGGAGGCGATGGTCAGCATGGCGATGCCGATCGTGCGGTCGCGATGCATCATGCTCGGCCTTCGGCGCGCGTCTGCCGTTCTTCGGCCGGCAGAGCGGTGACCAGCCGTTCGGCGAGAGCTCGTGCGTGCTGGAGTCGGGACGGGCCGCCCTCGAGACCCGCCCGGGCGACCGCCCCCTCGAGCAGGAAGGAGCAATGCTCCGCGGTCTCGGCGGCTCGACTCTCTCCCGTCAGTTCGCGCAGAGGGTCGAGGAGAATGGCCTCGACCTCCTCCTTGTGGCGGCGCACGGCTTCGCGGCCCGGCTCGCCGACGGAGAGTTCGGCTGCGGCGTTCAGCAGCCCGCACCCGCGGAAGCCATGGGCATAGCCCAGCTCGGCATGATCGATGTAGGCGTCGAATACCGCGAGCACCCGGTCGAGCGGAGTGCGTGCGCCGGACCGGCGCGCCTCGTACAGGGCGAGCCATTCGTCATGGCGGGCGGCGATGTAGGCCTCGACCAGGTCCGCCTTCGACGCGAAGTTGTTGTAGAGGCTCATCTTGGCGACTCCGGCATCCGACGTGATCGCATCGATGCCGGTCGCGGCGATGCCGTCGGCGTAGAACCTGGCGGCGGCGGCGTGCAGAATTCGACGTCGGGCCGATCCGTGTCGTCGGCCCGGGTTCTTGCCGCCGTTGCGCAGTGCTTCGCTCATGCAGACATCATAAACAAGGTAGACCGATCTACCTAATTTCGGCATGGGCAGTGCATGTCCGAGTCCGGCGAGGCCGCATGCGGGATCTGGTGCGGAATTTTCGACGGATTCTGCACCAGAACCCGCATTCGCGGCCGTCTGTGCGGCGTGCGGAGCGGGCGCCGGCTACCAGCCGCGCTCGGCGAGGCGGTGCGGTGCGGGCAGATCGGCGACGTTGATGCCGACCATCGCCTCGCCGAGGCCGCGCGAGACGTCCGCGATCAGCTTCGCGTCCGTGGAATTCGCGGTCGCCGTGACGACGGCCGTCGCGCGCGCTTCGGGGTTGCCCGACTTGAAGATGCCCGAACCGACGAACACGCCGTCGGCGCCGAGCTGCATCATCATCGCCGCATCGGCCGGGGTGGCGACGCCGCCCGCCGTGAAGAGCGGCACCGGCAGTTTGCCGGTGCGCGCGACCTCGGCGACCAGCGCATACGGCGCCTGCAGCTCCTTCGCTGCGACGAAGAGCTCGTCATCGCCCAGCACGCCGAGCCGTGCGATCTCGCTCCTGATCGTGCGGATGTGCTTCGTCGCCTCGGAGACGTCGCCCGTGCCGGCCTCGCCCTTCGAGCGGATCATCGCCGCGCCCTCGGCGATGCGACGCAGCGCCTCGCCCAGATGCGTGGCCCCGCAGACGAACGGGACCGCGAAGCCGCGCTTGTCGATGTGGTTCACGTAATCGGCGGGCGAGAGCACCTCGCTCTCATCGACGAAGTCGACGCCCAGCGCCTCGAGCACCTGGGCCTCGACGAAGTGCCCGATGCGGGCCTTCGCCATGATCGGGATGGATACGGCGGCCCGGATGGCGTCGATGAGATCGGGGTCGCTCGCGCGGGCGACGCCGCCCTGCGCACGGATGTCGGCCGGGACGCGCTCGAGCGCCATGACGGCGACGGCGCCTGCTGCCTCGGCGATGCGCGCCTGCTCGGCGGTGACGACGTCCATGATGACGCCGCCGACGAAACGGTCGGCGAGTCCGCGCTTGACGAAGGTGGTTTCCGGAGTATCGAGTTCAGTCATGCCTCCACCATTGCCGGGACGATTGGTACTCTGCAAGATCCACTTCTCGTGATCAAGAGTGGACCATTGGGTCCGTGGATGCCAGACTTGACGCATGCCCGCCCCGCACCCCCGCACCCCCGCAGAGATTCCGGTGACGCTCGACCGCGCCGCCGAGAGCTCGCTGCCCGTGCAGATCGCGGCAGCCCTGCGCGACGCCATCGACCGCGAAGCGCTGCGGCCCGGCGAGAGCGTCGCCGCGACGCGGCAGTTCGCGCAGCGGCTCGGCGTCGCACGCGGTGTCGTGGTGGCCGCCTATGAGCAGCTCATCGCCGAGGGGTACCTCAGCGCCGAGCACGGTCGCGGCACCATGGTCAACCCCGATCTGATCGGTCGCCGCACCGCGCCGGGGCAGGGCGAACGGAGTCCGCGGGGGAACGCCGCTGCCGGCGAGCCCCATGCAGGTCGGGCAGCAGCCCATCCGGGAAGCCGCGGCGGCCGCTCCGATCCGCGCTCCGATCCGTACGACGAACGGCCGGCCCCGCGCCCGCCCCTGAAGCCCGGAGCGCCGGTCACCGATACGGTCGACAGGCCGGCATGGCGAGCGGCCTGGCGCAGCGCGCTCATCCGGGCCGATCGTCCGGCCCCGCCGCTCGGCGACCCGGGCCTGCGTGCGGAGATCGCCGAGCACCTGAGACTCGTGCGCGGCACCGCACGTCCCGCCGCCGATGTGCTCGTGACCGCCGGCGCGCGCGAGGGGCTCGGCCTGCTGCTCAGCGCCCTCGGCACCACGCACGGCAGGCGCCTCGTCGTGGGCGTCGAAGACCCCGGGTATCCGTCGCTGCGCGGTGTCGCCGCCCGGCACGGCGCGCGCATCGTCGGTCTGCCCGTCGACGACGACGGCCTGCGCGTCGACCGCCTGCCGAACGGCCTGCTCGACCTCGTCATCGTCACGCCGAGCCACCAGTACCCCGTCGGCGGTTCGCTGCCGCTGCCGCGCCGGCGTGAGCTGCTCGAGTGGGCCTCGCGCACCGGCGTGGTCATCGTCGAGGACGACTACGACTCCGAACTGCGCAGCACCGGCAGCCCCTTGCCGGCGCTCGCGGCGCTCGACGACCCCGTGTCGGGACCCGTGGTCACCCTCGGCACCTTCTCGAGCACGGTCACCCCGGCGCTCGCCGCAGGCTTCCTGCTCGCCCCCGAACGTCTGCGCGGGGTGCTCGAGCCGGTGCGCCGCGATCTCGGCTCGCCGGTGTCGACCGTCGTGCAGCTGGCGCTCGCGGAGTTCCTGCGCAGCGGCGAGCTGCGCCGCAACATCGCCCGCATGCGCCGGCGCTACGCGGCGCGGCGCGATCTGCTCTCCGAGCGCTTCGCAGGGCTCTCGGGCGCGCGCCCGCGGCCGATGAACGGGGGGCTGCACGCCGTCATCGAGCTGACGGGCGCGCCCGACGCCGTGCTGCGCCGCGAGTCCGAGATCGTGCGGCAGGCCGCTCGGCCCGCCCCGGAATTCCCAGAAGGTCTCGGGGTCGCGGCGCTCGGCGCGTACTGGCGGCATGAGCGCCCGGACCGCACGGCCGGACTCGTGCTCGGCATGGGCGGCCCCGAAGATGCGGTGTTCTCCGGCGCGATCGAGCGGCTGTGGGACGTGCTGCAGCGCAACGCCGGGTGAACGGTGCAGGCGCGCGGACGGTCAGCCGGCGAGCCGCTCGATGAGCGCGTCGCGCAGCACCACGGCATGATTGACCCGTTCGTCTTTCGCGCCGTACACGAGGGTGAGCGGCGAGTGCGCCCGAGCGAGCTCCGCGAGGGAGTCGAGCGCCGCGAGGCCAGGCCCGTCGGCCAGTTCCGACCGGTAGTCCGCAGCGAAGGCGGCGAAGTGCTCGGGGGAGTGCCCGTCGACGTCGGAGTGCCACGCGCGGCGCAGCTCGGGGCTCGGGGCGACATCCTTGTCCCAGAGATCGAGGTGCGCCGCTTCTTTCGCGATGCCGCGCGGCCAGAGCCGATCCACCATCACCCGGTAGCCGTCGCCGGGTTCTGCGTTCTCGTACACGCGTTTGATCCTGATGTCCATGCTTCCAGTGTCCTCCTCCGCGGGCCCGAGCACCAGGGCGTGCGGATCGGGCCTGCGCTCGGCCCGAGCGAGTACCCTGGCGGGGTGAGTGTTGACAGTATTTCGCCGAGCATGCAGAACTACCTGAAGGTGATCTGGAGCCTGCAGGAGTGGTCCGAGGCGCCCGTGACGAACTCCGCGATCGCCGAAGCGGCGGGAGTGCGGCTGTCGACCGTCTCGGATGCGCTGCGCAAGCTCTCCGATCTCGAGCTCATCGGGCACGCGCCGTACGGCAGCGTCACCCTTACGGAGATCGGGCATCAGCACGCCGTCGCGATGACCCGCCGCCACCGGCTGCTCGAGACGTTCCTCGTGCAGATGCTCGACTACGAGTGGGACGAGGTGCATGACGAGGCCGACCGCCTCGAGCACGCGGTCTCCGACGAACTGGTCGACCGAGTCGACCGGGTGCTCGGGTTCCCGACCCGGGATCCGCACGGCGATCCGATCCCCGGCGCCGATGGTCGCGTGCACCGCCCCGATGCCGTCGTGCTGCAGCTCGCGAGCGCCCCGGGTCGGGTGCGCGTCGAACGCATCTCGGATGCCGACAACGAGATGCTGCAGTACTTCGCCTCGCGCGGCATCGTCGTGGACGCGGAGCTCGAGCTGCTGCCGTCGGAACCGTACGCCGAGACCGTGACGGTGCAGCTGGCCGGCACCGGCGAGCCGATCAGCCTGGGGCCGGCGGCCTCCTCGTCGATCTGGGTGTCGGCGATGCCGGACGATCGGCGATAATGGAAGCGGTTCGAGTGCGAAGCTGTCGAGAGGGGGGCCGTGTTCAACTGGTGGAAGAAGCGCAAGCGTAATCGTGGGCGACCGCGGCGCCTGCCGCGCCGTGTGCTGGCTCCGGTCGAGGAGATCGTCGAGCAGGGGCTGCTCGTCGCCGATGTCGCGGTGCGCATGACGGTGAAGAACGACATCATCATGAACGCGCTGAAGCGCCACGTCGACTACGACAAGGCAGAGATCATCGAGATGGTGCGCAGCGCGACCGAGAAGCTCGCCGACGAGCGCGAGCACGACGCCGAGCACATCGGGCGGATGATCGGCGAGATCCGCGACACCGGCCGCAGCTCGTGGAGCGAATCCGACTACGGCATCGGCGACAACACGACGCTCAAGCATCGTCGCGAGGTCTACGCCGGGGTCGCGGAGGAGCTGCGCAAGCGCGTCGAGGACGAGGAGTTCCTCGCGGAGACGGCCGGGCGCGCACGCGATCTCGCCTGGGCGGAGATCGGCGACTCGCTGAAGGAGCGCGCGTCGCACCCGTACTACAGCGGCGGCGACAACGACGAGTACCGCGGGGCGCGCGAAGGGCGTATCCAGCAGTTCATCGAACGCGACCTCACGGAGCTCATCCAGCAGCAGAGCGCGAAGCCGTCACGCCTGCGCATGCGCACCCGCAAGGAGAAGTGAGGCGAGGGCGCTCAGCCTTCGTCGTGCGTCTCGCGCTTCTGCGACTGCGGAACGTCTCGGCGCAGCTCGGGATGCTTCGCGAGGTATCCCTCGATGAACCAGCACGATGCAAGGATGCGTCGGCCGTCCGCCGCGCTGCCCGTCAGCGCGCGTCGGGCGAGCACGCCCGAGAGCCCGGTGCCGCGCAGCGACGGATCGACGACGGTGTGATCGAAATCGATCGCGTCGTCGCCGATGAGGGTATAGTGCGCCTCGCCGATCATGCGGGGTTCCGGCGCGCCGGGCCCCGCCTCGCCACCGGGCTGCTGCAGCAGGGCGTATCGGTGCCGGTCGGCCTGGTGCACGATGGTGAAGCCGTCTGCTGCGGCTGCGGCTTCGTCCTGGTATCTCGCCATGAGCCCACCATAATCCCATCCCCCTCGCGCTATTCTGAGATGATGCGTACGAGGACCTGGAGAGCAGCCGGCGCCGCAGCATCCGCGACCGCCGCGCTGCTGCTCATCGGCTGCCAGGCCGCCGCTCCCGAGGAGCCGCCGGAGCCGGAAGTGCTGTCGGCGACGAAGGCGGGCGGGCTCTACCTGTCGGCCGTGTGCCCGGTGAACGAAGCGTGGGATGAGCTCGACGTGGAAGTCGATCGTCTGCGGATCGCCCAGTCCCGCGGCGACGACGGCACCGAGGGCTTCTCCGAGGCGATGCTCGCGGTCGGCGAGGCGAGCGAGCGTGCCGCGGGGCAGCTCGAACCGAAGGATCGTGCCTGGCCGGCGGATGCCGTGGACGAGGTCGAGGCGGTGCGCGACACGCTGCGCGATGACGCGAAGCAGGCCGAGAAGGTCGCCGACCTGCCCATCGAGAAGGCGACCGTCTATTCGTGGAAGGGGGCGGCCGACGCCGGCGTCGCAGCGGCCGAGGCTCGAGAGGCGCTCGGGCTGCCCGCGGACGCGGAGACGGCCTGCACGCAGTGGCAGGAGCAGGAGGCGGAGCGGAGCGCCGCCGAGAGATCCGCGACCGAGGACTCTCAGACCGAGAAGCCCGCGACGGAGAAGCCCGCGACCGAGAAGCCCGCGACGGAGAAGCCGGTCACTGAAAAGTCTCCGGCAGAAAAGAGCGGTGCGGCGAAGAACTAGCGCGGAGATTCCGGTAGGCTTGACCTCTTATGTCTGATTCACCTTCGGCCCACTCCGAACCCTTCGGCGATGCGGGGGAGCCGGAGTTCGGCGCCCGCGAACAGCTCGCGATCTGGCTGCTGCTCGCCTCGGCCTTCGTCGTCATCCTCAACGAGACGATCATGAGCGTGGCGCTGCCGCCCGTCATGGACGACCTCGGCATCACCGCGGCGGTCGGCCAGTGGCTGACGACGGCGTTCCTGCTGACGATGAGCGTCGTGATCCCGATCACCGGCATGCTCATCCAGCGCGTCGACACGCGCCCGCTCTTCATCGTCGCGATGAGCCTGTTCACCGCGGGCACGCTGATCGCCGCCGCCGCCCCGGGCTTCACCATGCTGCTGCTCGGGCGGGTGGTGCAGGCCGGCGGCACGGCGATCATGATGCCGCTTCTCATGACGACGGTGGTGACGCTCGTTCCCGAGCGCCAGCGCGGTCGCCTCATGGGGCGCATCGCGATCGTCATCTCGGTGGCGCCGGCGCTCGGGCCGACGATCTCGGGGCTGATACTCGAGGTGCTCGACTGGCGCTGGCTGTTCATCTTCGTGCTGCCGGTCGCCGGCGCGGCGCTCGTGATCGGCGCCGTGAAGATGCCGAACGTCGGCATGCTCCGCGTCGCGCGCATCGATGTGCTGTCGGTGCTGCTGTCGGTGCTCTCGTTCGGCGGGCTCGTGTACGGGCTCAGCCTGATCGGCGATGCGGCGAACGGCAACGCGCTCATGCCGCCGTGGGTCGCCCTCGTCGTCGGAGCGCTCGCGCTCGCGGCATTCGTGGCCCGACAGTTGCGACTGCAGCGCGACGACCGCGCGCTGCTCGACCTGCGCACCTTCGAGACGCGCCCGTACGCGCTGTCGGTGCTGCTGTTCTCGTTCAGCTCGATGGCGCTCTTCGGGTCGCTGATCCTGCTGCCGATCTACGTGCAGAAGGTGCTCGGCGAGAGCACGCTGGTCACGGGCCTGCTGCTGCTGCCCGGCGGGCTGCTCATGGGCCTGCTCGGCCCGACGGTCGGGCGCATGGTCGACAGCCGCGGCGCCCGCTTCATGCTGATACCGGGCACGGGCGTCACCGCGCTCTCGATGTGGTGCATGGGGCTCTTCACCGACGCGACCAGCGTATGGCAGGTGCTCGGCACGCACCTGCTGCTCAGCGTCGGCCTCGCTGGCGTGTTCACGCCGCTGTTCTCCGTCTCGCTCGGTTCGCTGCCGAAGCGCCTCGCTTCGCACGGCAGCGCCATGATCTCGACGGCGCAGCAGGTGGCGGGCGCGGCGGGCACGGCGCTGTTCGTGACGGTGATGACGCTGGTATCGGTGTCGGTCGCGGGCTCCGCCGAGGCGGTGACGCCGCACTCGCTCGCGGCGGGCACGCGCATCGCCTTCATCGTGGGGGCGGCGGTCAGCACGGTCGGCTTCGCGATCTCCTTCTTCGTCAGGGATCAGCCCCAGCCCGTTCCGGGCGCGCCCGACGGGAACGCTTGACAGTTCGGCAAGCGACATTATGCTTGCCGATATGGAAAGTGATTTCGAAGAGGGTCGCGACGAAGCGAGCGAAGGCGCATCGGCGGAGCGCGCCCGCGAGCTGCTCGCGAGCGTCGGCACCGACGGCGCCCGGCTCGCGGCGGCCCTCGTGACACCGTGGTGGTACCACCCGCTGCTCGCCACCATCGTCGCGACGATGGTGGCAGCGCAGGCGCTGCCGAACGGCCTCGGCCTCGGTATTGTCGTCTTCGGCATCATCTCGATGGCGCTGCTGCCGCGGGTCTACGCGAAGCGATACGGCGTCGCGGTCTCGAAGCCGGCGGGCCGGCGTTCGCGCGGGTTCATGATCGCACTCATCGTGCTGATGGCGGTGAGCTTCGTCGCGGGCCTCGCGGTGAAGCTGGCGGCGCTGCCGACGGCCTGGGTGCTGGTGCCGATGGTCATCGCGTTCGTCGGCGTCATCGTCATCGGCCGCAGTTACGACGCGGCCCTGCGCCAGGAGCTCGCGCGGAACGGGACGCCGAATGACAGCGGGGCGGGGAAGTGAGTCGCAGTGCGCCCGATCGGCGGGCCGCATTCGACGATCTCATCCACTCGCCGGTGCGCTTGCGCATCTGCGCGCTGCTCAGACGCACCGACGAGGTGGAGTTCGCGGTGATCCGCGATACGCTGGAGGTCAGCGATGCGCACCTCTCGAAGAACCTCAAGCTGCTCGCCGACGCCGAGTACCTCCGGCTGCGCAAGGAGAGCTCGCCCGGGTCGGGCGATGCCCGCAAGCGCACCTGGGTCGCGCTGACCGCCGCGGGTCGCGACGCGGTCGAGGGACATCTCGCCGCGCTCGCGCGCATCGCCGGCGAACCGCTCGGTTGATCGCATGTCTTTCGGCCGCGAGATGCTCCCGTCGACAGCGAGACGAACCCTTGTGCACGAGACACATCCGGGGAAGCGAGATTCGCACCGTCGTCTCGCGCAGGGTGGATGCGGGAGCCGGGGGAGAGCCGACGGAGATGACGAAGGGCGGGGCGCAGCTCGTCAGAACTGCGCCCCGCCCTTCGCCGGCTGAAGCAGCGGCGTCTACTTCTTCTCGAAGAGATTGCCGACGAGCGTGCTGCCGATGAGCACGACCGCGAGCAGTACGACGCCGACGATCGAGATCGCCACGACATCGACCGGGGTGCCCGCGCTCGAGAACATCGAGTGCTCCTCGCCCTCGTGCGCGAACGCGGGGGCTGCGACGAATACCGAGGCGAGTGCCACGGTCACGGCTGCGGCGATGCGGGTGCGGATCTTCACGTTGTCTCCTCGCGAATGTCGGTGGGGCGCAGGGCGCCGATCCCTCCCATCCTATCCCGATTCTCGGGGCGCGCGGGCCGCGCCGCACCCGACTCGCGGCGGTGCGGCGCCGAACGCTACGCTGGCACGCATGACGGCGCTCGATCCCTGCCCCTGCGGCCGCGGCGAACCCTACAGCGCGTGCTGCGGCCCGCTGCACGGCGGGGAACCGGCGCCGACCGCCGAACGGCTCATGCGGTCGCGCTACAGCGCCTTCGTGCTCGGGCTCGCCGACTACCTGCTCGATACCTGGCACCCGCGGAACCGGCCGGAGGCGCTCGAGATCGACGACGAGGTGCGATGGCTCCGTCTGCTCATCGAGGCGACCGAAGGCGGCGGCCCCTTCGACCGCGCGGGCGTCGTGGAGTTCACCGCCATCGGGCGCACCCCGTCCGGGCGGTTCGAGCAGCGCGAACGCAGTCGCTTCGAGCGGAGCGGGCCCGAGCGGCGCTGGGTCTACGTCGACGGGGACGTCGCCGGCTGAGCGCCCTGCGCGGGACAGCGCACTCGCGCGATCAGCGGATGTACACGTCGAGATGGTTGCCGACGGTGCCGCGGTCGTAGATCTTGCCCGGGTAACCGAAGGGCGTCTCGTAGACCGTGCCCTTCGGGGCCGACCCCGCGAGCACGATGAACCCCTGGTCATCGCTCACGTATCCGGCCGCATTCAGGTGGCGCCCCGGAATGTCGAGGCCCGGGCCGGGCAGCACCTGCTCGCTGTAGTAGGTGAACTTGTAGCCGCCCCAGTTGACGACGCCCTTCGACATGAACTGGTCGAGCGTGAACTCGGCCGCGGCCGGCGGTCCCGCGGCGCCGGGCGCCGCCGTGGCGTCCTCGGCGATGGGCACCTCGGAATCGAGCGCGGGCGCCTCGGCAGCAGCAGCGGTGAAGCCCTGATGCCGCTGCAACTGGGCGGCGACGCTGCTCTCGTCGGCGAGCGCGGTGTCGACCGAGAACGGGGCGAGCGCCGCCGAGCCGAGCAGCAGCACCGAGACCGCGACCCCGCCCGCGACGCGCACGCGTCGGAGGCGTCGGAGACCGGGGGAGGTCGGTCGAGTCATGGCAGGCACAGTGCGACGATTGTACCCCGCGCGTGTCAGAACCCTCGGTGAGGGTCGATCAGCGCGCGTTCCGCAGCCACTCCTCGACCTCGTCGGCGGTGCGCGGGATCGCCGCGGAGAGGTTCTCGCAGCCGTCCTCGGTCACCAGGATGTCGTCCTCGATACGCACGCCGATGCCGCGCAGCGCTTCGGGAACGGTGAGATCGTCGGGCTGGAGGTACAGACCCGGCTCGATCGTGAAGATCATCCCGGGTTCGAGGGTGCCCTCCATATACATCTCGCGCCGCGCCTGCGCGCAGTCGTGCACGTCGAGGCCGAGGTGGTGGCTCGTGCCGTGCACCATGTAGCGGCGGTGGTAGGCGGTATCGGTGCCTGCGGCCGGCATCTCCAGCCCCCATTCGCGGGTGCGGCGTTCGATGACCGCCATCGCGGCATCGTGCACCTCGCTGAAGCGGATGCCGGGCCGCACGATCGCGAGAGCCGCATCCGCTGCCTCGAGGACCGCCTCGTACACCCTGCGCTGGTCGGGGCTGAAACTGCCCGAGACGGGCACGGTGCGCGTGATGTCGGCCGTGTACAGGCTGTCGAGCTCGACGCCGGCGTCGAGCAGCAGCAGTTCGCCTGCGGGTACGGCGCCGTCGTTGCGGATCCAGTGCAGGGTGCAGGCGTGCGCCCCCGCGGCCGCGATGGTCTCGTAGCCGACGGTGTTGCCGTCGAGCCTCGCCCGCTGGTTGAAGACCCCTTCGACGATGCGCTCGCCGCGCGGGTGCGCGCTCGCCTCGGGAAGGGCGGCCAGCACCTCGTCGAAACCGCGCGCGGTCGCGCCGATGGCGGCCCGCATCTCGGCGACCTCGTAGGCGTCCTTCACGAGGCGCAGCTCCGACGCCGCGCGGGCGAGCTCCGCGTCGTCGAGGGTGCGATCGGTGTCCCGCGCCTCGAATTCCGCGAGGGGGGCAGTGGCCAGCCCGAGCAGGGCCGCGACCTGCGCCAGAGTCGGGCGAGCGCCGATCCAGAACTCGCCGATCTCGGGGTTCGCGAAGAACTCGTCGCTGTCGCGCCCGGCCGCCTCGCGGAAGAAGAGCGTCGCGGTGTGCGTCGGCGCCTCGACGGTGCCGTCGCCCGCGCCGCCCGGCGCTGCCTCGCTGCAGGGATCGAGCACCAGCACCGCCCCCGGCTCGCTCGCCGAGCCCCAGCCCGTCAGATGGGCGAAGGCGCTGTGCGCGCGGAAGCCGTAGAAGGTGTCGTTCGAGCGCTGCTTCATCGCACCCGCGGCGATCACCAGCCGTTCGCCGACGAACTGGGCGCCGAGTGCGGCACGACGAGCCGCCGCGAACGGGGCCGCCGCATGCGCTTCGGGCAGCGGCTCCGCGCGCTCGGCCCAGGCGCTCGAGATGTACTCGAGGAACTCGGTCGACCGCGGGGTCGTGCTGCGGCTGCTGTGATCGATCGTCGCGTCGTGCGTCTGCTGCTCGTGTGCGCTCATGCCTCCATCATGCCAGCCTGCGGTCAGCGTTCCGCTCCGAGGGCGGAGCGGACCGCGAGCGCCCCGGCCGCCTAGAATGAGGGGATGGAATCGATGCCGGCTGCGGGCTACGACCTGCACACCCATTCGACGTTCTCGGACGGCACGACTTCTCCGGCCGAGATCGCGCGCGAGGCGGCCCGCATCGGGCTCGCCGGGTTCGCGCTCACCGACCACGACACCATCGACGGCTGGGGCGAGGCGCGCGAGGCGGCCGCCGCTGCCGGAGTCGACTTCGTGCCCGGGATCGAGATCACCACGAAGCATCGGGGGCTGTCGCGGCACCTGCTCGGCTACGGCATCCGGTCCGAGGCCGGCGAGCTCTTCGAAACGCTCGCCGAAATACGCGAATCGCGCCTGGCTCGGGCGCGCGAGATGGTGCGTCGCCTCTCGGGGGAGTACGCGATCTCGTGGGACGCGGTCGTCGGCTCGAACGATGTGCGCACCGTCGGGCGGCCGCACATCGCCGACGCTCTGGTCGCGGCGGGCTACGCCGTCGATCGCAGCGCGGCCTTCGCCGAGATGCTCTCGCCGGCCTCGCCCTACTACCTCGACACCTATGCGGTCGACACTGCGAACGCCATCCGGCTCGTGCGCGACGCCGGCGGGTTCCCGGTGATCGCGCACCCCGCCGCGAGCCGTCAGCGTCGGCCGCTCCCGGTCGACGACCTCGCGGAGCTCGCGGAGGCGGGACTCGGTGGAGTCGAGCTCGACCATCCCGAGAATCGGGCCGATTGGCTGCCGCCGCTCGCCGCGCATGCCGTGTCGCTCGGCCTCGAGGTCACGGGCGCGAGCGATTACCACGGCGACGGCAAGCCGAATCGGCTCGGCGAGTGCACGAGCCCGCCCGAAGTCGTCGCCCGCATCCGCGCCGACGTCGCGCTTCCGGCTTAGGACGGGGGCCCGCCTCCGGGCTCCGGGCTGATTTGCGTCCCTGCTCGATTGATGTAGGCTGTGATCGCTCCGGCATTAATGTGTACATAAACAAGAATCACAGCGAGGTGTTCTTATGTTCGGCTTGCCCGCAAGTACGGCGATAATTATTTTCGGTATACCTTCAATATGGGTCATCTACACCCTCGTGTTCGTCTACGTGTCGCGCCATTGGAGTGCTGAAGACGTCGAGGAAGATGCCGACACCGGCATCACGGCTGCTCGTACCGAGGGCGGTGGCGCAGCATGAACATCGAAACCTGGTTCCTCATCGTCTACTTCATCGCGATGGCCGGCATCGGCGTATGGACGCTCAAGATCGGATCGAAGGGCGCCGAAGGCTACCTGCTGGGCGGGCGCAGCCTCGGCCCCGCCGTCACCGCGCTGCGCCTGCAGTCGTCGTCGATGTCGGGGTACATGTTCCTGGGCGCCGGTTCGCTCGCATACACGAAGGGCTACTACTCGCTCTGGTACGCCATGGGCGACATCGGCGGCGGCGTGCTCAACCTGTCGATCCTCGGCCGCCGCATGCGCAAGCTCTCGCAGATCCTCGGGTCGCTGACGTCGATCGAATACCTCGAGCACCGCTACCCGTCGCGCTGGATCCGCGCGATCGCGGCGCCGATCGCGCTGTTCTGCATCTTCTTCTACGTGATGAGCCAGTTCATCGCGGGCGGCCGCGGCCTCGAGATGGTCACCGGCGTGCCCTACGCCTGGTCGCTGCTCATCGCCGTCGGCGTCATCGTCTTCTACACCTTCCTCGGCGGCTACCTCGCCGTGGCGTACACCGATTTCGTGCAGGCCATCATCATGCTCATCGGCATGGTCTGGATCCTCGTCGGCACCATGCAGGCCATCGGCGGCTGGACCGCCGGTAACGAGGCCGTCGCCGAGATCAACCCGAACCTGCTGACCATGTGGGGCCCCGACGGCATCGGCTCCGTGCAGTGGGGCGTCATCATCGGCGCCGTGCTCGTCTTCTCGATCGGATACATGGGCTGGCCGCACGTCAACGTCAGCCACATGGCGATGAAGAAGCCCTCGGTGGCACGCTCGGCGAGCCTCTACGCGACTGGCTTCAACCTGCTGTTCATCCCGGCGCCCTACATCGTCGGCGTCATGGCCCTGATCATCCTGCCGAACCTCGACAATCCCGAGCTCGCGGTGTTCGAGGTCGCGGATACGGTGCTGCCGAACTTCGCCGTCGGTATCGTCATGGCAGGCATCATGGCCGCCATCATGTCGACGGCCGACGCCCTGCTGCTGCAGTCGGGCACCATCGCGAGCCAGGATCTGATCCAGCGCTTCTTCATCAAGAACCTGAGCGACCGACAGTCGGTCTGGATCTCGCGCATCACGGTCTTCGTGCTCGCCGCCATCGGCTACATCGTCGCCGTGAACAACCCGCCCGCGGTCGCGGAGGTCGTCATCTTCTCGACCACCGTGCTCGGCGCGGCCTTCGTACCGGTGTACATCGGCGCGGCCTGGTGGAAGAAGGCGAACGTTCCCGGCGCGATCGCGTCGATGCTGCTCGGCACGGTCTCGTCGGTCGGCTGGCAGCTGAGCGGTCTCGTCGACTCGACCGGCGTCGACCCCATGGGCATCGGCATCGTCTGCTCGACACTGGGGCTCATCCTCGTGTCGCTCGCCACGCAGAAGTCGCACCCCGTCCCCGCGCACATCGTGGAGGCGCTCATCGAGACCGACAAGATCGGTCCGATCCCCGCACGCATGCTGACCGGCCAGAACGATGCGCTGTCGGCGCAGGTGCCGCAGAATGCCTCTGGCAAGTAACGGAGAGACCGCCCGGGGCCGGCGCCCCGGGCGGTCCGCCCTCGATGAAACCGCAGCGGTGAGCCTCGCCCGGCTCACCTCGGAGCGCGACGCCATCGCCGTGCTGCGCCGCAAGGTGCCGGGAGCTGAGGCGGTGGCCAGCGAGGTGTTCCACCCGTTCTGGTGGGCCCGCCTGCAGGTGCGCACCCGCGGCCTGATCCCTCGTCGCCGCACGGCGGATGACGGCGGCGAGCCGGCCGGCACCGTCATGAACGTGCTCGTGAATGCGCACTCGGGCCGCAGCTTCATCGCCGATTTCGAGCCATCGGGCGAAGAGATCGACCCTGCGCAGTGGCAGGAGGAGCTCGACCGACTCGGCGAGCTGCGCACCGGCGTGAGCGCCGAGGACGCCCAGATCGCAGCCCGCGCCCTCGTACGCACGAAGGTCGTGAAGACCGTCAAGCTCGGCATGCGCATCGACATCTCGCCGATCGGCGCACCGATCCCGGTGCTCAAGCCGAACTGGCTGGTGGAGGGCGCGAACGGGAAGTTCTCGGCGCGGTTCCTCGTCGACGGGCTCGACGGCACGCACTACGTCATCCGCGCGGAGAAGCTCTAGCGGTT